>JBCCZC010000238.1:0-8667 GCA_039188505.1 Pseudomonadota bacterium | reverse complement strand
GAAGCTATTACAACCGGGCGACCCGAAACCTCGTGGCGGAGCTGTTTCGCTACGATATCGTGCATTTCGACTACTCCTTTCGCGGTGGCGCCTGAGTCTCGTCTGGCCGGGTGCCCACAGCCGCCGCCACCGGCACGCGCTCCGAACGAAAGAACCACGCCCAGCGTGTTCCTTGGAACGCCTGGCGGAGCGCCGGGAGATTGGCGATTTGCGCCTCGAGTGACGCAACGGGATTCCGGCTCGTCCGAGGCTCCAGCCGAACGCTCCTGACGCCGAGAAAGGCCTGGATGCGCCGCAGCGTGCCGTCCTGGCGCATGCAAAGGTCCTCGTAGCTCACCTGGAGGCACTCGTGCGCCGCGAATCGTCGCCGGGCGAGGGCGAGCTCGTCCTCACGGATCCGGAAATCGGCGCGAAGCGCGGCTGCGCTGAGTACGAAAGGCCGGATGGTCAGGCCGCGATTGGTGAGCCGCATGCGCTGGTGCGAGAGGAAGCGTCGCAGGAGATCGTGGCGGTGCAGCAGGATGATCCGCAGCTTCCGGTCGCCTGCGAGCTGCTCCCAGAGCTCGGGCCAGTCCCCGAAGCGCGCGCCGCCGCGGTGGAGAAGGAACCCGCGGGCCCGGTCCGTGCCGTCGTCGGCGAAGATGAAACGATCCAGGATCTCCGCCGCGCCGAGGCTGTCGTCATAGGGCGCGTCGTCGAGGAAATCCGGATTGAACACTTCCGACTCGCAGCGGATGCCGCGATGGCGGCGCAGCGCGGTTCGGAGCATGTGAGTCCCCGATCTGGGCGCGCTGACGATGACGAAGCGGACGCCGGTCAAGGCCGGGCCCCGAGCGCTTCGATGAATGCCCGCAGCCTCGGTTCGATCACCGCGTCGCTGCAGTGCGCCTGCATGGTCTCCCGGGCGTTCTGGCACATCGCGCGGTAGCGCTCGGGTTCCTCGACGAAGCAGCGATAGCTGTCCTCGAAGGCCCGAACCAGCGACGCCGGAACCGGCGGATGGTGGCGCGTCCGCAGGATCGACCGCGGGTCGTGCGGCCAGCCGGTCGCCTTGGGCTCGGATGCGACGACGAAGGCGTTTTCGCCGCCGATGTAGTCCGCCAGCGCCGAGTGGTCCGGCGCGATGGCCGGTGTCCCGCAGGACATGTACTCCATTAGCGGTAGGCACTGCCCCTCGCCGCTGGAGGCGTTGACCGCGAACTGCGAACGTCCCGCGAGGCGACGGTAATCCTTGTCGGAGAGAAAGGCGTTCATGGCCACAACGCGGCACCGAAAGGGCTGTTCTGATGCACAGAGCGCCGCAAGCGCCTCGAGCCCGGTCTCCGGTTCGCGGTGAACGAACTTCAGGAGCAGCGTTGCGCGCTCCTGATCACGGAGCGCGGCGATAAAAGCCTGAACGATCATGCGCCAGTTCTTACGGCCATCTGCGGGATTCAGCACCGCCGTATACAGCACGCCGTCGATCGACAGTCTGACCGGGTCCCTAACGCGAGAGTGCCTGGTCGTGGCGCTCCGACTTATCGTGAACGTCGCCGTTGCCGCCAGCGCTGAGGTCGCTGCGACCTGGGGGCGTCGCCGGGAGTCATGGATTCGTGCGTCGACGGAGAACACCAGCGGATCGGTCCGATCCGCCGTGTTCGGCACGCTCGCGAAGCGATCGTAGATGGGCGCCGGGATCGCGGCCACGGACACGGGGGCATGCAGCACCCCGTTGACGGCCTCGAGTGCGTGGTTCGAGTGTACGAGGGCAGCGCCGACGAACTCGAGCACGGCCGCCCAGTTCTGCTGCGGATCGCCGGCCCAGGTCTCGTTGGGGATGTCGTCATACTCCCAGGCGAAAACGGGCGCGGCCGGGCAGGCCACGTCGAAGGCCATCCGGTGCGGCGGCGAGAAATCGAGAAAGACGCAGGGCTCGCCGGCGGTTCGGCAAATCTGTTTGATCGCACCGACCTCGACCCTCGGATTTGCCGGTTCGCGCCGCTCCTCGAGTTGATACCAGACGCCAATCGGATTCCAGGTCATGGGGCGCGCTTCGCCGACCGTGACCACCGTTCCGATACGTTCAAGGAGCGGCCGGAACGCCTCGAGGACGAAGTAGTAGCTGTACTCCGCAGTACCCAGGCTGTGCTCGATCGTGCTGGCCGCCTGCTCGGCGCGAGTGATGATGATCATCGGTCCGCTTCCCAGGGGCTTCCACGATGGATGACCACCTGGTGAGGATTCAGGAATTGTCGCGCGTAGCCCCGATCTCGGAGTGCCTCGTGGAAGACGACGTGCTCGCAGTCCGGGCCGTCGTAGCGCGCACCGCTCAACGCGGCATGGCGGCTGTAGAGCGCGAGACCGCCGAAGGCCGAGCCGACCGATACGAGCGCTGCGCCTCGCTCGAAGCGAAGCGCATTGATCTCGGAGAAGGTGCCGGGACCATCGCCCGGCACGGGGCGAAAGGCGAAAGCGTCGAAGTGCATGGGATCCAGATCGGGAGGCCCGTCGGGTGGGAGGAGTAAACCGTTGCTGGCGATGACATCCCAACCGTCGAAAGACAGGGAGTGGGCGACGCCCGCATGGCTGGCGCCGTCCGGGAGGTCCAGATCGACGACCAGCAGGAGATCGAAGGGAAAAGGCGTGCTGGCCGCGTGGTCGAGGTACTGGTTGCGGCAGGTCGCCAGGGCCGCCAGGCGTTCGGGATTCGCATCCCGTGTCCAACGCGGATGACCGAAAGACGCCGATCGGACCGTCACGTGGTGATGGCCCGCGGCCCATGCTTGGAGAAGCTGCGGCGTGGCGTCGTCGGAATCGCTTTCGAAGACGAAGATCCGGTAATCGTCGAAGGCCTGACCGAGCCGCTCGAGCCAGCCATGCGTACGCTCGAAGGTCGCGGCAATGTTGCGCGCGATGCCGCAGATGAGGACGCGACGCTCCGCCATGCGCCGCTGGCCTTCGCGAACGCGGCGGGCCGTCTCCAGCCACCGCTCCGCCGATACCGGAAACCAGTGCTCCGGAAACGCGGCAACCTTCGGTGCCTCCGCCGCAAGCGCTACCTCGAGCTCGCGGTAGCGATCCTCGTTTCGCTGGCGGATCTCAAGGAAGGCGCCCCGGGCATCGAGCCGCAAGCGGCCCAGCAGCAGCCGTCGCGCGGCGTCGCTGCCGATCAGCGCCTCGTAGCTCACCGTCACCGTCGGGACATCGGCCGCCCTCGCCTGGGCATAGCAGTGGGCGAGAGCGCGTTCGATCTGCCCGAAGCCCGTCGACAGGTCTCGGACATGCTTCCAACGGAGTTGCGAGGGCGCGGTAGCCAGCGGGTCCCGGTTCACGACGAGCATCGTGACCGCGTAGCCCCCGTTGACGAGGCCCCGAGCTACGCGGGTGAGGTCGGGCCAGGCGCCGCCGTGCGGGACGCTCTTCCGCCAGACGACCGGGTCCTCCGTGGTCGGCGGGGTGTGGTCCCAGGGCTGCGTATCCTCGATACCCTCGGTCCAGCCCGATTCCCAGTCCGGATGATCTCCGGCGTGACCGTGGCAGCCGGCCGCGATGAGCATCTCCGTCACGAAGTGCGTTCCGCTGGACTCGGGGCCGACAACCAGGAAGGCGCGCCGCAGCGGCCGCAGGTGCCGGGCGATGCGGTGCCACCAGAAGTCCGGGTGGAGCGCGTCGGTATCCGCGAGGCGCGGTGAGAGCTCCCGCCACCGCTGATCGAGACCGGCGGCAGTAAGCTCCCGAAGGTCGTCGATGAGCAGCACTGGAAGATCTGCGTAGACCGCGTTGGCGCGGGATCGGCGGAGAATCGGGATGGTCCCCAGGCCGAGCGCCTGCCACGGGAGCGACGTGTCGCGCTCCAGGCCCCAGCCCATGAGCGCGAAACGCTGGTGGCTCAGCTCCCGCCAGAGCGGCAGGCCGAGCTCGTTTCCGAAGCGGCGTCGCGCGAGGAGGAGCTCCTTGCGCATCATCAGCCCCAGAGCGCGCAGCCGCCCGGAGTCTCGCTCGTCCTCGAACTCCGGGTGCTTCACCACGAGGACCGTTCGACGTTTGCTCTCCTGGCTGATGATGCTGCGCTGTGCCTCGAAGTCCGCCCCGCCCTGGTGGGTCACCAGCTCGCGCGTGCGGAAGCCCACAGGCATCGCCGTCAGCCCCGGGACGTCGACCGTGACGTTCTCCGCGAATACTCTGGAAACCCGCGGATGCTCGAGGAGCTGCTGCAGGTCCTGGATCTTCTCCGTAAGCCGGACCTCATCCCGCGCCAGGTAGACCACGGTCGCCGCCGTCAGCCGCGGCAGCACCTGCTTCACCGCTACTGACAGATCGCCGCTGCGGAGAAACAGGGAGCGAGGTTCCGCGTCCGTATTGGCGAGCAGCGTGCGGCGCTCCGCGTTGCCGTCGAGCACCCAGTCGAAGCGCCCCTGCCAGGGACCCCAGGCGGATTCCGGCGCGCCGGGCTTGCGCTCCTCGTCGAGCCAGCCCGTATTGTGCCAGCGCGTCAGCGATGGCGCGGCGAGCGGCGATGGCGTGGCGCGTCGGAACCCGATCTTCGCCATCAGGGTTCACCGCCGAATTCGTAGCGGCGGTCGCCGGCGATCAGTCGCTCGAAGCGTGGCCAGACCGAGAGCGGTCGACCGAGTCCTTCGAGGAAGCGGGTGGCGCTGGTGGTCACTTCCGGGAACAGGCGATCGAAGGCGGCATCGCTCCAGGCGATCGGCACCGCTGGAAAGGGTCGCCGATAGCCGAGCGTGGGAAGGAACTGAGTCTGGATGTCGAAGGGAATCCGCAGCAGGGCGGCGTCGATGACCGGATCGGCCCGCCGCAGCTCACGGAGTGCCGGCGTGTCCTGGAGCTTGCTGGTGCCCCGATTGAGCCGCTCCTGCTTCACGGGGACGAAGTCGGCGTCAACGCCCAGGAACTCGAAGCAGCGCCGGAGCTGCCCTGCCTGGTCGGCCGCCAGGTCCTCCAGGAGAATCACCAGGCACTGGGCCGGTGAAAACGCGTCGGAATAGTTGGCATAGCGCTCCGCATAGCAGGAGTTGCTGAGGAGTTCTGGGCGGCGATCGAAGGCTGCGTTCAGGGTGTACGGGAACCGTCTACTCAGCTGCATGCGGTTGTGATGGTACTCCCGGAAGGAGGACTCGATCCGGCGCAGCGGATCCCGTGCCAGAAAGATCAATCTGACCTCCGGGCACAGGCGTAGAAGCTGATCGCGCGCGGCTTCCTCGAACTGATGGTCGGTCGCCCAGATCGTCCCATAGCCCCAGCGCTGCCCTTTCCGCGCACCGATGAATCTCTCCATGAACGCGGTCTGTGCTGTATGCGCTCCGAGCCGATGCAGCACGGGCGCGTCCTTTCGCGGCGCCATGAACAGCTCTGGATGCTGCCCGAGCAGGTCGCACAGCGTCGTGGTACCGCACTTGCTGAATCCCGCAATGAGAAAGTCGAGGCGCACCGTGTCTCAGCGCCGACGGGTCAGCGGCTCGAGTAGCTTCGCTCGATCCGTCGCGTCCGGGAGGTTACCGAGCTGCAGGAGCAGTTTGCCGAGCGGCCGCGTGACCCTTGCCCAGGAGAATTCGCGACGCAGCCCCGAAGACGCGGCCAGGGCCCTTGCGCGTTCCGCGCCGGGGTTCTCGAAGGCGAGCCGCAGGCAGCGCCGGACGTCGTCGACCAGAATGGTGGGCTGACGTCCAGCCGTGTAGAAGGGATCACGCGGCTCATCGAGGGGCCCCACCGGCAGCACGATGGCGTTCCTGGCGGTGACGTACTCGGCCAGCCCCGTCCCTTGGGGCGTGATGACCGGCGTGCCCGAGGCGATGGATTGGAGCGGCACGAGCCCGAAGCCCTCCGCACGCGAGGGCTGGACCGTACAGTCGACCCGAGCAAAGTGGGCGGCGTAGTCCTCCTCGTCGGCGTCTGCGTCGAGCAGTCGTATGCGACGATCACCGTCAAGCCCGGCCGAAGCCAGCGCGGCTCGCAGGACGTCATGATCGAGTCCGCGCAGGTGAAGGGTGACCTTCTCGGCGGAGAACTCCTCGGCGAATGCTTCGAGCAGCGGACTGAGACCCTTGCGGTCGGGCATCCGCGTGTTGACGACCGAGTAGAACACGAAGGGTCCGGCGCCCCGGAGAGGTCGGGGGCGCGGACGGAAGGCCCGCCCGATGCCGTGATGGGCGACAAGGATCGCGTTTTCCACGCCCGACGCCCGCAGCACACGCTCGCAGTAACGCGACGGCACGACGATCAGATCGAAGTCCGCGCAGGTGTCGACCCAGCGATCCGGTATGCGATCCGCTTCGCAGGCGAAACCGAGGATGCGGACGGCATGGGCCAGCGCCGGGGGTCGGACGAGGTCCGGCGTGGCATAGCAGAAGCCGATCGGCGCCGCAGCGTCGGTGCCGACCCGGCACCCGGCGGGCAATTGTCGTGCGAGACCCGTGATCGATTGGACGCCAACGGGTCCGCTGTACACCGAAAGAAACTCGGCGATTCCGCGGCTGACGTTGGCAAGGGACGCTCGATTGTGCACGACGGCGTAGAGCTGAATGAAACGCCCTGCGAGTGGTTTGCCCGCATACGTCAGCTCCGGCTGGAAAGCCGGGCGCCCGATACATCCGGAGGCCTTCGCTCGGAACGGCACGGCCGGCGTCCTTCCTTCGACCGAGGGGGCCATCAGGAGAAGTTGAGCGGGACGTCCTCGATCACGCTTTCGTTGAAAAGCCGGTTGCCGTAGGACTCGTAGTAGAACTCGGGATAGGTCACGTCTCTGACAACGAACTCGGCGTAGATTCTGAAGACGATTCGCATCGTCGTCTCGGAGGTCCGGACCAGGCGGACCTGGACCGTATCTGCGCCGAAGTCGTCCCCCAAGGCGATCTGCCCGGTCATCACCGCATCGCCGACCGCGTCAAGGCGACCGTCGACGTCCGCAACGAGACTGACGGTCTCGTTGCCTTCCTCGAACATGATCTCGACGGCGCCGTCGGTACTCGCGTCGTCAGCCTGACCATAGGTGATCGAGAAGCGGAACTGGTCGGTGCTCATGCTGCCGCTCCCTTCTGGTTCCTGCGCGGTTTTCCGGTGAGCCGGGTCGGGGCGCCCACGGTCCCGACGCCTACCGCGAAGAATGCCCGGCCCCTCGACCGGACCGCAAGCGGTGCTGCGGTCATGACCGCGACTGCGCTCGCCGCGCAGAGAAATCGACGGCGACTCACTGGCGTATTCACCTTCTGCTCCTTCCTGTTCATCCCGCCCCTACCGCTCGATCTCGAAGCGAAGCAGGCGCGGCGCAACAACCTGCGTTGCGTCCGGCCGAATACCCGTGACCGGATTCTGGATCAGCTTCACAAGGGGTACAAACCGCTCGCCAACGTTCACGATGTCTCGATTCAGACAGACTTCCGCGAGGTTGAACCGGTCACACAGGCGGCCGATGTGCACGGCAAAGGCGTTGGGGACCAGAGCGTCCACATTGCCCGACAACGTCGCGTCGCCCAGGAAGCCGTTGAGCGGCTGGAGGCGATAGTTGTCGGTACCGACTTCGGCGAAGGGCTGGAACAGGCCTTCGACGCCCGTATCCACGATGTAAGCGCCAACCGTGACCGAATCGGCCATGGGGCCGCCCAGGCCCGTCAGGCGCGTGTAGTCGAGGCCCACGACGACGTAGAAGTCGTCGGCGGCGTCGAGGTCCACCGAGTCGCCGGGCCAGAGGTAGAGCGCTTCCAAATCATCGAAGGCGCAGTCGACCTCTTCGGCCAGGCACGTCGCGCCACCCTCGAAGCTGTTGACGGCGACCGAGGTGCTTGATTCCGTCCCGTTCTCCGCCACGAGCGGCTGATCGCTGACGAGTCGCGCGCCCTGAGTCCGCTCGATCTCGGCGACAACGGCATCGACGAGGTCGTCGAAGTCGCCTTGCGCGTTGGCGACAAGGGATGAATGGGGCGGAGAGGACGGTGATGGTGCGGGGTCGGCCTCGACCGGGTCATTGCGGCGAAAGCGTCCCCCGACGGTAATCCCCTCCCGCGCGAGCGCGGGCTCGCTGGCCCGGCCGGGCTTTTCCGACCAGAGCCGTCGTAGTGTGAAGCGCGGCGTCGTGCCGGCGGGCAGATTAAGCTCGGGGATCTTCAGGTGCACGATGACGTCGACGAGCTCGCTCTGCATGCCATTGCGATACGCCTGCCGAAGATCCTCGACCGACTCGGCGCTCTGGGAGACGGCGATGACGTAGAACTGTCCATCCCGACTCGGGTAGACATCAGGGAGCGGCAGCTGGCTGGCATTCAGCGACGCGACGGCCGCCTGACGCACCTCGGGTTCCCCGTCCGGACCTGAGGTGACGCTGTTCACAAGGAGCTGCAGGGACCAATCCACGTTTTTCGAGGGCACGCAGAAATCAAACCGCAGGATGTCGCTATCAGCCAGCTGAAATTCGAACTCGTCTTCGAAGCTATCAGCGTCGAAGTTGCGGCGCGCCAATAGATTCTGATCAGGATTGTCCACCACGGCGAGCGGACTCACCGAAATCTGGCTGCGCCGCGACCCCGGCGACGCGAAGCGCTCGGCCGCCAGAACGGACGTGTTGGTTGCCCACACATCGAAGGGGAATCGATCTTCCGTAGATCCGGAAACGTATCCGAGGTCGTCCATCTCGTCGAAGACCAGGACAAGCGAGTCGGTGAGGATGTCACCGGTGGG
>JBCCZC010000237.1:0-8680 GCA_039188505.1 Pseudomonadota bacterium | reverse complement strand
GTCGGCTTCGCGATCTTCTACCTCAAGGGGGTCGCGCCCGAGGGAATCCGTGTCGGGACAGTCTATCGCGGCGTCCTGCCCTTCATCGCGCTGCAGCTCGCCGGGCTGACGCTGGTGTTCCTGGTGCCGCGGCTGGTGACTTGGGGCATGGTGTGAACAAATCCGGGCGAGCGGTCACCAAGGGGTGAACCCGAACCCAGGAGGACTCGAACATGATGCTGCTCTTCGCTGCCGCGCTCGCGGCGCAGCTGGAAACGATGGACATCACGGCAGAGGCGCGCGGCGCACCGGTCAACCTCGGCTTCGAGACGGCTGCCGAGGGTGCGGAGCAGGCGATCGAGCGTGCGCGAGTCCTGCTCGCCGATGACCGCCATACGGAGGCACTGGAGCTGCTGACGCCCCTGGCAGAGGACGGCGACAGCCGGGCGCAGGCGGCGATCGGACTGCTCTACGCCCGCGGCCAGGGCGCGGAGCAGGACCTGAAGACGGCTCGGCATTGGCTGGAGCAGGCCGCGGCGCAGGACGAGCGCTGGGTTCGTTCCCTCCAGGTGGTCTCCGTCGCTGGTGGACTGGTCGGGGTCGGCAGCGGCCCGCGGGTGACAACCCGGCGTGACCGGTTCCGCGGCGCCTATCCCCGATTCCAGGAACGGACCTACAAGCGTTACACGCACACCATCGATTACATCGCCCTGCGCCGGCCGGGGCCGCTGCCCGGCTCGAAGCGGTGATGAAACACCGACTGCTCCTCTGGCTGCTGTTCCTCGGTGCGGCGCCTGCGCTTGCCGAGGAGCTGCCCTGGCCCAGCGGCTGGGCTCGCTACGGTGATCCCGGCTTCGAGATCGGCGTCGTCGCGCTGGAGGCCGGCGAAGAACGCGCGCTCATGATCGCGGGACGCACCCCCGCGGCCGATCGCTTCGGCGCCATCGGCCAGACGATCGACGCCGAACGTTTCCGCGGTGGCAAGGTGCGGTTGACCGGTCTGATCCGGACCGAAACCGTCGACGGCGGCGCGGGTCTCTGGATGCGCATCGACGCCAGCGACGACGGCGAGGCGACCGTGCTCCGCTTCGACAACATGGCGGCCCGCCCCGTCCAGGGCGACACACGCTGGGCACGCTACGAGGTGATTCTCGACGTGCCGCCCGCGGCGACCGCGATCACCTTCGGCGCGCTCCTCCGCGGCGCGGGGAGTGCCTGGTTCGACGAGCTCCTGGTCGACGAGGCCCCCATGGATGCGCGAATCACCGCCATGCCGTTGCCACGCCATGGCGGATCCTGATCCGCGGATCACGGGGCTCGACGCCGAGCGCGCGCTCATCGCGGCCGCGGTCAATGGCTCGTCCGCGGCCTTCGATCGCATCGTGCGCGACCATCGCGACGCCGTCTTCGCCTACCTCGTTCGCGCCGGCGACTGCCGCCGGGCGGAGGCGGATGACCTGGCCCAGGACGTCTTCGTGACCGCTTGGCAGAAGCTCTCCGGCTTTCGGCATGATGCGGGTCTGCGCACCTGGCTCATCGCGATTGCCCGGCAGAAGCTCCGATCACATCGCCGGACCCTGGTCCGCGCGCTCCGCTTCCACGAACGCCTGCGCCGCGAGCCGCGGATCGACGACGCCGGGCCCGAACGTGACCTCGCGCTGCTTGACGCGGCCCTCCGCGGTCTGCCGGCCCGCCTGCGGGAACCGCTCTATCTGCATGTCTTCGAGGGATTGGGCTACGCGCTGCTGGCCGAGCTGCTTGGCGTCCCGCTCGGGACCGTCAAGAGCCGGATTGCGCATGCCCGGCGCAAGCTCGCCAGCCGGGTGGAGGTCCTGGCGCGAGAGGAGCCTCGAACTGCCTCGCCCTCCGAACGGGAATATCAGCCATGACGATAGACGACCAGCTGCGACGCCTACCTGCGCCACGACCCGCCCCCGGCTTCGAGGTCCGCGTGCGGCGGCGGCTCGAAGCCGCGGGGTCTGATCGCTCCCGCCTGCGGCTCCCCGCCTATGCGGGTGCGATGGTGGCCGTGATCCTGGCCCTTGGTGTCCTCCTCATGCCCGAGCGCCCCGCCGAGCGCACGGAGGTCGGTGCTTTCTCGGAGGAATTCCTCGCCATAACGACGCCGCGGCAGACCGCATGTCACGCCGCTTGCCCGGCCGTTGGCGAATCGCTGGATTTCTGAGGACTAGCGTCCCTTGAAGACGGCATCGCGCCGCTCGAGGAAGGACTGCACGCCCTCGGCCGCGTCCTCGCTCTGCATCACGGGGGCCAGGTGTTTCATCATGTGGGCGACCGCTGGTTCTCGCTCGGCCGTTCGCGCATAGCGGGCCGATGCGAGACACCCCCGGACGCCAAGCGGCGCCGCTGCGGCAACACGTCGGGCCAGGTCGAGCGTCGCTTCGTGCACCTGCTCGGCGGGGACCACTTCCTGAACGAGTCCCCAGCGGAACGCATCCTCCGCGTTCCACCGTTCGCCCGTCAGGAGGTAGCGGTGCGCGTTGCCCCAACCGATCTCCTGCGGCAGGCGCAGCGTGGCGCCGCAGCAGGGATAGAGGCCACGCTGGACCTCGAGCATCTGGAACTGGGTGTCGGCGCCGGCCACCCGCATCTCGGTGTTCAGCAGGAGCTCGACGCCCCACGTGAAGCAGTAGCCCTGGACGCCGATGACAACGGGCTTGCTGTGTTGCGGACCGGTCAGGCCGAAGGGATCGATCTCGCCCTCATTGACCGGAATGGCCTGGCCGCTCCCGAAGACCGGGGCCCACTGATCCAGCTCGACGCCGGCCGTGAAGTTCCGACCCTCGGCGATGAGCGCGGCGACCCGCAGTTCGGCGTCGTCCTCGAGCCGCTGCAGCGCCTGCCCAAGCAGGTGGTACATCTCGAAGCTGAGCGCGTTGTACTTCTCGGGCCGAGTGAGGCGGATGACGAGGACGTGCCCGTCGACGTGGGTTTCAACGTGGGCCATGGACGGCTCCTGGATGGGCGGCAGCGCCGACTATAGCCGACGGGCGGAGACCAGCGAATCGTTCGGCACGGATGGTCGCTTGACCTGCATCATCTCGCGCGTCCGCGGGATTCGTATCCTGCTCGCAACACTCAATGCGCGAACAGGTGCACCATGCAGCTCATCCCGGCAGCGGTCATCCGCAAACTCTACAATCGCACGAGCCTCCGGAATGCCGACGGCGGCGTGCGCTTTTCGGTCAAGAACCGCCTGAGCCCGGCAACGCTGAAGCGGGTCGACCGGGTCGTCCTCAACGGCGACGAGATCGCGCTCGCAAAGGTCTCCATGAGCGTGGACGGGAGCGCGCCGATCCGCCTCGACGCGCTCGCCGATGGTGTGGATCTCGAGTTCGCGCTGGGTACGCTGCTTGGCTTCCACCTCGACATCGCACCGCTCCACGAGGGCGAGCACACGCTCGAACTCGCGTTCTCTACCGAGCCGTTCGGCACCCTGAAGCTCGAGATCAAGGACGGGTTGAAGTCCTCCGATCACGACGCGGACAGCATTCCCCGCGACGTCGAGAACGACTACAGCGACGAGGTCATCCGCGCGCGGCAGGCGTTCGTACGCGAGCGGAGCGACGGTGACCCGAAGCACCTTTTCGAATACTCCTTCGACGCCGACGAGACCCGCGGCAACATCGAGCATTTCACCGGCGTCGCCCAGGTGCCCGTGGGTATCGCCGGACCGATCCACGTTCGCGGCCAGCACGCCGACGGTGAGTTCTACGTGCCCCTGGCCACCACCGAGGGCACCCTGGTCGCCTCCTACAACCGCGGCATGAAGGTCGTTGCCGAATGCGGCGGCGTGAAGTGCGCGGTCGTGGGAGACAACATGCAGCGAGCTCCGGTGTTCATCTTCGCCGACGCGCAGACGGCGCGGAGGTTCTGCGACTGGATCGTCGAGAAGGACGCCGAGATCAAGCAGGTCTGCGCGGAAACCGATCCGTTCGTGCGGCTGAAATACGTCGACTACTACCTGGCCAACAAGTTTGCGTTCCTGCGCTTCAACTTCACCACGGGCGATGCGGCGGGCATGAACATGGTGGGCAAGGCGACGTTTGCCGCGTGTAACTGGATCCTGCAGAACTGCAACGACATCGAGATCGAGCGCTTCTTCCTGGAGTCGAACTTCGCCACCGACAAGAAGGCCTCGAACATCAACATGATGCGGACGCGCGGCAAACGTGTGACCGCGGAGGTCCTCATCCGGCGCCAGGTGCTGGCCGATATCATGGATGCGGACACCGAGTCGCTCTACGCGCACTACAAGGTCGCAACGATCGGCTCGATGCTCTCCGGGGCGATCAACAACGGCTGCCACTCGGCCAATGCGATCACCGCGTTGTTTCTCGCAACGGGGCAGGACGTGGCGAACGTGTCCGAATCCTCGGCGGCATTGCTCTACTCGGAGCTGACACCCGAGAAGGACCTGTACATGTCGATTACGCTGCCCTCGCTGATCGTCGCCACCTGTGGCGGCGGAACGGGTCTACCGACGCAGCGGGAGTCGCTGGAACTGCTGGGTTGCTATGGACCCGGCAAGGTCATGAAGTTCGCCGAGATCGTCGCGGGAACGGTGCTTGCTGGCGAAATCTCCCTGGCCGCGGCGATCTCGTCCCTCGACTGGGTCTCCAGCCACGACCAGTACGGGCGCAACGATCCGCTGGCGGCCGCAAGCTAGCCTGGTCCGGGTTCGGAAACAGCCATCGCTGACCGGATAGCCGCGCCACCGCCGCCTATGGCGCCTGGCTGGACTCGAGCGCGGTTGCCTTTCGCCACCCCGGATGCGCTAATGGCTGCGCATTCGGGGAGGCGTCGGCTCGCGGTCTCCCGCTCAGCGAAATCAGGGAGACCGTCACATGAAGCGCATCCTCATCCTCGCCGCCCTCGCCATCGTGGCCCTCCAGGCCAGTGCGGAGGTCACTCGCCATCCGCTGCCGGACAGTGACTTTCCGATTTCCCAGGCGGTCGAGGTGACGGCCGATACGGCGCTGGTCTTCCACAGCGGCATGGTGCCGCGGCCCGCCAATCCGGAAGCCGAGCGCTTCAGCCGGGAATTCTGGGGCGACACGGAGACGCAGACGCTGTCCGTGTTCGCGCGCCTCGAGGAATCGCTCCAGGCCAAGGGGCTCGACTTCGGCGACGTGGTGAAGATGCAGGTGTTCCTGGTGGGCGTGCCGGAGCTCGACGGCGCGATGGATTTTCGGGGCATGATGCGCGCCTACCGAAAGTACTTCGGCACCGACGAGCAACCCAATCTGCCAGCACGCTCCGCCTTCCAGATTGCCGGCCTCGCCGCCCCCGGAATGCTGGTCGAGATCGAGGTGGTGCTCGCCCGTCCGTGAGCGACCCAATCTTGGCGTAGACACCACCGGGCCGGCATCAGGTGAAACGATTGACGATGACCGCGGCCCAGATCATCAGCGAGAGAATCGTCGCCAGCATCACCGCTGCTGACCCCAGGTCCTTGGCCTGACCGGAAAGGGGATGGCGCTCAGTGCCGATCCGGTCCACCACGGCTTCGATCGCCGAGTTGATGATCTCGACGATCATGACAAGCAGCATGCTGCCGATCAGCGCCGTGAACTGCCAGACGTCTTCGGCGATCCACGCCGCCACCGGCAGCGCGATGGCGATGGCGATGCACTCCGTCCGGAATGCCGCTTCGCCGCGCCAGGCCGCGCGGAGGCCCGCCATGGAGTAGGCGCCTGCGAGCGCCATCCGCTTGAATTCCTGTAGGACCGCTGAAAGCATCGGTTCGACCGTATTCGGGGCGCGAGGAGTATGCGCGATTTCGGGCGCGGTTGCCGATTGCTGCGGCCGACCCGGCGGACGTATGATCAGACGCAGGGGAGCAGGGGCATGCGATGGTAGCAGGACGACGCAGGGGTGCGCTGCCCGTCGAAGGGCTGCTGCCCCTCGGTCTGTCACTTCGCCCGGTAGGCCATCGCACGGGTCACCGTCGGCGGGATGCCCTTTCCGCGGACCCTCGGGGACGATGGTCGATCCATCGTTGTCGCCCTCCCTCCGGATGGCGACAACGGCATCGCTGCCCGCGCGATCGACATGGCCGCTCCGCAGCTATCGGAGATGATCGCCGGACGGCGCTTCGGCACCCGGCTCGCCGGGAGCGGTCCGGGCACCCCGGTAGTGGCGCCTTACTGTGGGGCCCCGAGCTTCTTGATCGAGCCCGCTCCGGAGCCGTCGACCCTGCGGCCACGGACGGTACCGACTCTCGGACCATCGCGGTCGCCAGGGAGCAGAACGTCGCCCCCGTGCGCTGCGCGCCGCCGCTTTGGATCCTGGCATTCCCCCCGCGCAGGCGGCAACGCGCGTTATGCACGCTGAGCATGCTCAGGGACGACGCGGGCTTCAGCGCCAGGAACGGCGGTGAGACTCGATCTTCGGAGGCAACCGGGTCCGGAAGCAGGCGGGAATGCGTCCTCGACGTGTGCCAGGATGCCGAGTGCCGCGCCGGGCGCGGTCGTTGGGCGGTTGGGAGCCGACCGCCCGCCGGTGGCAGCCACGAGTGCCACCCGTGGAAAAAGAGGTTGAACCGATGCGATTGATGGAACGAACACAAGACGTGGCGGCCATGCTGCTGGCCATCGTGGGTCTGGGCCTGACGGCGAGCGTGCTCGCCAGCGACATCGAACTGCCGGCGGATCCGACGGCAGTTGTCCTCACCCTGGACTTCCGTTCCGATCGCGTGCCGCGGGTCAGCGACGCACCGTCGCTGTCAATTCACGCCGATGGTCGAATCGTCATGCCGCAGACTTACGTTCACATCCCGGCGTACGAGGGTCGCATGAGCCCCGCCGAACTCGACGCCCTCCTGGCCTTCGTGGTCCGGGAGCAGCGGTTCGGCGAATACGACGAGAAGACGGTCGCGGCAAAGCGTGCCGCCGCGCCCTTCGATCCGTTGCGGCCCAATACCCAGCACCGCACCGAGACCGTGATCACGGTCAACTTGCCGGGCCTGGAGAAGTCGATCGCGGTGGTCGAACCGGATCTGGAGGCTCCTATTCCCGAGATCGTCCGGTTCCTGGCGGTGGAGCGTCGGCTCGAGCGGGTGATGTCCGTCACCAAGCTTGGGGGGCGCGATGAGGCCATGCAGTGGCTGCAGCTTGCCAACGAGCGCCTGGCTGCCGAGCATCCCGATGCCGCGCCGTTCGAATTCGAAGATCTGCGTAGCGGGACCATCCGCGCCGACGGAAGCGTCTACGTTCAGTTCATTCGCGACGAATCGTCCGAGGACGCAGGCGCCAACGTCGCGATCTCGATGACCGCCTTCGGCGAGCAGCAGATCGCCGTTTCGAGGAGGGAGCGCTGATGAACCGCAACCCGTTGGCCGGCCTCGCGCTGGCGACCACGCTCACCCTCGGCGCTGCGGCACCCGCCGGTGCCGCCCTGACCTTCACCTTCGAATACAGGGACGTCAACGTCGGGTTCAACGACCCCGCCCAGGGCGCGATCCGACGCCAGGCTCTCGAGGAAACGGCCGCCCTGCTCTCGGGGCTGTTTCCCGGCCTGACTGCGAACATCACCCTCGAGGTCGACGGGTCGGAAACCCGGGACGGGACGCTCGCGGCGGCCGGGTCGCGGCTGCGCCCGGATTGCATCATCGGCTTCGGCGACCGGGGCATCGTCGGTGTGAAAGCCCTCGGGGGCGAAGACATCAACGGCGCGACTGCGGACGGAACGGTGACCGTCAACTTCGAGGACGTGATCTGGGACTTCGACGACACGATCGACATTCCCAATGCCTTCGACTTCAAGTCGACGATGCTGCACGAGCTGCTGCACGCCATGGGCTTCGCGAACAGCCTTGTCGAAGCGGATGGGCGCGACTCGTGCGGCCGCAGGCCGCCGTCACAGGGCGGCTTTCGACCCTTCGATGACTTCCTTGGGGACACCTCCCAGGACGTGATCAGCGCCTCCGGCGTGGTCGACGCGGCGCGCTGGGCGCGGATTCGGGTCGGCGGGACCGGATCGGCCGGTACGCTCTGGCGCGGCGACAACGCCCGAGCGCTGAACAACGGCGATCCGGTGCCGATGTACTCGCCCACGTCCTTCAGCCAGGGCAGCTCGATTTCACATGTCGACACGGATTTCTACACGCAGCAGGAAATCCTCATGGAGCATGCCACGACGCCGGGGCCGGGCGCGCGAACGCTGACCGGCATCGAGGTCGGGATCCTCCGCGATATCGGGTTCACGAGCGTGGGGACCAGCGGCGGCGGTGGCGGTACTGGTAACCGCATCTGCGCCAATCCCAATGCGGCCATCCCGGACAACAACACGGCGGGGCTGATCAGCCCGCTCAACGTGACCCTGGCCGGCAACATCAGCGATCTGAACGTGTCGATCAACGCCTCCCACACATTCGTCGGCGACCTGACTTTTTCCCTCACCCAGGTCTCGACCGGTCGCACCGTGCGCCTGATCAACCGGCCCGGTAGCGGTGGCTGCGGTGGCGACAGTATTGCCGTGACCCTCGACGACAGTGCGGCGGCCAATGCCGACGATACCTGCAGCAACGCGCCGGCTCTCTCCGGTTCGCTCAGGCCCACGGAGCCGCTGTCGCAGTTCAACGGGTCCGAGCTGTCCGGCGAATGGCGCCTGGCGTTCGCTGATAACGCGGCGGCGGACACCGGTCTGCTATCCCAGTGGTGCCTGATCCCCGAGACCT
>JBCCZC010000236.1:0-8844 GCA_039188505.1 Pseudomonadota bacterium | reverse complement strand
TCGCCATCGGGAAAGGCCTGCCGCGCCAGCGCCCCCGTCAGGACGCCGGGCTCGAGCCACTCGGCAGGCACCCGCGTTGGGAACAGCCCGTGCGCCTGGTCACGGCCGGCAGCCACCGCCACCGTGGTCGCCGGAAGCGCCTCCGGCCCCCGGGCGGCGGCCCGCATCTCCTGAGCCCAGGACGGGTGCCCGGCTGACGTTGTTCGGGTTATCATTCGGCGTTTTTCCGGTGCGGCCGCAGGGCGCGCAGTATAACGGTCGGCGACGCAACAGGCAGGCGCTCGGCCCCAGTCAATCGGAGTGTTCATCCATGGCCAGCTACAACACCAACGAGTTCCGCTCGGGCCTGCGCCTTCTGCTCGACGGCGATCCCTACGTGATCGTCGAGAACGAGTTCGTCAAGCCGGGCAAGGGTCAGGCCTTCAACCGGGTGCGGGTGCGCAACCTCAAGACCAATCGCGTCATCGAGAAGACCTTCAAGTCGGGCGAGTCCGTGGAAGCGGCCGACGTATTCGAGCAGGAAATGCAGTACCTCTACAACGACGGCGAGTTCTGGCACTTCATGGTTCAGGACACCTTCGAGCAGCATGCCGCCGACGCCACGGCCGTGGGCGACGCGGCGCAGTGGCTCAAGGAAGAGGACGTCTGCACGATGCGCCTATGGAACGGCAATCCGCTCAGCATCGATCCCCCCAACTTCGTGGAGCTGACCATCACGGATACCGATCCAGGCGTGCGCGGAGATACCTCGGGCGGCGGCACCAAGCCGGCGACGCTCGAAACCGGCGCCGTCGTCAAGGTGCCGCTCTTCGTGGACCAGGGCGAGGTCATCCGCGTCGATACGCGGACCGGCGAGTACGTTTCCCGCGTCAAGGAATGACGTCGGCTGCGGCCAGCTGGGCGCCGACGGCGCCGCTCGCCGCGCGGCGGCTCCGGGCGACCGTCTATGCCGAAATCCGCGCATTCTTCGCGGAGCGCGAGGTACTCGAGGTCGAGACGCCGATCCTGTCGCGAGCGGGCAATACGGATCCAGCGATCGAGAGCTTCGTCACCCAGGACGCGGGCGGCCCGTGGTTTCTCCGCACCTCGCCGGAGTTCCCCATGAAGCGGCTGCTCGTGGCCGACGGCATCGCGGTATACGAACTCGGACGCGTGTTCCGCCGCGGCGAGGCCGGCCGCTGGCACAACCCGGAGTTCACGATGCTCGAATGGTATCGCCCGGGCTTCGACGATGCCGCGCTCCTCGATGAGACGATCGCACTGGCGCACCGCGTGGCTGCGGGGCCTGGGATGATGGTGCCCAGCGTGACCCGGTTGAGCTGCGACGAGCTGTTCGAAGGTGCTCTGGGGCTGGCCGACGGCTGCGACGCCTCGACCGCAACCCTGAACGACGCGCTCCGGTCCCGAGGCTGGTATGACGAGACCCTGGATCGGCGAAACGCCTTCGATCTCCTGCTGGCCTTTGCGGTGCGCGAGCGCTCGGCGCCGGACGAGCTCCTGAGCCTCCATGGATTTCCGCCGGAGCTGGCGGCGCTGGCCCGGATCGAAGGGGGGCGGGCCCGTCGCTTTGAGGTCTATGCCGGCGGGCAGGAGCTGGCCAACGGTTACGACGAACTGACCGACGCCGGAGAGCTCGCTGCGCGCTTCGCGGCTGAGAACGAGCGCCGTCGACGGGCGCGGCAACGCCAGCTACCCCGAGACGAGCACCTCCTGGCGGCGCAGGCCGTCGGTCTGCCCGCGAGTGCCGGCGTCGCGCTCGGCGTCGACCGGCTGCTTGCCTGGATCGGCGGCTCCCGGAGCCTCGCCGACGTCATCAACTTTCCCGGGGGGCGCGCATGACCCCCGTCGATCTGCTGGTGTGGCCCCGCTGGATCGTGCCCGTGGTCCCGCGCGGCGTCGTGCTCGACGGGCACGGGTTGGCCGTCCGGGATGGTGAGATCGTGGCCCTGGTCGCCGCGGACGGGCTCACCCGCTTCGATCCCGCGCGAGAGGTCCATCTCCCGAACCATGTGCTGCTGCCGGGGCTGGTCAACGCCCACACCCATGTCGCGATGAACCTCATGCGCGGCGTCGGTGACGACCTCGCGCTCCTGCCCTGGTTGGAAGAGCGGATCTGGCCCATCGAAGGACGCTTCGTCGACCCCGAGTTCGTCGCGGACGGCACGGATCATGCGCTTGCCGAGATGATCCGGGGAGGCGTGACGACCGCGAACGATATGTATTTCTTCCCCGACGTCACCATCGACCGCGCCCGGGCTGCGGGCTTCCGGATGATCGCGGGCTGTCCGGTCATCGAATTTCCAACGGCCTGGGCCGACACCCCGACGGCGTACATCGAACGGGCGCATGCCGTTCTCGGCGACGTGGTCGGAGATCCGCTCGTTGGCGCGACGATCTCACCACACGCGCCCTACACGGTCTCCGACGAAAGCCTTCTGGCGGCACGTCGACTGGCGGATCGCTTCAACGTTCGGATCGACATCCACCTGCACGAGACGAAAGGCGAAGTCGAGCGAGCGGTCGAGGAGTCAGGCGTTCGCCCGTTCGAGCGCATCCGCCGGCTGGGCATCATGGACGAGCGGCTGCTGGCCGTACACATGACCGACCTCACCGCCGGCGAGATCGGCCAGTGCGCGGAGTCCGGCATCACGACGATCCACTGCCCGGAATCCAACCTCAAGCTCGGCAGCGGGATCTGCCGCGTCCCGGAGCTGCTGGAGGCGGGTGTCAACGTGGCTCTGGGCACGGACGGCGCGGCGAGCAACAACGACCTCGACATGATCGGCGAGATGCGGACGGCGGCACTGATCGCGAAGGGCAGGACGCTCGACCCGACCGTGCTGCCGGCGCCGACCGCGCTCGAGCTGGCGACGATCAACGGCGCCAGGGCGCTCGGCCTGGAGGACCGGGTCGGCTCCCTGGAACCGGGCAAGCGCGCTGATCTGGTCGCGATCGATCTCGGGGTGCTCGAAGCGCAGCCGATCTTCGACGTGGTCTCGCACCTCGTGTACGCCACGGGGCGGCACCAGGTGACGGACGTATGGATCGACGGTCGGCGCGTGCTCGTCGACCGGAGTCTCGTCACGTTGGATGAAGCAACGGTGTGTGATCGTGCGCGCAGCTGGCATGACCGAATCATGGAGGCACTGACGTGAGCGAGACGGCAGATCTCAGGGAAATAGCCAAGTTCGACGCCATCGCCGCCGGGTGGTGGGATCCCGACGGCGACTTTCGCCCGCTCCACGATCTGAATCCCATCCGCCTGGGCTTCATCGAGCGCCACGCCGAACTGGACGGCCTGAGGGTGCTCGATGTCGGCTGTGGCGCGGGGCTACTCAGCGAAGCCATGGCCGCAGCGGGCGCCGACGTCACCGGCATCGATCTCTCCAACGAGGCGCTTGCGGCCGGCAGGCGCCACATGGCGGAGAGTGCACTGACCGTCGACTATCGGCACGAGAGCATCGAGGCGCACATCGAGACTGGCGCCCGTGACTACGACATGGTGACGTGCCTCGAGATGCTCGAGCACGTCCCGGATCCGGCCGGCGTGATCCGGGGCTGTGCAACGGTACTCCGGCCCGGCGGGCGGCTCTTTCTATCGACGCTGAATCGAAACCTGTTCTCCTTCGCGTTGGGTATCGTCGGCGCGGAATACGTGCTGGGGTTGCTGCCGCGCGGGACGCACGAATACCGGCGATTCATTCGCCCCTCCGAGCTGGCGCGGTCAGCGCGACGCGTCGGTCTCGATCTGCTCGAACAGAAGGGCATCGTCTACAACCCCGCCATCCGCAAGGCGGCCCTGCGCGACGACGTGACCGTCAACTATCTCGTTTGCTTCGAGAAGCCCGATAGCCATGAAGCTCGATAGCGTCCTTTTCGACCTCGACGGCACCCTGATCGACACCGCCGGCGACATGGCGGCTGCCTGCAATGCACTTCGCATCGAGGAGGGGCTTGAGCCCGTCGACCCCGCGCTGATTCGCCCGCACGTATCGCGCGGATCCGTGGGCGTCATCTCCGTGGGCATGCCACCGGCCGAGGACAGCGTCACGGCCGGCTGGCGGGAACGGTTCCTCGAGCTCTACCGGGAACGACTCACGGACAGCAGCACCCTGTTCGAAGGGATGGAGCGGGTCCTGACTTTGATCGAATCCCGGCGCCGGTGCTGGGGCGTCGTCACCAACAAGCCGGGATGGCTGGCGGAGCCGCTGCTCGAAGCACTGGGCCTCACGGAACGCTGCTGCGCCGTGGTCTCCGGGGACACGCTGGCGCAGCGCAAACCGCATCCTGCGCCACTGCTGCACGCCATGGATCAGTGTGGCGTCGCGGCGGAGCGATGCCTCTACGTCGGCGACGACGTCCGGGACATCATCGCGGCCCACGCCGCCGGCGCCCGGTCGGCGGCGGCCCTGTGGGGCTACATCGCGCCGGACCAGAATCCGGAGCAATGGGGCGCCCACCATTCCCTCGACGATCTGGCGGCCCTCGAGACGCTGTTGCTCACGGTCTGGTCGTGACGCCAGCCTGGTCGCCCGAGCTGTGGGTGGCGGTAGGCGCCGGCTTCCTCTTCGGCGTGCTCTGCGCTGCCGTCGTGGCCGTCATCATGGCCCAGCGCGTCCAGGGCGACAGCGTCCGGGAAATTGCCGGCCTCGAGGCGGCGCTGCGGGCCGAACGCCAGATCGCGGAAGAGCGGGAGCGCTCCTTCATGGAAGCCAGGGAGCAGCTGGAGGCGCGCTTCAGCCTCCTGTCCGATCAGGCCCTCGATCGCAGCTCGAGGCGGTTTCTACGACTCGCGGAGGCGCGCATGCGAGCCGCCCAGACCGAGGCGAGCGCCGATCTCGATGCCCGCCGTGGCGAGGTGGAACAGCTCGTCACGCCGATCCGGAAGGCGCTCGAGCGCACCGAGGCCCAGGTCCGGGAACTCGAGCAGGAGCGCAAGCAGGCCTTCGGTGCATTGGAGAAACACCTCGAACTGATGGCCGAGGATCACCGGCGGCTGCGCGGAGAGACGCGCAATCTCGTCCAGGCCCTGCGGCGCCCGGAGGTTCGAGGCCAGTGGGGTGAGCTGACGCTCCGGCGCCTCGTCGAGCTCGTGGGCATGGTCCCCCACTGTGACTTCTCCGAACAGGTACATCGCCAGGGAGAGCAGGGCGCGCTCAGGCCCGATCTCGTGGTGCACCTGCCGGACGATCGGGATGTCGTCGTCGACGTCAAGACACCCCTGGACGGTTATCTCACCGCCCAGGAGGCCCCCGACGACGCCGCCCGCGAGGCCGCCCTCGACGCTCATGCTCGCAACGTCCGCGGCCGGGTGCGCGAGCTCGCCGCCAAGGCCTACTGGGAGCAGTTCGAACGGGCGCCCGATTTCGTGGTGCTGTTCGTGCCAGGAGAGCAGTTTCTGGCCGCCGCGCTCGATCGCGACCCGCAGCTGCTCGAAGACGCCCTGCGCCAGCGTGTCATCCTCGCCTCACCGACATCCTTCGTCGCGCTGATGCGAGCGGTCGCGTTCAGCTGGCGCCAGCTCCGGATGATTCGCAACGCGGAGGAGATCCGGGGCCTGGCGGAACTGCTGCAGCGGCGCCTGGCGACGTTTCTCGAGCATCACGGGCGGCTGGGCAAAAGCCTTCAGGGGGCAGTCGAGCAGTTCAATCGGACCGTTGGCTCGCTCAATCGCCATGTGCTACCGGCGACTGCAAAGCTCGCCGACTACGGCGCGGAAAGTGGCCGTGAGACCCCATCTCCGGAAACGATCGAGGGTCGGACCCGCGATGTCTGAAACGAAGGTTCATCCCTACCTTGCCGACAAGCTCAACCGGATGCACCCCGATATGACCCTTGCGCTGGCGTTCGTGCCCGACGGTCGTACGCTCCGGCTCAGCTGCCTCCTGGTGCTGGCCGAGGATCTGCTCGGGCTTCATTACGGGAGCCGGGAGCCCGAGGTCCGATTCAACCGGGTGCGCTGGTGGCACGAGGAGTGGGGCCGGCTGCTGGCTGGCGCACCGCGACATCCGCTGACGAGCGGCCTGGCGGCCGCCGGCACGGTCCGCGAGCCGCACCTGAACGAAACGCTCGCCTTCGCAGCAAGCCACGACGCCGAGGCCTGCGCGGACGTGGATTCGCTGCTGGCGCCGGCAGCGACCATCGGGCGGGCTCTCGGCGGTGTCGAGGCCGAGCTGCACGGAAACGCCGAGGACGCCGCCGCCGGGCGCGTGGGGATCTGGACGGAGATCGTGGCGCTCGAGCTGATCCTGGCCCTGCCGCGACGACTCGCCGCCGCCGAAGCAGGCCTGCCGCTGACGCTCACCGCGGAGCTGCAGGTCACGCGCCAGGCGGCCATCGAAGACGAGCCGACGGCGCGACGGATCCAGGAGCGACTCCTCGGTGACGTGGCCGAAGCGGCGGGACCGGTGGCAGGAAGTGATGGCTGGATCCTCCGCACGCTGCTCCGGGATCGCGCCACCCGCTGGACGCGATCGGGCCGGGAGCCCCGCGCGTTCGCCCGGCTCCTTCGGGCCTGGCGCGCGGCACGCCAGGTTCGTCGTAGCGACCTGCAGGGATGAGACGGAAACGGCCCATGCGGTGGCGTATGGTAAACTTTGAGCCCGTCATTTACGCCATCCGGGAAGGACGGGCATGCGCATTTCGACACTGCTGCTGCTTCTGATCTGCACGACCTCCGTGCTCGCGGAGGAGATGACGCTCGATGCGCTGCTCGCGGGCAACATCGAAGCCCGTGGCGGCTACGAGAACTGGAAAGCCGTCGAGACCGCGCACATGACGGGAACGATGCTCATGGGCCCCGGACTGGAGGCGCCATTCCGGATCTGGTTCAAGCGCCCCCAGCAGGTGCGCATGGAGTTCGACGTGCAGGGCATGACCGGGATCCAGGCCTACGACGGCGAGCAGGGGTGGTACGTGCTCCCGTTCATGGGCAGCACCGAACCCGCGCGCATGGGCGACGATCAACTCAAGGACATTCTGGACACCGCGGATTTCGACGGACCGCTGGTGGATTGGCGGGAAAAGGGGCACGCGGTGGCTTTCCTCGGCGCCGAAGAGGTCGACGGCCAAACGGCCTACGCGCTGCGTCTGACGAAGTCGAACGGTGATACGAGCATGATGTACTTCGACGCCGATGACCTGCTCGAATTCAAGCAGACCGCGAGGACCTCGCGGCAGGGGGCGGAGGTCGTTGTTCACACCGTCATGGGCGACTACCGGTCAATCGACGGCCTGGTCATGCCTCACAGCATGCAGCTCACCTTCGAGGGCATGCCGGTCGCCCAGGCCATCACGATCGATAGCGTCGAACTCAACGTCGTGATCGGCGCGGAACGCTTCACGATGCCGGCACCGGCTGCGGCAGGCGCGGAGTAGGCGGGCCACGACGGCGCAACGACGAGGACAGGGGCAGCGTGGCGGCTCGGATCGAGCTTGAAGCGGTCTCCTCCTGCCGCCACATTGGACATTCGGCCGGTCATCCGGCGTAGCGAGCGAAAGGCAACGACTTGAACGTCAGCGATTCAACTCTGGCCGCGATGCCCGACATAGCCGCAGACGGTCCGCCCGAGGTCGTGGGCAGGCTTGGCTGGGTAGGTATGCAGGACATCGAAGCGCCCGTGAACCTCGCGGTGGAGGGCGGCGTCGCCCCGCAGGCATCGGCGCGGGTTACCGCCTTCGTGAACCTGGTTCGCCCGGAGGCTCGCGGCATCCACATGTCGCGCCTGTATCTCCACGTCGATCAGCTGCTGTCGCATGAACCGCTGACCCCAGGGCTCATGATGCAACTGCTCGATGAATTCATGCGCTCCCATGACGACCTCAGCGACGGCGCCTACGTGCGGGTTGATTTCGACTACCTCGTGCGGCGTTCGGCGCTGCGCTCGGACAACAGCGGTTGGCGGCGCTACCCGGTCCATGTGGCGGCAACTCGCCTGCGGGGTCAGACCCGCCTCGAGATCGGGGCACGTATCGTCTACTCGAGCACCTGCCCATGCTCGGCCGCCCTGGCCCGGCAGATCATTCAGCAGAACTTCGAGCGCGACTTCGAAGGCCCGAACGCCCCGTCCTTCGAGGACGTCAGGGCATGGCTGGGTACGGAGCGCGCGATTTCCGCCACGCCCCACAGCCAGCGCTCCCATGCCGACCTTCGGGTCGTCATCGACGAGGGCAACGATCTATTTCCGCTCCTCGACCTGATCGATCAGGTGGAGAATGCCCTCGCGACCCCGGTTCAGGCCGCCGTCAAACGCGAGGACGAGCAGGCCTTCGCCCAACTCAACGGCGAGAACCTGATGTTCTGCGAGGACGCGGCACGGCGGATCCAGCACGCGCTCAACGGAGATCCGCGCTTCGTGGACTTCTGGGCCCGGGCGTCGCACCGGGAGAGCCTCCATCCCCACGACGCGGTGGCCGTTGCCTGCAAGGGTATTCCCGGCGGTTTCACACCCTGACGCCGGGCTCCGGGAGGCCACCAGAATCGGGCGTCCGCGGCGCCTTCCCCATTTGCTAGCCGTTCGGTGATTCAGTAACCTCGCCGGAGAGCATTCGGCAGCGTATGGCCGGGCTCGATTCACGTAAGGGGACCCGGGGAGACCAGTGCACGCTGAAGGCACCTCCTCCAACCGTGGTGATCATGGCGGTCCCCGCTGCGAGTGACCAAGCAGAGGGTTAGACCGATGATGAACGATCTTCCGAACCGGGGACGCCAGGCGCTGCTTGCAGCGATGATCTGCGCCCTCGCTGCCTGCGCCAGTTCCGGGCCCGAATCCACCTCCAGCCAACCCGACCCGGCCGCCCGCGCCGAAGCTGAACGTGCCGCCGCGGAGGCTGAGGCGGCCGCCC
>JBCCZC010000235.1:0-8847 GCA_039188505.1 Pseudomonadota bacterium | reverse complement strand
TTGGGTAGCCCTATCTTTTTGAGGAAAGTCTCACTTTCACGACCGGCTGTACCATTTCCTACTGCGATCACCTCTATCCCATATTTTTCAATTAAGCCTTTGACCGTCATTTCTGCCTGGGCTGTTTGTTTTTGAGGAGGACACATTTACTACAGCAAGTGTGAGCAAGTGTATCACCTGCTGAAAGTTAGAGATTTCATGAGCCATTGATCTCCCGTATTTCTTAAGATCACTACGAAAAATATCAGGGAGCAAAGCAGCACCTCCAAGCATGAACATGGAAAATATCCAATAATACCAGCAGAAAGGCTAAAGCCTCTGGTCGTTACCAGTACCGATGTTATCAGGCATGCGACCGAAATGCCCCACCTTTTGTGTCCGACAATGAGTGCGTTCCAGGCGGAGGTGCCGAGCGGGTCGATGTGAATGCCGGTGCCGCTGCGGGCCGGGCCCATCACGAACCAGCGGTAGGGCGGACGGCGGCGCTCGCCGCAGTACTTGAACAGGTCGTCTTGGAAGTACAGGGGCACCTCGTAGTAATTGATCGAATGGGCTTCGGAGAAGCGCCACAGCTCGCCGCGATTGTCGTAGTGGTCGATCAGCGCGATCTGGTAGCTGTCCTCGTCCATGTAGTAGGTGCGCCGTGAGTTGATGTGGCGCGTGCCCTGCTTCACGTTCGCCTCCACGACCCACACGCGGTGCAGCTCATAGCGCATGAGGTCGGGATTCAGGTGACCCGGACGGACCAGATCGTCGTAATTGTTCTGGTCGCTATGAGCCTTGTAGGAGTTGTACGGGATGTACATCTCCCGCTTGCCGACGACGGTCCAGTCGAAGCGGTCCATGGCGCCGTTGAACATGTCGGTCATATCGTTGGTTCGCAAACCATCCGACGCCGTGCCCGGGTTGTCGTAGGCGACGTTGGGCGCGCGGCGGACGCGACGCTGGCCCGGGTTATAGATCCACGCCTGACGCGGCAGCTCGAGCTGATTCATCGTCTCGTGCACGAGAAGAACGTTGCCCGCAAGCCGCGCCGGGGCCTCGACGACCTGGTAGAAGTAGAGCAGGACGTTGTTGATGTCCTCGATCGTCGCGCCTTCCTGGTAGTACAGGCCCAGCAGTTCCTCACGCAGCTTCACCACGGTGTACTGGCCGTTCGCGGTAGGCGCCACCTGGTTGTTGTAGCGCACGCCGCCCGTGCCCTTGTACTTGAGCTTGTGGTTCCACATCAGCTCATAGGCATTTTCGGGGAACGGGAACGGGAATCCGAAGGACACGTTTTCCACGCCCTCGCCCTCGGCCACCAGGCGACCGGTGCGGCCATTCTGCTTCGTGGCCTCGTAGACGGGCTCGGGGAACGAGGCCGTCCGGCGCGTCCGGTAGACGTCCATCTTGAACGTATCCGGATAGCGCTCGAGCATGGCGATCTGCCCGGGTGAGAGATTTTCCCGGTACTGCGCCATGTTCTGCGCCGTGATCGTGAACTGGATCTCGTCGTCCGCGAACGGATCGGGGTGATGATCGCCCGGAGAGTAGCCCGCGGGCGCCTCCGTGATACCCCCGGTCCAGGCCGGAATGGTTCCGGCCTCGTTGCCGTCACGTTCCGAACCCATCGGCGTCAGGTCCTCGTCCAGGCGATTGACCTGGTCGGGCTTGGCGCCCGCAAATGCGGACCCGGCAACTAGCGGCAGCGCGACGAGCGCTCCCAGCATCCACCTGTTCTTCGTCATTGGTTGTCCCTGGATCAGAATGCGTAGGAGATCGAGAAGGCCACAAAGTCTCGATCGCGCAATTCGTTGAATCGGCCCTCGCCAAAGTAGCGCGTGTAAGACAGGTCGGCACCCCATTGGGTCAGATAGTTGGCCCCGACGCCCAGCGTCAGCTGCTTCCGACCTTCAATGAAGTTGCCGCCAGGCCCCGGCGACGTGCCGTCGACGTCGTGGTTGAACGCGAGGCGCGGCGACAGGTTCCAGGCAGTGCCGAAGACCGAGTTGTAGTCGGCCCGCGTAATCAGGCGGTAACCCCAGGACCAATCTTCCGCAAACCCGTCGGTGGTGACCGGATTCCGGAAATTGCCCGTCAGCTCGTCCGGCCCGCCACCGGTATCCGTTGCCGGTCCGTTATAGCGAAGCACACTCTGGTCCGGGAGGTCCCAGACCTTGGTGCCACCTACCTCGGCCAGGAAAACCATCTGCTGGGCCTTCAGGAAGTTGTTCGGGCCGATCAGACGGGTAAAGGTCATCTGCGCCTGCGTGACCTCGTGCTCCTCCCAGCCTTGGATGAAGTCGCCGAAGCCGACCTCCCCGATCTGGCTGGTGAACCGGTTCACCGGCTCGGGGATGCCCGAGTTCAGCGGAGTCAGTGCACCGAAGAGCACCTCGACGTCGTCGATCTGCAGCGGCAGGTTGTCGCGATAGGTAACCTCACCGGCCATCGACCAGCCGGCCACCTCGGTGTTGAAGCTCGCGCCCCAGACCTCGATGTCCTCCGGGTATTCGGTGAAGTACTGGCCCGAAGACGGGCTGCCGTTGGTCACCGCGAAGCCGCTGATCAGCGGCAGGCGGCTGTGGTAGTTCAGGTAGTAGAAGCCGAATTCCGTCTGGTTGAACTCGGGAACGAACCAGCGCAGCGCCATGCCCCACTGACCGCTATCGCTCGGCGAGCCGTCGAATCTCCGCGGAATCGTGAGCGGCCCGAATTCTTCGGGATACTGCGCGAAGCCAAGCATCGCGAACTGACCGCCGGGAACCGCGAAATCGTTCGTCGCGAAGTAGGTCCCGCGGTAATCGGGATCGATCTGCTCGAACTCGAACATGTAGAGCGCTTCGAGGGACAGGTTCTCCGTCAGATCGACCGTGCCCCAGATCATGTCGACGCCCTGGAAGGCTTCCTTCAGCTCCGCGCCGGCCGTCCGGAGGCGGGAAACGTCGACCGGATTGATGACGTTCATGCCGCCCTGGATGAAGGTGCTCTCACCCCAGCTGACGACCTGACGACCGAGTCGCACCGTGCCCGGATGGTTGTCGCCCAGGCTGAAGTCCCAGAAGAAGAAGCCATCCAGGAGCCGGATGTCGTTGCCGACGTAGCGGTCAGGATCGCCGAACCGTCCACCGTCGCCGAAATCCAGGAAGTCCGCGCCGGACAGCTCGAAGTCGTAGAAGCCCAGCGCGCGGAAGAAGCCGCCAAAGTTTCGCCAGGTGAAGTCGAGTTCGGTCGTGAACCGGATCTGGTGGGAGATCAGGTCGCCGTCGTCGAAGTTCAGGTTGCCGTCGTCGCCGTTGCTCGAAAACCGTCCCGGCAGGGCGATCCGCTGATCGACTGGCAGCTGGAACGTGAACGGATTGAATTTGTCCTTACCGACGTTGCTGTCATCACGATCCTCGATCCGCCAGCTCGCGCCGTAGGTGATCGTGGTGTCCCAGGAGCCCGAGAGCTCGCCTTTCTGGAATTCGATAGCCTGGGCGTTGAAAGCCACACCTGTCGCACCGAGCGCGGCAAGGATGGCCAGCCGCAAGGCGCTGGTTTGCTTGTTCATCTTGGTCGCACTCCCTGACTCGGTGACGTTCCGCATGGGTTGTTCGTTGATCGTCATCACTCGTCCCCCGATCAGTTGCCTTGGAGAACCGACGGGTTCGTAACCTGAACCGCGCGCCCGCCACTCAGGAAGAAGCTGGCGATCTGCGTCTGCATCTCGATCGTCGCCTCGGGCGAGGCGGCGGGTGACAGCAATGAACCGTGGTCGCCGACGATGAACCGCGCTGCGGCCTTCACGCCGTTGGGGTCCTGCACGGTCTGGGTGAGCGCCGGCAGGCCCATCTCGCGGATGAGCGCCTCGCCGCCGGCCAGCGGGAAGCCCTCGATGACGTTCGGAATGACCGTGTCGCCGTTGACCTGCTGAACGAAGACGCCGTTATTCACGAAGGCCGTCGCGCTGGCCCAGTTGATCGGATCGGCGGATTCGACGACCGTCTGGGCGCCGAGGATGAAGAGATTGAAGAGCGCACTACCCGGCTCGATACCGGCCGAAGCCAGCGCCGCGAGGAATCCCGGGCTGAAGGTCGGGCTGGCGACGAGAATGCCGAAGATGCCGGCGCCCGGCACGTTGAACACCGCGTTCTGGACGCTCGGCTCGACGGTCGTGAACGGAATGCCCACGAGCGTTCCGAGGCTCTGCCCGACGAAGCGGACCTGAGATGCGTCGAAGTCCGGGAATCCGTCGCCGGTGAAGTCCATGAACGGCAGACTGGCGTTGAGCGCCACGAGATCGACCGACGCCTGGCGCAGGTTGTCCCGCTGGCCGCGCTGGTTGGTCAGCGCCAGCGGAATCGCGCCCTGGCCGCTACCGTCGATGAAGCCGTCGGGACCGGGTGCGCTGGTGATGTTGTTGAAGAGGTCGACATCGAAGGTCCGCTCGGATGCGATGGGCCCGAACGGCGTATTCTCGATGTAGAACGGATTCGCTTCCGGACCGGTGATCTCGCCGGTCGCGGGATCCACGACCGAGGCCACCCCGTGCCCCGGAATATCGATGGCGATCACCGCGAAACCCGCAAGGGCCAGGGAGTCGGCGACGGCCAGCATATCCGTCCGGTTACGGGTCAGCCCGTGCTGGAAGATCGCCACGGGCCAGCCGGCGTCGGGCCGGACCTGTCCGCTGCCCGCGTTCGGAACCGTGACCAGCACCGGGATGGTCTGGACGCTCTTCTGGACCGGGAACGGGTTGTAGACCGTGATGTTCGTCGAGGTCGGGTCGAGACCGAACTGGTCGACCGGCGGCACATAGGCGCCCGGCTCCGCCTCCCAGAAGGAGGTCAACGTGGCCGTCGGGTCGCTCGCGCTCGGCGCTTCGAGATAGTAGGGCACGTTCATCACGCCGACCACGATGTCGGCAACGCCGGCGCCGCCAACGACTGCGGTGTTGATACCCGTCGGCGCGAGCTGGCTACCCTGCGGTGCGGCAAGGCTGGCGGCGGCCTGAGTCACCGTCGTGATGGACTGGGTCGTGGCGACGAAGCTGACCACGATGTCCTCGGACGCAATCCCGACAGTTGCAAGCGCCGCTTCCTGGGCGTTGACGAGCTGGCGGACCGGCTCGAGGCCCTGGGCCGTCTCGTCATCGAGCAGCGGATCGGTGCTCGACCCGTTTTCATCGACGAGGGGCGAGGTCCGCTGGGTGATGAAGTAAGCCTGCTCGGGCGTCGCGTTGTTGCCGCGCGTGTCGGTGACGCTCCGGGTGATCACGGCCATATAGGTCGTCAGCTCATCGAGCGGCGTCAGCGGCACCAGCAGGATCGACGCGTTGAGTTCATCTGTCTGCGACACCGTGGCGACAAATTCGACGCCCGGCGTCAGTTCGCGAACGATACCGCCGACCGGATCCGCCGGAGACGGCGACGCCTTGAAGACCTCGAACCAGCGCACCGTGTCCCCAGCAACGACCGTGTCTGGGTTGATATTGATCGCGATGGGAATGTCTGAGCTGCGAACCGCGGAGAACGGCGCGACCCAAGGGGTCGTCGTGCCCCAGCCGTCGAGCGAGTTGATCGCGGTGAAGAGCGGCGCTGCGGGATTGGTCGGGTCGACCGGTAACTCAAGGGTCAGATCCGTTGTGCCCGAGAAGAGCAGATTGCTTGGCAGCGGAATCGCCGCCGGGTCGCCGCTCGCGAGGTCGAAGCGAGCCCGCAGGATCTGCGTGGTGATCGAGCCGTCGTCGTTGACCGCTGGCAGCGCGGGTACCGCACGGTCGGAGCCACTGCCCCCTCCGCACGCCGACAATATGAAGACACTCGAGACCATGAGCATGGAGAGTCGGGTTCGCATTCTCGTTATCCTATTCCGATGGTCGAGGTGGTGGGGATCGGCGTATGATATTTAGAGTGATTGCTCCATTGCAAGCGACCCTCAACCGGATTCAAACGCACGTTTGCCCCTTTTTCGCCGATGGCTTACGGCGCTTTGCTGCGTTTGCGCCCCGGGGATTTTAACCAAAATTTGACGCGACTCCGAGCGCTATTGTCACGCGCTTTCATCGCGGCAGGCCTCCGGGAGGGCCAGTGCGCCCATGAATGACACGCCGGTGCGTCGCCAGTTGCTCTGGATCGGACCGCTGGCCGGCCTGCTGACCGGCCTCGCCTGCACCAGTTCCGGGTGGCCGGCAGGCCAGGCCATCACGCTGGCGGTGACCGTCTGGTGCGCGGTCTGGTGGGTCTCCGAAGCCGTCCCGATGGCGGTGACGGCACTGCTGCCGCTGGCGATCTTCCCACTCCTAGGCGTCATCACGCCCCGGCAGGCGGCCCAGGCCTACGGAAGCCCCCTCATCCTGCTCCTCCTCGGCGGCTTCATCCTCTCCCAGGCCATGGAGCGCAGCGGCGCCCATCGCCGGGTGGCGCTGGGCATGATTCGTCTCTTCGGCCACGACAATCCGGCGCGCGTCGTCCTGGGCTTCGTGGTTGCATCGGGCGTGCTCAGCATGTGGATCTCCAACACCGCGACGACCCTCATGCTGCTGCCCGTCGCCGCCGCCGCGCTCGGTGCCCACGCCAGCCCTCGGCTCGCCACCGCCCTCTTTCTGGGGATCGCCTACGGGGCAAGCGTCGGCGGCATCGGCACGCCCGTCGGTACGCCGCTGAACCTGATCTTCATGGAGGTCTACGGTGGCGCGACCGGCGCCACGCCGAGCTTCACGGAATGGATGAGCTGGGGTGTCCCCCTCGCCGCGCTCGGCCTCCCGGTCATCGCTTTCTGGCTGACGCGTCGGGTCGATCGGCACGAGGTACTCGAGCTACCCGCACCGGGCCGCTGGCAGGCGGCCGAGGTCCGCGTGCTGATCGTGTTCGCGATCACGGCGGCGCTCTGGGTCACGCGCCGGGAACCCTTCGGCGGCTGGTCCGGGGCGCTCGACCTGCCCCAGGCCAACGACGCGTCGGTGGCGCTGCTCGCGGTCGTCGCCATGTTCGTGATCCCGGACGGCCGCGGCTCCCGGCTGCTCGATTGGGAAACCGCCGTCCGCATTCCCTGGGGCGTACTGATCCTCTTCGGCGGCGGCATCGCGATTGCATCGGCGTTCATCGAGTCCGGCCTCAGCACGCGCACAGGCGAAGCGTTGACCGTACTGCTCGAGCTGCCCCTGTGGCTGACGGTCCTGCTGATTGCGCTGTCCGTGAGCTTTCTCACGGAGGTCACGAGCAACACCGCGACGACCAATCTACTCATGCCGATCCTCGCAGCCGCCGGCCTCGCGGCGGGTGTCGACCCGGCGATTCTCATGGTGCCGGCCGCCATGAGCGCCAGCTGCGCCTTCATGCTGCCCGTGGCCACCGCACCGAACGCGATCGTCTACGGGAGCGGACGCGTGACGGTGCGGGAGATGGTGCGGGAAGGTTTCGCGCTGAATCTCATGCTCGCGCTGCTGGTCACCCTCGTCTGCGTGGTGAGGCTCGGCTAGCGCCCCAGAGCCAGCCGACTTCCGAGGACGCGTCCTGCTGCGCTCGCTCCCGCGAGGAAAGCGCCTTCGACGCGCGAGCCGTGCAGCCAATCACCGCACAGGGCCAACCCGGCTTCCTCGAACCACAGTGCCCCATCGTGGCGAGGCGCATCGGCGATCGCGTAGCGCCAGCGGTGGGCCGAGGTCTCCAGCGCCTCGACAGCCTCGGCGCCGGGAATGGCGCGTGCTGCCGCCAGCAGCGCCGCGGCCACGTGGTCCGCCGGATCTTCGAGGTGCTTCCGCGACCAGGCAGGGGACGCGTGGAGAACCCAGCCTTCGCGGTCCGGGCGGCCCGGCCGCCCACGCATCGCCGAGACCCAGGACAGCGGACCCTCGTTGACGAATACGCCGCCGAAACCCGGCAACAGTGAACGGTCGAACTCCGCGAGCACCGCCCAGCACGGGGCGAGCACCGGCAGCCGCGGCAGCGCGACCGGGAAATCCGCGAGGAGCGCCTCGGCCTGGATTGGCGGCGCCGTGAGAATCACGACGTCCGCCTCGAGGCTATCCCCTGAATCGTTCGTTAAGGTCGTCCGGTCGCCCCGTTCGAGGGCCTCGACGCGCCAGCCGAAGCGACAGTCGAGCCGCTTGGCAAGCGTGGCGCAGATGGCGCTCATCCCCGGGACCCCGACCCAGCGCTCATGCTCGCGGGTCTCGGCTCTGAGCGTCCCGCCCTCGGCTACGCCGATCGGCGTCGTCAACGGCGCCACGATCCCACGATCGCGCCACGCGAGCACATGGCGCCGGAACCGGTCGTCCCGGGCGGTGAAGTACTGGGCGCCGTGATCGAAGCGCAGCCCCTCACTCCGCCGAGTGCTGGCCCGCCCGCCGGGGCCCCGTCCCTTCTCGACCACGACGACCTCGTGGCCGTGATCCGCGAGCGTCCGGGCGGCCGTCAGACCGCTGATTCCCGCGCCGATCACAACGCAGCGCAGGCGCCGCCCGCCAGCCGGTGGCTCGACCTTCTGCCGATACGCGTCGACGTCCAGGCGACGTTCATGGGCCCGCACGCTGCGCGGTCGGACGGTACCGGTAACGGAGACTTCGGGACTGAAGGGCCGGTCGAACTGCCCGAGACACCACAGGATGCCGCCGTAGCTGTTGGGATCGTTGCCGTCCAGCGCGTAACGATGATTGAGGTCGAACAGGTTTGCGAGGGCTTCGTCAGGCCCACCAGTCCAGTCGAGAACCGCCTTGCCCCAGGTCATCCGCAAGTTATTGTGCAGTTCGCCCTGGCGAAGCAGCGAGCGCTGCGCCAGGTCCCAGAGTTCGCTTCCTGAGCACCCCCGCGCGAGGGACTCCCAGTCGAGCCGCTGCTCGCGGGGGTCGCTCGCGTGCGCCTCGAGCGTGTCCACCGCCCAGGC
>JBCCZC010000234.1:0-8859 GCA_039188505.1 Pseudomonadota bacterium | reverse complement strand
TGTTGAGCTGCGCTCAGGCTAGCCAAGGGATCCCACCGCGCCCATGGCGAAAGGCGCTATCCGCCTGGCACGAATCCGCCCATTGGCCCCCCCCGGCACGACTCAGCCGGTACGCAGGCGTTCGGCGAGGACCTGATGGAGCTCCGGAAAGGTGAATGGCTTCTCGAGGAAGAGCAGGTCGCCGTCATCGTCTTCCCTTCCGGCCATGACGACCTCGCGGGGAAATGCCGACATCAATACGACCGAGACGGGGATGCCCGCCTCGCGGATTCGAGCGTGAAGCTCGGGACCCGTCATCTCCGGCATCCGACAGTCTGTAAGGACGATCTCGATCGAGGGATCTGCCGCCAGCTCCGCCATTGCCTGCTCCCCGTTGGCGGCGCCGGCATGCGTCAGGCCCGCCGAGTCAAGCAGCAGACCGATGACCTCCCGCGTGGCGGGATCGTCATCGACGACCAGTACGCGACCCTCGGTCCTGCCGCTAGCCGACAGCGCTTCGAGCTTCGGCAGCTCGCTGCGAACCGGCAGAAACAGCGCCACGCCCGCCCCACCCTCGGGGAGGCGGCGGATGCAGGCATGACCACCGTGTGCGCGCGCGGTGCCTACAACCGTGGACAGGCCAAGGCCGCTCCCGGATGCCTTGGTCGTGTAGAAGGGATCGAAGACCTGGCCGATTTCCTCGATCGACAGGCCCGGGCCGTCGTCCTTGACCGCCAGACAGAGATAGCGACCAGGGCGAATTGTGGGCTCCGAACGCGCGCCGTCGCTGCAGCACCCGGCGGCGTCGAGATCGACGACCTCGGTGCTGATCCTGATGGTGACGCCGCCTGCCGGCGCCGCCTCCACAGCGTTCTTGACGAGGTTGATGACCGATTGCTCCACGGCCGTTCGGTCGAGCAGCACGTCGGGAATGCCGCCGTCCAGGCTCAGCTCGAGACGCGCCCTCGGCCCGGCCGTCAGCCGCAGCATCGATTCGACGTCGCGCACAACGCCGTTCAGTCCCAGGACCTCCGGGGTAGCCGGCTTGTTGCCGGCCTGGTTGAGCACGGTACGTATCATCGCGGCGGCGCGGCGCGTGGCCTCGCGGAAATCATCGAGTTCGCCAGCCGCGAGATCCGGCTCCAGCGCCATCAGCTCGACGAACGTCGAGGCTACGGCCAGGTAATTGTTGAAGTCATGGGCCATCCGACCCGCCAGCATGCCGACGGAGTTGATGCGCTCGGCATGGAGGCTACGGCGCCGTTCGGCAGCCTCCAGTCGCGCCTGGTCGGTGATGTCCATGCAGAAGACCGACAGGCCTGTGATGGTGTCGGCGTCGTCGAGGATCGGCGCATAGCGAACGCGATAGCGGCGGCGAAGGCGATCACCATAGTCCTCGTCCACGACGAACGTTTCGCCCCCAAGGGCCCGGCCGAAGTGTTCCCGGGCGCGCTCGCGGTCATCCTCACGCCGAAGGTGATCCAGCATCGAATCACCATCCTGGATCGGGCGGCCCCACAGCTGCTGCATCACGTGGGCATGCGCATCGTTGAAGCCGATGTAGCGATACTCACGGTTCAGCGCGAAGGCGAAGACACCTTCATGAAGGTCCAGCATACTCCGGAAGATTTCTGGCCCCGCGCGATCCCAGGCCATGGCAGACATCCTTGTTGCCTGTCGAACGACACCTTAGGAAACCGTTACCGCGACCAGCAGTCAAGATCTTCAGGGCACGCGCCCCGGAGTGACCATGGACCAATGGTGATCGCCACTATTTCCCACATACACGGCAGCGCCTACGCTCGTTCCATGGAATGCACGGGAGCTGCACGGTGACGCGACTGGACGCGCAGGAAATGACCTTTCTGACGGGCTACTACACGCCGCGGCAACACTGCCGCTACCTCGACGACCTGGGAATCCATTACGTTGCGGGTCAGGAAGGCGTGTTCCTCGTCGACCTGGCAGCTCTCGGTCGCCAGGCCCGGGAGGCCATTGCTCTCGAAGCCGCGGGCGCGGCGTCGGCCTGAGCGTCAGCGGAGCGCGTAAAGACGCCTGATGTAGCTGTAAACCGCCGGATATTGCTCCTGCCAGCGCTGGCGATCGGCCAGGAGACCTGCCGGCATGCGTTCGTCTTCCATCCTCGCCGCTTTCGCCTGACCGCGCGCGAAATTTTCCGGTTGGACCCAGATCGAGGATAGGGCAGCGAAGGTCAGGTCCGTGTAGTCCACGGTCCGTCCGACGAGCCCCCCGTCCTGGACCAGCCGCTCCTCCATCGACTGGAGAAACGCCTCGATACGCTCGACGGCCTTGGCGTAGCTCTTGTCCGAGATGCCGAAGGCGCGGCGGATCAGGGTCTTGAGCAGCGGATAGGCCACCACGAGCAACGCCCGCTGCCACAGCGGCACACGCGGATCACGCACGCCCCAGACGTGGAGGTTGGCGCCGGGGCTCTTCAGCATGTGGAAATAGACCCAGCGTTGAAGCTGTACGCCGTAGCGGTCGAGTTCGGCCTCGAGACGGCGGCGAGGCTCGATCGGCCGCAGGAACTCCGCTCGCTCGCCGAGCTCCTCGCCATAGCGCCCCCAGAGGTAGCGCAGGATTTCCGGCGAGTTGCCAACGGAAGAAATAACGGCACCGGTACGCACGTGCAGGACCGGAATCGTGCGGGCGCCGAAAAAGGCTCCAAGCGTCGCGCCGCAGACCCGCTCCTCGTAGTCTAGCTCGAGGCGGTCCATGCACCAGCGCACCTTTTCCGCGAAATGACTCGGCGGAATCGTCTCGAGAACAAGGGCTGGTGCTTTGGCGTTGCGCCCCCATGAGGACAACGTCATGGACCAGGCAACGAGTAGCCAGAGGGCCAACGCGATAACCGCCCACCCGATGCCGAGTTTCAGTGCTGCGACCAACGGCCCAAGCACGAGGAGCACCATGAACCAGAGAGCCCTTTGGTCAATCTTCATGCGTGGTCATCCCCCTTGGTCGGATTGAGCGCCTGCCAGTAGCCGACGTCGATCCAGCGACCGAACTTGAACCCGACTTCCCGTAGCACCCCGGCGGGAAGGAATCCCAATCGCTCGTGCAGACCCACGCTTGGCGCGTTGGGCAAGGCGATTCCGGCCAGGGCCGCATGGTAGCCCTGAGACCAGACCTCGTCGAGCAAGCGCGCGTAGACCGCCTTTGCCACGCCGCGGCCCTGGGCGTCGGCGTGAAGGTACACCGAGGTCTCCACGGTTTGCCGGTAGGCCCCGCGAGGCTTCCAGGGCGCGACGCTGGCGTAGCCGATGACGCCGCCCGCGGGATCCGCGACGACCAGCCAGCCGAGCCCCGCCGGACTCGCGGCCATGCGCGCGGCGATCGCGTCGCCACCAACGGTTTCGAGCTCGAAGGTTGCCGTCGACTCGAGCACGTAGCGGTTGTAGATTTCAGCGATCGCCGCGGCATCGTCGGGCAACGCAGGACGGACCTTATGAACGGGCGCTGAGCTCACGCCGGCATCCTAGCAGTCTCCTCGTTTGATGGAACCGTCCCGCGGCGCGCTGGCGGTCGGCGCCCCTCCGTGGTGGCGCGCACCCGATCGCATCAGGACGGCACGGCGGCCCCGTTGGATACTCGCAGCCTGCCGACGACAGCGGCGACGGCCGCGGTCAGCGCTCGCAGGTCGCCGTCGTCGATGATGAACGGCGGCATGAGGTAAACCAGCTTGCCGAAGGGCCGCACCCAGACGCCGTGCTCGACGAAGAGCGGCTGCACCTCGCGCATGGCCACCGGATGGGTGAGCTCGACGACACCGATCGCGCCCAGCGCGCGGACATCGGCCACGTGGTCGAGCGACGCACACGGCGCGAGCCCTTCCCGGAGCCCACGCTCGATCCGGCCTACGGCGCCCTGCCAGTCGCCGGCTTCCAGCTGGCCGATGCTGGCCAGCGACACCGCGCAGCCCAGGGGATTGGCCATGAAGGTCGGGCCGTGCATGAAGACGCCGGGTTCGCCCCGGGAAACCGCGTCTGCGATCACCCGCGTGGTCATGGCAGCGGCCATGGTCATGTAGCCGCCAGTCAGCGCCTTGCCCAGGCACAGGATGTCCGGCGTGATGCCGGCGTGCTCGCACGCGAACAGCTTTCCGGTGCGACCAAACCCCGTTGCGATCTCGTCTGCGATCAGCAGCACACCGTGGCGATCGCACAGGTCCCGGGCAGCCCGCAGGTAGTCCGCCGCGTAGAAGCGCATCCCCCCGGCGCCCTGGACGACGGGCTCGAGGATCAGGGCAGCAAGGTGGCCGGCGTGCTCCGCAAGCATCTCCTCGAGCGCCGCAAAATCGCTCGCCGGCGCTGCCCCATCCACCGCGCCACCGGGGGCAGGCACGAACAGCTGCTTGGGCAGGGCCCGGTTGAAGAGCCGGTGCATGCCCGTCACCGGATCGCAGACCGACATCGCGTGCAGCGTGTCACCGTGATAGCCGTTGCGTAGCGACAGGAAACGCGTCTTCTCGGGAAGACCCGCGCTCACCCAGTATTGGATCGCGAGCTTCATCGCCACCTCGACGGACACCGAACCCGAGTCGGCGAGAAAGACGAGATCCAGACCGTCGGGCGTGATCTCGACGAGTTTCTCTGCGAGTTCGATCGCCGGCGCGTGGGTCAGGCCGCCGAACATGACGTGCGCCATGGACTCGAGCTGGCGTTCGATTGCGGCGTTGAGCGCCGGGTGGTTGTAGCCATGGATCATGCACCACCACGAGGCCATGCCGTCGATCAGTTCGCGGCCATCGGCGAGACGCAGCCGCACCCCTTCCGCAGAAGCGACCGGAAATAGCGGCATGTCCGCGCCGACAGCGCTATACGGATGCCAGACGGCGGCCCGGTCGCGCCGTAGGAGATCCTCGTAGTGGTGTTGGCTCATGGCTTGCGGTCTTGGCACCGGCCCTTCGTGCGAAGCCGGTGATTCTACGCAATCACCCGTGCGGGGAGGTGAGAACTTGCACGGGCACCGGGCGCGGGCATTCGCCGCGCGCGCGATCCGTGGCTTCTCTTCAGGTTGGCCCCGATCAGACGCGCGTCTTGATGGTGAGAATGCCGCTGCGGCCGCTGCCGGGGCGGTTCTGCCGGCGACGCTCACGACGCGCGCTACGACGCCGATCCCGCTCCTCGATCCTACGATTCCGGTTCATCCCTAGCCTCCGCGATGGTTTGCGAACCGTGGAGAAAGATGACCGAAATCAATGGCAGGCTTATGATTCTGGGAAGGCGGTTGTGTTTCAGCGCCGTGAGCGATGCATGAATTCGGGCAAGGTTTCGGTTGCCCGGCTTCTCCTCAAGGGTCCAGCTTGTTGCCACCTACCGCGGCTCGCATGCTGGCGTTGATCTCCCAGGGGAACGGATTTCGGCGCAGGGTAAGACCGCCATTGATCTGCAGAATCTGCCCCGTCATGAAACTCTCGTCCGAAGCCAGCCAGGCGGCCGCGTTTGCCACGTCGTCGGCCGTCCCGATGCGTCCGAGTGGATACTCCTCGACAAACGCGTCCTCCAGCCCCGGCATCCCGACCTCCCTGGCCGCCATCGGTGTAGCGGTAAGCCCCGGAGCGATCGTGTTCACCTTGACGCCCTTCGCCCCGAATTCGTTGGCGAAGCAGCGCACGAGTGCATCGCCACCCGCCTTGGTGCCAATGTAGGCCGCATGGTTGAACAGCAGGGCGTGGACCGAGGCCGAGGAGATCTGGATCAGGGAGCCACCGCCCGCCGCTGCTGCCGCCTCGGCAAACACCTGAAGAAAGAAGAATGTGCCCTTGAACTGCAGGTCGCTGAGTTCGTCGATCTGCGCCTCGCTCGTGTGGAGCAGCTTCTCCATGAGACCGTGGCCGGTGCAGTTGACGGCGATCGTCGGGGTTCCAAAGCGGCCTTCGGCGGCCATGGCGACCGACTGCACCTGGAGCTTGTCGCGGATGTCGCATCGCGCCCAGTCACCGCCGATCTCGCGGGCCAGGTCAGCGAGGTGGCCCTCGTGGCGGCCGGCGACCACGACCTGAGCGCCCTCGTCGGCGAGCCGCCGGGCGATGATCTGCCCCATGTTGTCGGGCGTTGCCGCCCCGAGCACTACCGCGACCCGGCCGTCCAGGGTGCCCATGGCCCTAGGGACTCTCCGCGGCGGCGGTCGACGGCTCGGCGGTCGGTGGCGTCAGGGTCAGAAACAGGTTGCCGGGCATGTGGAAATAGATGCCGTAGCCGGAATTGATGAAGATCCGCCCGTCCGCGACCACCGCGCCGGGACCGCCGAAGGATCCACCGGCGGCTTCCGTCCCTGCGACGGTCTGGACCGGCTGGGTCGAGTCCATCTGCCAGACGAGATTGCCGTTCTCCTTGTCGTAGACGCGCAGCCAGCCATCCATATGGCCCGCGATGACGACGCCCGCGGTCACGGTGATCGCCGCCGAGATTCCGGGATCGCAGAACTCGCGGTCACCGCAAACGTCCGGTGCGGGATGGGCCCAGACTTCCTCACCACTCTCGAGATCGAGGGCGAAGAGGCCCGGTCGCGCCGGCAGCAGGTGTTCCGCGCCGTCGTCGAAATCGGACATCGGCACGTAGACGCGCTGGTCGTCAGCGGCCATGCCGAAATGGACCCCGCCCTGGATCCCGCCGCGCCCGACGCGGGTGCGCCACACCAGTTCCCCCGTGTCGCGATCGACGGCGTGCACGACACCGGATTTCTGGCCACCGAGCACGAGGCCCCGCCCCTGGGGCGTGATCGCGAGCAGCGTGCCGGCGCCGAAGTCGAAATCAGGGCCGTCTTCCTCGGGGCAGTTGGTCTTGTCCTCGATCATGCAGGCGACGTTCCAGGCGTCATTGGCCGTGGCCTGGTAGGTCCACAGCCGCTCGCCGCTGTCGAGGTCGAAGGCGATCAGCGCATCGGAGTTACCGTCGGCCGGGCTCGAATAGTTCTCGCCGGTGCCGATGTACAGCCGGCGCTTCTCGACGTCGATCGTCGGGCTGTTCCAGATCGGCGCCCCGGAAGGGCCGAGCTGCATGACGCCGATCGCGTTCTCCTTGGTCGGCGACGGCGGCTCGTCGATCGTAAAGGTCTGCCAGAACGGTTCCCCACTGCGCGCGTCGAGCGCCACGATCGATCCGCGGAAGGTGCAGCAGGCGTAGTTCGGATCCGCCGCGGTCGTGACCTCGAGAGATGACACCGGAACGTAGATGCGCCCTTCGAAATACACGGGGTTGCCGGTGACCGTGACGTTCGGATGCGGATCAACCTTGGTCATCCAGAGCTTTTCGCCGGTCACCGCATCGACGGCGTAGACCCGGCCGATGAGGTCGCCGAAATATGCGATCGGATTGACCTGTGGCTCCGTGTCTCCTTGCCAGTTGGTAATCCCGATGGCGTTTCGCACCTCCGCGCTTGCCCGAAAGGACCAGCGCATGCAGCCGGTCTCGCGGTCGAGAGCGTAGACGGTGCCGTCGTGGCTGCCGACATAGACGGCGCCGCCCGCGATGCCGGGCTGCGATCGCGCCCGGACGGCGCCGGGGAAGCCCAGCGCCCAGTCGACCTCCAACGCCTCGAAACGCTCCCGAGGGATGCCACCGCGCTCCGCGGGAATGTACCGACGGTTGTCGAGGGTCATGCCCCAGGGGTGCTCCACGGGGTGATCGGACCAGTCGAAGGTCAGCGCATCACCCTCGCAGGCGGGCGCGACCGCCCCCGGATCGAAGGCACCGATCGGCGCACCGGCGAGAAATTCAGCCACGGCGCGCTTGGCGTCGTCGTCCAGCGCGGCGGACTGGGCCTGCATGATCCCGCTGGTCATGGACGCGTAAATCGCATCCGGGGCCATCAGGTTTAGGAAGGTACGATGCGGCGCCTTGGCCGCCTGACCCTCGTGGCAGTTGGCACAAGACTGGTCGTAGACCGCCGCACCCGAGCCGGGAGCCTCATCCTGCGCCGAAACGCCCCACGCTGCCAGGGCCAGCACCAGTCCGATCGTTCTCACTCGCATCCCTCCAGTCCCGATTCGACCGCGGCCCGGAAAGCCGCCAGGAGACGCGCGCCCAGCGCGCCGTCGACCGCCCGATGGTCGCAGGAAAGAGACACCGAAACCACGGGACGCACTTCGACGTCATCGTCGTCGACGACGGCGCGGTCCACGGAGCGACCGACGGCGAGGATCGTCGTCTGCGGCGGGTTCACGATCGCCTGGAAGCGATCCACGCCGAACATGCCCAGGTTCGAGACCGTGCACGTGCCGCCCTCGAGGTCGGCCGCGACGAGCTTGCGGTCGCGCGCCCGGACGGCGAGGTCCTTCGCGGCAGCGGCGATGTCCGCGAGGCTCGCGCCCCCGACGTCCCGCAGGATCGGCACGACCAGACCACGGTCGGTCGCGACCGCCATGCCCACGTCGGCTTTCGCGTAGCGATGCAGCGTGTCATCGACGAACTGGACGTTCGCTTCGGGTACCGCTTCGAGCGCCATCCCCATGGCCTTGAGCAGAGCCGCATTGAGCGAGACGTCCGCGCGCTTCGCCACCTTCGCCAGCCGCTTCGTCTGGACGTCGGCGTCGAGATAGAAGTGTGGGATCTGCTGCTTGGCTTCCTGGAGGCGCTTCGCGGCGGTCTTCTGGGTGCCGGTCAGCTTGATGACCTCGAAGGCCGGCGGCTCGTCCGATTCTTCGGCCAGCAGCCCCTGGGCGCGCGCGGCGGCCTCGACGTCCTCCTTCGAGATCCGCCCGTTCCGACCCGTGCCGACCACGCCGGTGAGGTCGACGCCGAGCTTCGCGGCAACGCGCTTCGCGATCGGGCTGATGCGCACCTCGGCCGGCGGGGCGGGTGGCGCCTCGGGCTCGGACGCTGCGACCTCCTCGGCGGGCGCTTCCTCGTCGGGCTC
>JBCCZC010000233.1:0-8902 GCA_039188505.1 Pseudomonadota bacterium | reverse complement strand
TTCTCCCCCCCCCCGGGGGGCGGGTGGGGCGGGGGGTTCCCCGGGGGGCCTCCCCCGCCGCGGGGGGGCCAAACCCCCCCCCCGCCCGGGGGCGCGCCGCCGCCCGGCGGGGGCCCGCCGCGCCCACTTCAGGCCTCCTGCATGATCCGCAGCGGCGAACGGCGCAGCGGGGCGTGGCTCATCACTTGCTCCAGCAGGGCGAAGGCACCGCCGATCGCCAGCGGAATGGCCAGGTATCGCAGCCAGTCGATCGTGTAGGGCATGGCGAACTGGAAGCGGAAGATCAGCTCCGCCACCACGTGCGCACCGACCACACCGATCAATGCGGCCGCGAAGCCGATGGTTGCCTGTTCGAGCAGCCACATGCGACGGACCTGGCCGCGGGATGCGCCGATTGCCCGCAGCATCGCTCCGATCCGGCGGCGATCATCGGTTGCAGCCACCGCCGTTGCCAGCACCACCATCAGCGCCGCGACCAGCAGCAGTCCCATGAGCGCATTCATGGTGCGGGTCATGGCGCTCATGATGCTGCGGACCCGCCCGAGGTGCTGTTCGAGATCCGTGACGACCACGTCCGGGAACGCCTCGGAGATCGCCGCGAGCGGGGCCCGCGCATCCCCGTCGAGCACGAAGCCACCAAGGTATTCCTGGGGATAACCCGCGAGCGCATCGGGGGAAAACATGAACCAGAACATCATCGACGACCCGCCTCCGACGAAGCCACGCCGGCTGCTGACGGTGGCGGTCAGGCGCTCATCGCCGATGCGAAAGGTCAGCTCGTCGCCCAACGCCAGGCCCAGATCGGTCATCACCTCGGCCTCGACGGACACCGTACCGGAGCCCGGCTCGGGCCAGGCGCCCGCGAACAGTTCGTTGTTCGCCGGCAGGGCCTCGGCATAGGAGAGTCGGACCGGGGAACGGGCCTCCTCGCGGGTCTCGCTTTCGCGGGTCAGGGCATCGTCGATGAGAACCCCGTTGATCGCAGCGAGGTGGGCGCGGACGGTTGGATACAGGCCGAGGATGTCGAGACCGTTCGCCGCTGCATGGGCCTCGAAACGCCCGACATCGTTGCCCGCCAGGCGGCTGAACAGATAGTTCCCGTCGTGCATGACGCGCTGGCCGTGGTAGGTGTCGAGGAAAGCGCCGCGAAGCATGGCCGTGGACAGGAATGCCATGACGGCCACCGCGATCGTCGCCATCGGTACGGCGTGGCGAAGCGCGCGCCGGCCGGTTGCCCGGAGTCCGACACGCAGCCAGCCACGGGTGATGCGGTGGAGCTGCCCGGCGACGTTGCCGATGAGCCAGCCGAGGGACCACGCCGCGACCACGATGCCCGCAACGCCACCACCGAGGATGGCAGTGAGCTGCAAGTTGTCGCTGAGGAGCCACAGCATGAGCACCGCGCAGCCGCCGGCCGAAAGGAGCGACAAGGTCGTTCGCGGCCGCAGTTCAACCGCGCCGGTCAGTGCCGCGCCGGCCGGAACCTCACCGAGCGCCCGCAGCCGCGGATAGAAGAAGGCTGCTAGCGTCAGGAGCGCAAAGCCCACGGCCAGCAGCAGGACGCCCGGATCGGGCGACGTGTCATCCAGGATGAGATGCGGCTCGAGAACCGAGGCCAGCAGCGGCTGCACGAGCCACCCGACGAGCGAGCCGATGAGGCCGCTTGCCAGCGCGAGGACCGCGAGCTGCAGCAGCAACGCGCGGGCGACGACCCAACGGGCAACGCCGACGCAGCGCAGCACGGCCGCGGTCGCTGCGTAGCGCCGGACCACGAAATCGCCGAGCACGGCGGCGGCACCGCCGCAAAGCAGCAGGACCAGCACGCTGACCATGCCCAGAAAGCGCCCGGCCCGCTCGCTCATGCGCGCCAGGGGGTGCGCACCCGACCGGGGCTTCAGCACGTCGGCGCCCTTGGCTTCCGCGGAAGCCTCGACCCGATCGAGGACCGCGTCGGTTCCCGCGAGCAGGTGGCGGAACTCGCCCCGGCCGCTATCGAGGTCGAGGCCGATGCCCGGCAGCGCTTCCATGCGAATGATGACGCGCGGCAGGGTGTGCTGGAGCTGGGTCAGCCGGTCCGGCTCGAACTGAAGCTCGCCCGACACCTCGAAGCGTGCCTGTCCAACCTGGATCTCGTCACCGACAGACGCGCCGAGCGAGACCATTGCGCGCCGATCGAGCCAGGCGCCAGCCCCCGTCGGCGGCCCGGCGACCGCGCCATCGACAACGAGCTCGCCCTGGACCGGGTAGCCCGCTGTGACCGCCTTCAGGGCAATGCTGTGATAGTGCTCCGGGCCGGTCGCACCCACGGTGAAGGCCGCCGTTTGGGCATGGCGCTCGAGCCCGTCGACGTCCAGCGCGAGGGGCCTGGGCGAGCGGACGACCATCGGGGCACCGAGGAATTGCGCGACGTCGCGGTCGAGCGCGTCCTGCGCCGACACGGCGAGGAAGCCGAGCGCCGCCGTCACCGCTGAGCCCGTCACGACGCAGAGTGCCAAAAGCAACACGGCCCGCTGGCGCAGCAGACGGAAGCCGAGCCCCCGCGCGAGCGTCAGCACCTGCCGGGAATCCTGCGCGCTCATTGCAGCGTTCCGCCGCGAAGCTCGAGAACCCGATCGCACCGGTTGGCGACGGATTCGTCATGCGTCACGAGAACCATGGCCGCGGTGCTGTGCTGCTGGAGGTCGAAAAGGCTATCCACGACCGTGCGCGCGGTCGAGCGGTCGAGATTCGCCGTCGGCTCGTCGGCGAACAACAGCGCTGGCTCCAGGGCGAAGGCGCGCGCCAGGCCGACCCGCTGCTGCTCGCCGCCGGATAGCTGGCGCGGAAAGTGGTTCCGACGCTCACCGAGCCCGAGCCGCTCGAGCCATTGCGCTGCGGTGGCCTGCGGGGCCGCACGACCGAAGAGTTCGAGCGGCAGCGCAACGTTCTCCTCCGCGGTCAGGTCGTCGAGCAGATGGAAGGCCTGGAAAACGAACGCGGTCAGCCGCGAGCGCAGCGCGGCCCGGGCGTCCTCGTCGAGGTTCGAAAGGTCGCGCCCGCCGAGCTCGACCGAGCCGTGATCCGGGTTGTCCAGGCCGGCGAGCAGGCCCAGTAGCGTCGACTTGCCGCTGCCGGACGCGCCGACGATCGCGACGGCCTCGCCCGGGGCGACCGCGAGATCGACCCCGGTGAGGATCGGCAACGGCCCCGCTACCGTATCGAAGCAGCGCGTTAGCTGGGTTGCAGAGAGGATGGGGGTCACAAGGCCGCTCCCTTCAATGATGATGGGGTCAGCCTACGGTGCGAACCTCAAATGAATCTCAGACGGGGACCGGTCCCTGCTTCGTCAGTCAGTCGATGACGATGACCTCGAGGCCTTCGCCGTCGCCCGGCTCCTCGAAGTACCGGGTGACCTGCTCGAACAGCTCCGGCGTGTCGTACCTCGCTCGCTCCGGTTGCTCGATCCGGCGCCGGGCGATCCGTTCGAGGCAGGTCTCGTCCGCAACTCGCAGATAGCTCGCCTGGTGCGGTGCACCAGCGGCGCGGGCCGTCGCGAGAAACCATTCGCGCGTTGCCTTCGTGTTGGCGGGAAAATCCATAACGACGGAGGAACCCGAGCTCAGGATGGCCGCGACGTGCGGGCCGAGGATGCCGAGCAGGCGCTTGTGTCTGACGATGAAGTCTTCGAGACCGTCGATCTCGTCCGGATACAACGCGGCCAGCCAGTCGTCCTCGGAGATCAGGACGGCGCCGTGCACCTCGGCGAGCTGCTTCGAGTAGGTACTCTTTCCCGCTCCCATCTTCCCGATGAGGAAGTAGAGCGTACCGACGCTGCTCAAGGCCGGTCTCCGCCGTCGTCAGCCCGCCATTCCTGCTCAGCCGACACGAAGAATGCTCGCCATCTTCTTTCCGCGTGCCAGCTCATCGATCAGCTTGTCGAGGTACCGCGCTTTCTGGATGAAGGGGTCCTCCAGCTCCTCGACCCGGTACCCACACACCACCCCTTTGATCAGGTGCGCGTTCGGATTCAGCTCGCATCCCGCGAAGAACTCGCCGAAGTTCGCTTCCGCGTCGATCAGCGACTGCAGCTCGTCTTCCCCGTAGCCCGTCAGCCACAGGATGACCTCGTGCAATTCCTCCCGGGTTCTACCCTTCTTCTCGACCTTCGAGAGATAGAGCGGATAGATGGACGCAAAGGTCATTCCCGCAATGCGCTCAGCGGTACCGGCCGGTGGTTGTTTCATGGACGCTTCTCCGTCGCGACGATCGAGAATCGATCAGCTCCTTACCGGAGCGGTGGGCACAGGCTAGCACGCCGGTTGCGGCCACAGCAGGTGGGCCAGCAGGCAGTCAATGGTCAAATCGGATCCAGTCGCACGGTGGTCAGCAGGCAGCCCCAGACCGCGCACGCGGCCTGCTGAGGGCCGGCGCGACGGTTCGATGCAAGGACTTCGCGACCGAGGGTCATTTCTGACCATCCGCTGTCAATCACGGCGGCGCCATTGCACACGGCTCGGGCGACTTCCTAGACTTCGGGCCATCAGCGGAGGGGATTACCATGCGACGAACAGCGTTCCTCGCCGGGGCCGCGGCGGCCCTGCTTTCGGCCTGTACGTCGGTCGAGCAGCGCATCCCGCTCATCCCCGACGAGCCAAAGGTATGTACGTACTGCGAGGCCTGGAACCAGCCGCTCGAGCCCTACCAGATCGTCGCCAACACCTGGTATGTCGGCACCGCCGGACTTGCATCGATCCTGATCACATCAGATACGGGACATGTCCTGATCGACGGCGGCCTGCCCCAGTCGGCGCCCGTGATCGAAGCCAGCATCGAACGCCTCGGCTTTCGGCTCGGCGACGTCGCGCTCATCCTGAGTTCTCACGCCCACTTCGATCACGTCGGCGGGCTGGCCGCACTGGTCCGGGCCTCCGGAGCACGGGTTGCCGCGAGCCGGGCCAGCGCTCTCGCCCTCGCCTCGGGCACCTGGGCCGAGGGCGACCCCCAGGCCGGTTTCGGCCCCACCGCCGGGAGCTTTCCGCCGGTCACGGTGGACCAGATCGTCGACAACGGCGCCGTACTCGAGGTCGGCGAGCTTCGCATCACGGCCCATCTCACGCCCGGGCACACGGCCGGCGGGACAACGTGGGCCTGGGAAAGCTGCGATGCGACCCGATGCTATGACGTGGTCTACGCCGACAGCATCAATCCGGTATCGGCGCCCGACTTTCGCTACAGCCGGTCGCGCAATCCGGCCGTCGCGTTCGGCGCGGTCCAGGAGAGCATCGACCGGGTGGCTGGCCTGAGCTGCGACGTGCTCCTGTCTCCGCACCCGTTCTATTTCGAGATGAAGGAGAAGCTGTCCGCACGCACGGACGCGTCGGCCTTCAATCCCTTCGTGGACGACCGCGGCTGCCGCACCTATGCGGAGAAGACCCAGGAACGGCTAGACCAGCGCAGGACCGCCGAGGCCGGGGGTCCCTGAGCGGGCTGACCACATCGGCTTTTGCGTGAAGAAGCCGCACGGTTCGTCGCCGAACCGCGCTGGACTACCCCGCTAGCGGATCTCGGCCCGCGGCGGCATCACGTTCTCGCCCAGGGGCTGCCAGGCTCCCGGCTGCCACCGGCCCGACGAATCGCGACGGCTGATCCGACTCTCCAGCCGGTACCCATGACGGACGTGGAGCCGGAGTTCGTCGTCCCCGGACGCTAGTCGAACGGGGGCCCACGGGGCCTGCAGGAGCTTGGCGAGTACCGCGTCCAGGTCGTCACCGGGGTTCTCGAAGCCGTCGATGAACACTCGCTCGCCGACACGCGTGCGGTCCGTGGCGCTGTCGTCGTCGGCATTCGCATCAAGAACGTCGTCGGGGATGGTCAGCGAGACGGTGTTCTCAATGACCGTCCCGTCGGCACCCTCGATCGTCCCCGTCACGGTGTAGATGACTGAGGTTTCGCCCGGCAGGTCGACGGTGTCGATTACGTCCCCGGTGCCTTCAGCGGTGCAGCCCGCAGCGCCCTCGGCATCGCAGATCCAGCTCACGCCGGAGAGGCCCGCGGGGATGATGTCCGAGACGCCGATACCGACCGCATCTTCGATGCTCGAATTGCGCACGACGATGATGTAGTCAACGAGGGTTCCAGACTCGGCCACCGCGAGTCCGTCGTCCTTGGTGACCGAGAGATCGACGGTCGCTGAGAAGGTCACCTGGACGGTTCGCGTGGCGACCGCCTCGTTGCCACTCAGGTCCGCAACGGTGTAGGTCAACGTGTACATCCCCGTCGTGTCGGAATCGACCTCGCCGGAGACTGCGATGTCCTCCGTGCGATCGAGGTCCACAAGATCGAGCGCGGTCGCCCCTGGATCTTCAAACGGGGTCCCGACGGTCAGGATCAGTGGATCGTTGCCCAGCAGTGTGATCGCCGGCGCCGTTGTGTCCACGACGGTGACGTCCTGGGTGTCGCTTCCGGTGTTCTCCGCGCTGTCAGTAGCGCTCCACGTCACGGTGGTCGTGCCGAGCGCGAAGGGCCCGGTCATATCGGCAACGGCATCGAGCTCGCCGTCGACGTCGTCCACGACCGTTGCGAGGCCGAGGTCGACGTCCGTGGTCGGCCCGGTTGCCTCCAGGATGATGTCATCCGGGGCGGTCACGACGGGAGCCGACTGGTCACGGACCTGAACGGTTCGTGTCCTCGACGCCCGATTCCCGCGGCGGTCTTCCACTTCGTAGGTCACCAAATAGTTCGCCACCTGATTCACGTCGACGTTGTCGGTCGTGGTGATGTCGCCGGTCACGTTTCCGTCGACCAGGTCCACGGCCGTCGCGCCTGGATCCGAGAAGACGCTGCCGAAGGCGATCACGAGCGGGCTGTCGCCGATCAGCCCGATCGTGGGCGGCGTGGTGTCGGTAACGGTGACAATCTGCGTGTCCTGTCCCGTCTGATCGCTGCTGTCGGTGGCGGACCAGGTGACGGTCGTCATGCCCACCGGGAAGGGCCCGGTTTCGTCTGGCGTCGCCGTGGGAAAGTCGTTGTCGTCGTCGACGGTTGCCGTGCCCAGGCTGACGGCCGTAAGCACCCCGGTGGCCTCGACGGTGATGTCATCCGGCGCGGTAACTGTCGGCGGCTCGTCGTTGATGGCCACGGTCCACTGGCAGTTGGCGGTGTCGCCATCGGGGCCGGTCAGGTTGGCGGTCACCGTCTGCGCCGAAACCGCCGTAAGACTTGCCTCCCAGGTCACTCCATTGCTGGTGTCCGGATCCGCGTCGGGCGTCATGGGCGTGCCAGATATCGTCACGTTCGTCGCACCCGCGGTTTCCGCCTCGAGCGTCAACACGGTTCCCACGTCCACCGGCGTCACGGACGAGTCGGGGCTCTGCGTGGCCGCCACGCAGGCCGGCGCTGCGTAATCCAGATCACAGGTGATCGCGTCCGAACCGGAACCCAACGCGGTGATCAGTACCGAGCCCGCGTCGCCTACGATGTTGGGCAGGTTCAAGTTAGCCTGCGGAAGACCGGAGAACGTGACCCCGTTGTAGGTCACCGAGAAGCTCGAGAAGCTACCCGAGGCCGATAGAGGGATGTTGACCGAGCCGCCGATCGTCGCCTCGGAGATCGCTGCGCAGTCGGTGGTGTTCATTACCGGGGCGCCCGCAAATGCGGATGAGGCGAGGAGACAAGCGGCGGGAGCGCCGAGGGCACGGAGAATTTGGGGTGTCATTGCTGAACCACTTCGGAACGGACGGCGTGAGATCATAAACCCGCCGATGTTTCGATTATATGGGATTCGCGATTTAATCAGGGTGGACTCGCTCGAAGATGCACCGCACGCGCGTCTAGGCGGGCCCGTGGACAGCCGGGACCGGCTGCAGCGGAAAGTCAGCCGTCCTTCCACGAATGACCACAGCGCCCGCATCGCATACCACTCCGCCAGGGCAACGGGACACTGAAGACGAAGAGTGACAGAAGCGACAAGCGACGCCACAGGACTGGCGGACCGACCTCCGTCGAACCGCAAGCCGGGCAGGTCTCAAGCGGCGAAGGCAAAGCGAAAGAACCCGTGTCATGGGCGGCGATGATCGCCTGGGCTTCTACGATATCTCGCCGTAAAACACGAAGCTTCACGCCACCGAGCGCCTGGGACATCGCCCAGTTGGCCCAGATGTGTTGGTCATCAGCCAATACCGCTTCGACGCCCTCCGCTCGCAGCCGCCCCATTGCCAGATTGGCCTCGATCGCATCGGTGTAGCTCGCGATAGTGACAAGATCTTTGGGGCTCAATTTCAACACCTATCGAATCAACGGCCTCCCGACGGGCCGCCCGACGCCAAGGAAACCTGCCTCATGAGGGCCGCTCCTCCTGGCATTAACCTGGAAGCGTTGTCTCTGTCCCGCACCTGAACTCGGGACCAACGAGTGCCGTCGCGCGGCCGATTGTCGGGCTATGCCCATCGATCGAACCCAGCAGCGTTCGGCCAAACCAGTGCCTTCGATTCGATGAGAGCGCATCTTCCAGCTGAAGGGCGAGGCACGCCACGTCGTCGGCGAGGTACGTCTTGGTTTGCTGCATGCCATGCCTCCGGGAGTAATCCAGAGCAAAGTTTACTCTGTGCAAGGCCACCATCAGCTGCACCTCGTTGTGGAGTATGAGCTGGCGATAGGAGCGAACTTCGTAAGCACAAGCACCCAGGCATACCCCCAGCAGTAGAAGCAGCATCGATCTCAAGCTAGTCACCGAAGGTTGGATCCAGGTTGTCCGCTTCACGCGATTCTCAACGAGACAACCTGAGACCGGAACGGGATGCAGCGATGAGATGAAGGCGATCCGCCCAGTAGCCAAAGCCATCTGCAATATGCCTGCGTGATTCTCGCAGTTCCACTTCCGGCTGTGCGGCACATTCGGCAAATGAAAACCAATGGCGAATCGGGA
>JBCCZC010000232.1:0-8906 GCA_039188505.1 Pseudomonadota bacterium | reverse complement strand
GCCGCGGCACCGTCCTCGATGAACGTCATCGGCTTGTTGTGGCCAAGCCCCGCGGCCTCGGTCAGCTCATCGCTCGAGAGTCGATGGCAGGCAACGCGCGAAGGCTCGTCTTCATCGTGACACCGCTGGGCTTATTGATGGGCTTGGCCCTCAGCTGGCGAACTGTTCGGAGACTCGACGGCCTAGGCGCGGCATTCGATCGCGTGGGTTCGGGGGCGCTGCAGGAGCGCATACCGATCTCATCGCGAAACGACGAATTCGATCGACTTGCAGATCGCTTCAATCAGATGCTGGTTCGACTTGCTGCACTCCAGGACAACCTGGAGGACGTGTCGGTCGGCGTCGCGCACGATCTGAGAACCCCCATTGCCCGCCTGGGACAGCGCCTTCAGCGAATTCGCCAGGACTTTGACGAGCCAGAGCGGATTGCCGCCCATCTGGACGTGGCCGATGAGGAGGTGGCCTCCATCATTCGCACCTTCGAGGCGCTGCTGCGGATGGGCGAAATCAATAGCGGCCAACGTCGCGAGCGGTTTCGATCGGTCGATCTCTCGCACGTGGTGGAAGAGCTGGCCCGCAGCTATGCCGCAGTCTTCGAGACCGAGGAACGCAGTCTTGCGATTTCCGTCGTGCCAGGAGTCTTGATTCTCGGTGATGAAGATCTGATTGCGCAGCTCCTCGGTAACCTGCTCGACAACAGCATCGAGCACGGTGATCCCGGAGGAGAGACCTGGGTCCGGCTGCAGACCTCAGCGCTCGGTGCGCTGCTGCAGATCGGCGATGATGGGCCGGGCATTGGTGCTAACCTTCATGAGCGCGTTTTCGAGCGTTTCGTTCGCGGTGACGCCGCTCGATCCTCGCCCGGGAACGGCCTCGGACTCAGCCTGGTCAAGGCGATTGCTGAACTTCATGACGCCTCGATAGTGCTGCAGCGCGGCGTGCCCGGAACGGTGATCGACGTCGAGTTTCCGCGCGCATCGGGCCGCGGCCGGCGCACGTCAGCGACGTAGGGCCTCCGCTCCCCATACGTTTCTGTATGGTTCACACGGGACAATCGTAAAACCACTGCGCGCTTGGCGGCGCTATAAGTAATGCATCGCCACACGGAGCAGGTCATGGAATACCTGTCTGGTCAACACGTTCGCTCGGCGTTCATTGCAATAGCCATCGCCGTAAGCCCCGCCGCCCAGCCGATCATCTTTGCCGATGGCTGGGAATGTCCTGCGGAACTCTCCGACACGTTCTCCAATGCCGCTGCAACCGGGCGTTTTCTGACGCAGGCCTCTTTCGGGCCGACGCCCGATGATCTCGCAACACTGCCCGGAACGTCGTCATCGGCGTGGTTTCGATCGCAGCTCGACGCGTCGCCGAGCCTGACGCTGCCCCAGGTCCTCAGCTTTCGCGCGACGTTGGACCAGGAGGCCGATTTTGTGGTTCTCCTCGAATTGGCGGATCACTTCGCCTTCTGGCGCAACGCGTTCACGGCCGATGATCAGCTTCGCCAGCGCATGGCCTATGCCCTTTCGCAGATCCTGGTGGTCTCTGACGCAGGCGGCGAGGTTCTGTCCGATATCGGCGAGTCGATGGCGGCCTGGCAGGATGTGCTGATAACCCACGCGTTGGGAAACTACCGGGACCTCCTTTCGGACGTGACTCGTTCGCCGGCCATGGGCTTCTACCTCACCTACATGGGCAATCAGCGAGGAGACAGCGTCACCGGACGCCTGCCGGACGAAAACTATGCCCGCGAGCTCCTTCAGCTCTTCACGATCGGGCTCGTGCAGCTCAACGCGGACGGCACTGTCGTCCGGGATTCGAGCGGCACGCCCCTCGAAACCTACACAAACGCCGATATCACGGGGCTGGCGAGGGTCTTTACCGGTCTGGACCTCGACATCGGTCAGGGCGTCGATACGGCTCCTGACTTCACGTTCCGCGAGATGTCGGACGCCTGGTCACGGCCGATGCAGCAGATTGCCGACCGGCACTCCCTCCTTCCCAAGCAATTCCTCGGCCAAGAAATTCCCGCTGGCACGAGCCTGAATGACAGCATCGAGCAGGCATTAGACATCATTTTTGCTCATCCGAACGTGGGTCCGTTCATTGGGCGCCAGCTTATCCAACGACTGGTCAGCAGCCATCCGGAGCCTGCCTACGTCGGTCGCGTCACCGCGGCGTTCGACGCAGGGAGCTACCGGCTACCCGATGGGAGTACCGTTGGCACGGGGCGTCGTGGGGATCTCGCGGCCACCGTTGCCGCTGTGCTCTTCGACATCGACGCCCGGACGCCTTCGCCCGGAGACGGTGCGCTGAGTGGCAAGCCGCGCGAGCCCGTCCTCCGGTTCACCGCCTGGGGTCGGGCCTTCGCCGTTCGCAACGTGAGGCCGGAGTACGTCCCCATGCTGTGGAACATGAGCGAGGACGGTCAACTTGCCCAGTTTCCCTACCGCGCCCGTTCGGTCTTCAATTTCTACCGGCCCGGTTACGTGGCACCCTCCACGGAGAGCGGAGCAGCCGGCCTCACGGTTCCAGAATTTCAGCTCGCGACGAGCACGACGGTGCCCGGCTACGCCAACTTCATGCGGCGGATCGTCCGCGTCGAGAAGCCCGAGGGAGAAATCGAGGATCTCCGCTTCACGTTTGCAGCCGCGGGCCTCAGCTTCGACCAGGGCGTCTACGCCAGCAGCTTCATCCCCGACTACGCACCGCTGCTCGCGCTCGCGGGCGACGGCAATGCGCTCGTGGATGAGCTTGCTCGTCGTCTCTCGGCAGGCCGGGTTTCAACCCCAACTCGCCAGACCATCGTGGATGCGCTGGCGGTCCTCGACGAGGACGAGAATGAACGGGTGATCATGGCCATCTGGCTGTTCCTGACCTCCCCTGACTTTCTCGTTCAGCGCTGAAACGGAGCAATACTCATGACGCTCAATCGTAGATCCTTTCTGAAAAGGGCTGGCGCGGCCGGCCTCTATCCAGCTTTGGCGCCAGTGGCCGGCTTCAGCCAGCACGCGACCATGGGGACCACGGACTATCGTGCTCTGGTCTGCGTGTTTCTGTTCGGCGGCCTCGACAACCATGACCTGATCCTTCCCTCGGACTCCGCTGGTTACGATCAACTGGTCTCAGCCCGTCGGTCTCTGCTCCAGCTCTACGGCGACCGCCGCGCTCGAAGCGCCCTGCTGGAGCTCTCTCCGGAAAACGGCGCCGACTTCGCAGCCCGTCGTTTCGCGTTGCCTCCGGAGATGCCTAGTGTCCAGGCGCTGTTCAACGGCGGTCGCCTGGCGGTCTTGGGCAATGTCGGCCCCTTGATCGAAGTGGTCGATCGACGGGCTTTCCTGTCGGACGCCGCGCGGTTGCCACCGAAGCTCTTCTCCCACAACGATCAGCAGAGCATCTGGCAGTCGAATTCTCCCGAAGGCGCGACCCTCGGATGGGGCGGGCTCTTCACGGATCTCGCTGCGGCCGGCGTCGCGTCAGCGAGTCGACCATTCACGGCCATGACCACGGCCGGAAACACCACTTTTCTGACCGGCGTCGCGACGACGCCCTTCGCCGTCGGTGCCGGCGGCGCCTCGACGATCGATTATCTCGATGGGCTCGACATGACTGATCCTCTTGCGCCGATTCTTCGTGCACACTTTCGACAGTCTTTCGGTGCTCGACCAGATCTCCTCGAGCGCGACGTCGCGGGCCTCATGGGCAGGGCGTTCGACGCGAACGCGCGCTACAACGGCATCTATGCGCAGGCGCCGATGCTCTCGACCGAATTCCCCCTCACCGGGCTCGGTTCGCAGCTTCGAACGGTGGCCGAGGCCATCGGTCTGCGTGACGCGCTCGGCACGGCCCGCCAGGTTTTCTTCGTTGGGATGAGCGGCTTTGACACCCACTCGAACCAGGCAGATGCGCTGCCGGCACTTCTGGCTGAGATCGATGATGGCCTGGCGGCATTCAGCGCCGCCATGCAGGAGCTTGGAACCGATCGACAGGTCACGCTCTTCACGGCGTCCGACTTCGGCCGAGGGCTTGCTGCGAACGGTGACGGCACCGACCACGGCTGGGGCGGACACCAGCTCGTTCTGGGAGGCGATGTACTGGGCGGGCGCCTCTACGGGCAGTTTCCCGAGACTCGGTTCGGACATGATCACGACGCGGGGCAGGGGCGGCTGATCCCGGCCGTCAGCGTCGATCAATACGCCGAAGTCCTCGGGAGGTGGTTCGGGCTACGTCGCTCCGAGCTCGAGACCGTGTTTCCAAATCTGGCTGGTTTCCCCAGCGACGCGTCACTCCAGTTTCTTTCCTCCTCGACGAGCGGGTCGCAAGCCCGCGCCTGAGCCGCACCGATCATGGAACCAGGTCGCCGGTCCGCGGCACGGCGATCGCTCGATGAACATGACCGGGCGTTCGCCGAACGGCAGTTGCGGGCGGAACTCGTGTTCGACCGTCTCTGCACGCCGTTCCATGGCGGTCTCCGTCTCGGCAACATGCCGAGACGGAGCCTTCCTTCGGGTGCGACCGGATCGGCCTGTTCTTCCCGGGCTGCAGGCACCGGCGGATCCTGTCCGGGAACGCGCGATTGGTCGGTCTGGCCGCCAGATCAAGCAGCCGAAACACCCCCTGGGGCATCGGCTTCCCAGGAAGCGCCTGGTCCACCAACAGCGTTGCCGTCTCGGCCGCGTTGCGGAAGCACTCAGGGTGGCGGCGCGGGTTTTTCCCTTTCCTGCTCGATGCCTGCAGACGCCAGCCCCACCGACAGCAAGGCGCGCTCGATCTCGGGATACAGCGTTGACGCATAGGCCTCGCTGAGCAGATAGCGGGTAGCGAACTTGACGACGCCCGTGTCCTCATCGACGGGGCCGCAGCTTTCCGGGTCGCAGATGCGATCGCTGAGATTCACGACCGTGAGGGCGGGCTTCTTGGCACCCAATTCAAGGATCGGGTCCGGTCGCCTTGGATTGCTCAGCGCGCGGTCCCGGGTCGTGCTGCATCGTTCGACCGCGGTCTGCGGCTCTTCGGCGACGCACTTCGGAACCGTCTCGCGCATACGCGGCGTGTCCGCTATCAAGACCGTATCGCCGGCGTCGGCGGCGGTCAGCTCGAGGAAGTGTTCGATGCCGTTCAGGAGCCGCCGACTGTTGCGGACCGAGTCCGTGAAATCCTCGATCCGGTGGCCCCGGGACTGCCCGAGTACCAGCAGCTCGGGCGCGATCGACGCGATGCTCTCCGCGACCTGTTGCCACCGGGCAACGCACGCCGAACGGGTATGCGAATCTTGTCCTTGCAGCGGATTCGTCACGCCAAGCGCGCATTTCTGGATGGCGAAGTGTCGTACACGGAATCCGTGTGCCTGGCCAAAGCGGTCCATGACATCCCGCCACTGGGCCGCGCGGTTATCACCGGCGAGCACTAGAGTTCGGGTGGCGGAGTCATCGCCGGCCCAGCATCCCACCGTCGCCTTGGCGCTCTTGTCCGTGCAAGGCCGCACGATGGCCTGGGAGGAGCCGAGGCTCTCGAGAAGCGCGAGCGCCGATGCGGAGACGACGGGTTCCGGTGCGCCCTTCATCAACGCGCGCCAGGGCACCGCCTGCTCGAGCGCCGGTGCGAGCTGTTCGGCAAACGAACCGGTCAGGTGATGGCTGTCCGCCCAGACGATGCGGTCGTCGCGAATGGCCGGGCAGTAGGTGTCGTCGCAGATCGCGTCCGTCAGGTCGGCCAGGACGACGCCCGGTGTCTTGGCAGCGGCCAACACCAGGGGATCCAGGCGAGTTGGATTGTCGATCGAGCGTTCGCGAACCTCACCGCACCGCTCGGGCTGCGTGCGGTTTCGCGCGAGGCACTCGGGCCCCGGTTCGTAGAGCCTCGGCGTATCCCGCAAGGCAACCACCCGTCGCCCGGCCGCCATTTGCTCTCGCCAGTCGGCGGCCAGGGCGTCCGTGAGCGAGCGCTCGGTGCTGGCCCGATCCGGCGCGCCGTACACGGTCTTGAGGCGCGACTGGGAGAAGACGAGCAGCGCCGGATCCATCTCGTTGATGAGGGTCAGCGCGTTCTGGTACCAGCGGCCACAAAGCTCCCGCGGCTCGCCCTTGCCGTCGCGCGTGGTCACTCGGCCCCAGGGGCAGGTCGGCTTGGCGAGCAACGCGAAATCCCATCGCAGTCGATCGGCAAGGGCCTGAAAAGCGGGATACCAGTGGATCGCATGGCTGTCACCGATCAGCAACACCCGGGTTTCGGAGGTGGGATCTCCGTGGCGACACAGCTTGGCGTCGACGTTGTCGCCTCGTGAGTAGCAGCCCTCGAGAAACGCATCGCCCCGGTCCCGGCTTACCGTGAGCAGCGCCGCATCGAGGTCAAAGTTGGCGCTCCCGCTGTCGGCTCCCGTCGAATCCTCGCGTGTCTGCAGCGCCACGACGGCGATCGGTACCGCCAGGCAGACGCTGGCCAGCGCAGCGGTCGATCTCCGGGAAAAGGGGCCGCGAGTCGGTCGACGGAATCGTTCCTCGATCATCTCGTAGGAGAAGTGGGCGACGGCGATGGAGAGGAATATCGCCGCGATGCCGGGAGCGACCGCGAGGCCGACGCTGCCGCCGGCGATGACGAAGATGATCGGCCAGTGCCAAAGATAGAGGGAGTAGGACAGGCGACCGAGGTATTGAAGCGGCGCCAGGGACAGCAAGCCGTAGGCGGAGAGTCGCTCACCCCGGCCCGCGATGATGATCAGCGCCGCCCCGACCGTGGGCAGCAGCGCGTGGAAGCCGGGTACCGGGGATGCGCGATCGAAGAGCATGACCGCCCCCACGATCATGCCCAACCCGCCGAGCCCCAGGATGCGGCGCAGCGCCGGCGCCAGCGTTTCCCAGCGATGCGAGACTCCCAGCAATCCGCCGAGCGCGAGCTCCCACGCGCGGGTAAGGGTCGAGAAATAGGCCATCGCCGGATCCTTCGGCGTGGAAATGACGGACCAGGCCAGGGAAGCGAGACCGAGCGTGGCGATCAGTGCGACGATCGGTCCGAGCGTTTTTGAGCCCGCACGGGTCGCGAAATGCGCCGTGACCAGGCACAGCAGCGGCCAGACCAGGTAGTACTGTTCTTCGATCGAGAGCGACCAGTAGTGCTGGAGTGGCCCGGCCGAACTCTCGATGGCGAAGTAGTCGACGGCCTGGAATCCAAGATGCCAGTTCTGCACGTAGAAGAGGCTGGCGAGCGCCTCCGCGGGCAACGCGCTCCAGTAGAGCGTCGAGAACAGCGGCCGCGCGATCAGCACCGCGGCAATGACGCACGTCGCCGCCGGAAGCAGCCGACGCGCTCGACGCGCGTAGAAATGACTGATCGAGATCGTACCGGTGGCCGATAGCTCGGTGGCCAGCAGGCGTGTGATCAGGAATCCCGAGATGACGAAGAAGACGTCGACCCCGACATAGCCGCCGGGTACGGCCGAGGGCCAAACGTGATGGAGCACCACCGGCACAATGGCCAGAGCACGAAGGCCCTCGATTTCCCGCCGGAACTCCAAACCATCGTCCTCTATGGCATCGCCTGCGCGAGAAGGATACCAGCGACGAGGTCGTGATCGATCGACGGTACGAGGGACCGCACCCTCGGCAGGGACGGCTCGGCTACCGAGTCCGTGGGTGGCGAGGCAGGGGCCAACTTGATGGTGCGCAAGGGGGCAGTGACATCAATGGCCTCCCATGTGCGCGGTAAATGTACCTGCCCCATTCAAGAGGTCTTCGAGCCGATCTCCAGTCCGACTTCATCGCACCAGTCCCTGAGCGCTATCAAAGTTTCGACCTGTTCGAAGTCGTACCACTGCTCCAGAACTCGATGTCGCTCAAGGAGGTCCTTGAACTTTGCGTACGCGCCGGGCCCGCAGAAATATCGCTCGACCTGCTTACGAAGTTCTGGAACGTGCCGATCGACGAATCTGAAGACCAGCCCCGTACCCAAGGCAAGGTCGTGCCTGCCGGGGATCTCGACATAGTCCGAAATGTCGTCCCGGTAGTCCGCTGGGAAGCCGTCGTCGACGCCGCCGTCGGTTCTGACGAAGATCTCCCCGGTCGAGCGCCGCACGACCGCCAGGGTGTCGAGCGGTCCTTCGCCATAGCTTGCGCATTGGAAAGCGTCTTCGAGATCGCTGAGGTCGACAGGCATGAGCTTCTCCAAAAAGGGGGGCGTGTTGGTTTTGTCTTGCCCCAGAAATCTACACTGTCCCCATTGCTGGAACCCGAACGGTGCATTGTCGCAAAGGCTTGGGCAGGCGGGGAAAGGCCTGGAGGAAGGCGTGGACAGACCGGTAGACCAGGCACGCCTCACGTTTTGAGCTGGCATCGTTGTCGACCTATACTCGAACGCCTGTTGCCGCCCCCGCATCTACCCCATGAATCAGTCGCTTGAGTCGACGGCAGCGTTGCTGCAGCGGGTGGCTGATGGCGACGAAGCCGCACGCGAACAGCTGTATCGTCACTTTCTTCCCATCATCACGCGCTGGGCTCACGGCCGTCTGCCCCAGTATGCGCGAGACCTGTCGGATACCCACGACCTGGTTCAGGTGGCACTGATGCGCACGCTGGATCGCATCGACGACTTCGAGGCGCTGCGCGAGGGCGCGTTCCTGGCCTATCTTCGCAAGATCATGCTGAACAACATCCGGATGGAGATCCGCCGGGTGACGCGGCGAAACCAGCACGGCGTGAACGACAGCGAGCACGAAGTGCAGGACCCTGAAGCTTCGATCATGAGCAAGGTCATCGGTCATGAGGTGCTCGAGCAATACGAGGGGGCGCTGATGACGTTGAGCAAGAAAGCCCGCGAAGCGGTGATTCTGCGCGTCGAGTTCGGCTACTCCTTCGACGAGATCGCCCTGGCCACCGATACACCCTCAGCCAACAGCGCCCGCATGCTGGTCTCGCGCT
>JBCCZC010000231.1:0-8943 GCA_039188505.1 Pseudomonadota bacterium | reverse complement strand
GACCGCGCCCGTGGCGATCACCGCATCGTAGTCGCCGCTGGACGCCAGGCGTGCACAGATGGCAGGGATCTCGAAGGCGCCGGGCACGCGTACGAGGGTCAGATCGTCGTCGTCAATGCCGTGCCGCACGAGGGTGTCCCGCGCGCCGGCGATCAGCGACTCCACGACGAAGCCGTTGAACCGGCCCGCCACGATGGCGACGCGACCCGTGACGCCGCTGAGCTTTCCTTCGATGGTCTTCATCCCGTCACTCCCTGGGCCGCGGGGCCCGAATGCTCCTGCGGTTCCCGGTAGCCGACGATCTCGAGGCCGAAGCCCGACAGACCGTGGAAGCGCTTCGGCGCCGACAGCACCTCCATCTGCCCGACGCCGAGATCAGAGAGGATCTGGGCGCCGATGCCGTAGGTGCGGAGGTCGTTGCTCGCCTCCCCACCCTCTTCCTTCATCACCGGCTTGACCGGCGCATCGTCGATCCAGTCGAGAATGCTCTGCGCGCTCTCGTCCTGCCCGAGCATGACCAGCACGCCCGTGTCCGCCTTCGCGAGCTCCTCGATGGCGACGCGCACCGGGAGACCCAGGGACGGATCGTCCACGCCGAGCACGTCGCTGAGCGTATTGCGCACGTGGACGCGAACGAGCGTTGCCGCATCGGGCTGCGGCGTCCCGCGCACGAGCGCGAGGTGCAGCTGCTTGCGAAGCGTGTCCCGGTAGCTCACGAGGCGGAAATCGCCGTGCTCCGTGGCTACGCGACGCTCGCCAAGGCGGCTGACCGTCTTCTCCGTCTCGAGCCGGTAGCGGATCAGGTCGGCGATGGTGCCGATCTTCAGCCCGTGCTTCTCGGCGAAGGTCTCGAGCTGCGGCCGCCGGGCCATGGAGCCATCCTCGTTCAGGATCTCGACGAGAACGCCCGCGGGCTCGAGGCCGGCCAGGCAGGCCATGTCCACCGCCGCTTCCGTGTGCCCTGCGCGCGTCAGCGTGCCGCCGGGCTGCGCCATCAGCGGGAACACGTGCCCCGGCTGGGCCACGTCCTCGGCGCGTGCGGCAGGTCGGACCGCCGTGCGGATCGTGTGGGCCCGGTCATAGGCCGAGATACCCGTCGTCACGCCTTCGGCGGCCTCGATCGAGATCGTGAAGTTGGTGCCGAAGCGGGTACCGTTGCTGTCGACCATCAGGGGCAGGCTGAGCTGGCGGCAGCGGTCCGGCGTCAGCGGCAGGCAGATCAGCCCGCGCGCGTGCAGCGCCATGAAGTTGATGTCTTCGGGGCGGACCATCGAGGCCGCCATGATCAGATCGCCTTCGTTCTCGCGATCCTCGTCGTCCATCATGACGACCATCCGGCCCTGCCGGATCTCGTCGAGGAGTTCGGGAATGGTATTCATGCGTCGTCCGGCGCGTAGCCGTGTTCCTTGAGAAAGTCCCGGTCAATCCCACCATTGTAACCGGAAACGCTGATCATCCTCGCCAGGTAGCGTGCCAGCAGGTCAGCCTCCATGTTGACCGGGTCACCGGCCGCCAGCGCATCGAGATTGGTCCACTCGAGCGTGTGCGGCACCAGGTTGATCTCCACGATCCGCCCCTGGACGCGATTCACGGTCAGGCTGACGCCCTCGATCGCGATGGAGCCCTTGTCGGCGACGAGCGCCTCGAGCGACGCGGGCACCTCGAAGCGCATGCGGATGCTGCGCGCGTCGGGCCGCCGGTCGACCAGCTTGCCGATACCGTCGACATGGCCCGTCACGAAATGGCCGCCGAGCGGCTCGCCGGCGCCGAGGGCCTTCTCGAGGTTGACGCGGTGGCCGGAGGCGAGCCGCCCGAGCGTCGTCAGATCGAGGGTCTCGCGGGAAACGTCCGCGGCGAAGTGGCGGTCGCCGAGGTCGACGGCCGTCAGGCAGGCGCCGCTCACGGCAATGCTGTCGCCGAGCTTCACGCCCGCGAAGAAATCGGTCTCGGTCTCGATGGTGAGCCGGACGTCGCCGTCGCGCGGCGTCAGATCCCTGACGCAGCCTACGGCCTGGATGATTCCGGTGAACATGTGATTCTCAGATCCTCTCCAACGTGGCGCACCTCGTCGAAGCGCCAGTTCATGCGATCGCCCATGGATTCCAGGGCGGGGAGCTGCAGCAGCGGTCGCCCCGGACCCAGCAGGTGGGGCGCGACGTACAGCACCAGTTCGTCGATCAGGCCCGCCGTCGCCAGCCCGCCGCAGAGCCCGGCGCCGGCTTCGACATGCAGTTCGTTCTCGCCGCGATCGGCCAGGAGCCGCAGGACCGCGGCAAGATCCAGCCCCCGGGGGGCGCGCGGCGCGTGCAGCACCGTGACGCCCCGCTGCTCCGTCCACGCCGGCGGATCGACGTCGTCGGCCACGACCAGCGTCGTCGCGCCGGTGGTCAATACCTGCGCGGTCGCCGGGGTCTGGAGTTCGGTGTCGATGACGTAGCGGTGGGGCTGGCGCGGGGTGTCGATGCGGACGTTGAGCCGTGGATCGTCGCGCAGCACGGTTCCAGACGCCGTGAGGATTGCGGATGCCCGCGCGCGCAGCCGCTGCACGTCCGCCCGGGACGCCCCGGAGGAGATCCAGCGGCTTTCGCCATCGGCCAGCGCCGTGCGGGCATCGAGACTCATGGCGAGTTTGACCCGGACCCAGGGGCGGCCGCGCTGCACGCGCGACAGGAAGCCCCGGATCAGCGCCTCGCCGGCCGGCCGCAGCAATCCGACCTCGACCACCACGCCGCCGGCGCGCAGCTTGCCGAATCCGCGCCCGTCGACTTCCGGGAACGGATCGGGCACCGCCGCGACGACGCGGGCGATGCCGGCGGCCAGCAGCGCGTCAGCGCAGGGCGGTGTGCGGCCGTGATGGGCGCAGGGCTCGAGGGTGACATAGGCCGTCGCGCCGCGTGCCCGCTCCCCGGCGTCGGCCAGCGCGACGACCTCGGCGTGGGGTCCCCCGGCACGCTCGTGCCAGCCGCGGCCGACCACCGCGGCGCCGTCGGCGATGACGCAGCCCACCCGGGGATTCGGGTGGGTGGTCCACGCGCCAAGCTCGGCCAGCCGTAGGGCCTCGGCCATGTGCGCATGGTCGATGGCGGAAGCGGTCGCCACGCTACTTGTCCGTGGAGCCGGAGAGCCCCGGGAAGCGGTCCCCGAGCAGCGAGAGCTGGCGGGAATCGAGGCCTTCCGGGGAGTCGCGCATGAGTTGTTCGACCGCCTCCAGGAAGGCCTGCACGTCCTCGAAGCTGCGATAGACCGACGCGAAGCGGATGTAGGCCACCTGGTCGAGGCGCCGCAGCTCTTCCATGACGTGCTCGCCAACCGCCCGGGACGGGATTTCGCTTACGTCGAGGGAGCGAAGTGCGCGCAGGACCCGACCGATCGATTCCTCGACCTCCTCGGTTTCGACCGGGCGCTTCTGGAGCGCGCGCACGATGCCCGCGCGCAGCTTGTCAGCGTCGAAGGGCTCCCGCGTGCCGTCGGCCTTGATGACGTTCGGCAGCTTGACCTCCGGCGTCTCGAAGGTGTTGAAGCGGGCGCCGCAGTTCCCGCACTCGCGGCGGCGCCGGATCTGGTACCCCTCGCCCTTCAGGCGCGAGTCGATGACGCGCGTATCCGTCGCCTCACAGAACGGGCAGTGCATGGGGCCTCGCTAGTCCCGCCGGGCCCCGGTCAGGCCGCCGCGTCTCGCGAGGGCCGGTAAACCGGATAGCGCCGACACTGGGCGAGGACGGCGTCCCGGACCCGCGCGATGTTCTCCGCGTTCTCGAGGTCGTCGAGCACATCGCACATGAGGCCCGCCAGCTCGGCGGCGTCCGCCTCGCTGTAGCCGCGGGTCGTGATCGCCGGCGTGCCGATGCGCAGGCCGCTGGTCACGAACGGCGAGCGCGGGTCGTTCGGCACGGCGTTCTTGTTGGCCGTGATGTGGGCGGCGCCGAGCGCGGCTTCCGCGTCCTTCCCGGTGATGTCCTTGTCGATCAGATCGACCAGGAAGAGGTGGTTGTCGGTGCCGCCGGAAACCACGTTGTAACCGCGGGCAATGAGCGTGTTCGCCATGGCCTGCGCGTTCTTGATCACCTGCGACTGGTACGCCTTGAACTCGGGCTCCAGCGCCTCCTTGAAGGCCACCGCCTTCGCGGCGATGACGTGCATGAGCGGCCCGCCCTGCGTGCCCGGGAAAACCAGGCTGTTGAACTTCTTGCCGAGCTCCGGATCACGCGCGAGGATGATGCCGCCGCGCGGGCCGCGGAGCGTCTTGTGCGTCGTCGAGGTGACGGCGTCGGCGTACGGCACCGGATTCGGGTAGACGCCGGCGGCAACGAGGCCCGCGACATGCGCCATGTCCACGACGAAGTAGGCGCCGACGTCGGCCGCGATCTTCGCCATGCGCTCCCAGTCGACGACGCGAGAGTAGGCGGAGAAGCCGCCGATCAGCAGCTTCGGCCGATGCTCCTGGGCCAGCGCTTCGATCTGGCCATAGTCCAGCAGACCCGTTTCGAGATCGAGCCCGTACTGCACGGCGTTGAAGATCTTGCCCGAGAAGCTCGGCTTCGCACCGTGGGTGAGGTGACCGCCGGCGTCGAGGCTCATGCCGAGGATCGTGTCTCCCGGCTTGAGCAGCGCCAGGTAGACCGCCGCATTGGCCTGTGAACCCGAGTGGGGCTGCACGTTGGCGTAGGCGGCGCCGAAGAGTTCCTTCACCCGCTCGATGGCCAGCGCCTCGGCGACGTCGACGTGCTCGCAGCCACCGTAGTACCGCTTGCTCGGGTAGCCCTCGGCGTATTTGTTCGTCATCACCGAGCCCTGCGCTTCGAGAACCCGCGGACTGGCGTAGTTCTCCGAAGCGATGAGCTCCACGTGGTCTTCCTGGCGCTGGGTTTCCGCCTCCAGGGCGGCCTGGAGTTCGCTGTCGTAGCCAGCGATCCGCATTCCGGTCTCGAACATCGGTGAGGGTCCTCGAAGCAAGGGCAATCAAGCCCCCTATTGTACCTGCTTCAAGCGTCGGAAGCCCGTGCAGACGCCCGCCACGACTATCCGCTCACGGCGGGATCGGCGATAATGCGCGGCTGCATCGCAACCGACGAATCCCATGGCGCAATACATCTACACCATGCTCCGCGTGAGCAAGACCGTGCCCCCGAACCGGGAGATCCTCAAGGACATCTCCCTGTCCTTCTTCCCCGGGGCGAAGATTGGCGTTCTCGGCCTGAACGGCTCCGGCAAATCCACGCTGCTCCGGATCATGGCGGGCGTCGAGACCCAGTTCAACGGCGAGGCGCGTCCGCAGCCCGGCATCAAGATCGGCTATCTGCCGCAGGAGCCGCAGCTCGACGATGACGCCACCGTGCGAGACAACGTCGAGCAGGGCGTCGGCGAGATCAAGGCGCTCCTCGATCGCTTCGACGAGGTCAGCGCCAAGTTCGCCGAGCCGATGGAGGACGACGAGATGAACGCCCTCCTCGAGGAGCAGGGGCGGCTCCAGGACGCGATCGACGCGGCCAACGGCTGGGAACTCGACCGGACCCTCGAGGTAGCGGCAGACGCGCTGCGCCTGCCGCCCTGGGACCAGCCGGTGAAGGTCCTTTCCGGCGGCGAGCGGCGCCGCGTCGCCCTGTGCCGGCTGCTCCTGTCGAGCCCGGACATGCTCCTCCTCGACGAGCCGACGAACCACCTCGACGCCGAGTCGGTGGCCTGGCTCGAGCACTTCCTGCAGGACTTCCCCGGCACCGTTGTCGCGATCACCCACGACCGCTACTTCCTCGACAACGCCGCCCAGTGGATCCTCGAGCTCGACCGGGGCCACGGCATTCCCTGGGAAGGCAACTACAGTTCCTGGCTGGAACAGAAGGAGGCGCGCCTCAAGATCGAGGAGTCGCAGCAGAAAGCGCGCCGGAAAACCATCGAGCACGAGCTCGAGTGGGTGCGTAGCAACCCGAAGGGCCGCCGCGCGAAGAGCAAGGCGCGCCTCGCGCGCTTCGAGGAGCTCCAGTCCGAGGACTTCCAGAGTCGCAACGAAACCAACGAGATCTTCATTCCCCCCGGCCCCCGGCTCGGCGACCTCGTGGTCGAAGCGGATGGCATCTCCAAGGCCTTCGGCGACAAGCTGCTCTTCGAGGACCTGTCCTTCAAGGTGCCGCCCGGCTCGATCGTCGGCATCATCGGCGGCAACGGCGCGGGCAAGAGCACGCTCTTCCGCATCCTGGCCGGCCAGGAACAGCCCGACGGCGGGGAACTCCGCCTGGGCACGACGGTGGAGCTGTCCTTCGTCGACCAATCGCGCGATTCGCTCGACGATTCGAAGACGGTGTGGGAAGAGGTTTCCGACGGCCTCGATCTCATCGAGGTCGGGAAGTACAAGACGCCGTCCCGCGCCTATCTCAGTCGCTTCAACTTCCGGGGTTCGGATCAGCAGAAGCGCGTCGGCGATCTCTCGGGCGGCGAGCGCAACCGTCTCCATCTGGCCAAGCTCCTCAAGAGCGGCGGCAACACCCTGCTCCTCGACGAGCCGACCAACGATCTGGACGTCGAGACACTGCGCGCACTCGAGGAAGCGATCCTCAACTTTCCGGGCTGCGTGTTCGTGATCTCCCACGACCGCTGGTTCCTCGATCGCATCGCGACCCACATGCTCGCCTTCGAGGGCGACAGCCAGGTGGTCTGGTTCGAAGGCAACCACGAGGAGTACGAGAAGGACCGCAAGCGCCGCTTGGGCGATGAGGCCGATCGGCCGCATCGCGTGCGCTACCGCAAGCTGGTCGCCTGACGACGATCTTCCGGGACCGGCCGGGCCCTCAGGGCTCGCGCCAGGTCTCGAAGCCGGGTGAGAATCCGCGGGGCGCGAAGCCGAGCTCGTCCCGGGCGGGTTCGCCGTCGAAAACGAGATCGTCCCCCATGCGATCGAACATCGCCGCATCCAGGCCCGGCAGCATCCCGAAGGGCTGCAGGGCCGCCAGCGCCGTGCGTACCGCGGTAATCGGCACGTGGACGAAGCGCGGCACCTTGCCCAGCGAGCGATAGACCCGGACTACCATCTCGCGGTAGCTCAGCCGCTCGCCACCGGGCACGATCCAGCGACCATCGACGGCCGTCGGCCGCAGGGCGAGGTCGGCGGCAAGCGCCGCCAGGTCGTCCGCGTGCACGGGCTGCCGGAGCCCCCGCCCCTCGTGCGCCAGCGGAAAGAAGCGGCGCCGACCGGCCCAGTGGGCGATCCGGGTCAGGTTTCGGTCGAGACCGCGACCGTAGATCAGCGTGGGCCGCAGGATCGCACAGGGCGTGCCCTCGATCGACGCGCCGCCCCGCACCGTTGCCTCGCCCCCTTCGAGAGTGCTGGCCAGCGTACGCTCCGCTGCGCTGCTCGACTGCCGCTTGACGCTCGCGCTCGTCGAGCTGAACGCAATGATCCGGCCAATCCGCCCGAGGCACACGCGCAGGTGGGGGAAGAGGCCGAGCGGGGCCAGCCAGATGAGGGCATCGACCGCTGCGGTATCGCCGTCGAGGGTCGTCGACCAGCCAGCGGCGGCGGCGTCCGGTATCCACGGCGGCGGCGGGCGGCGAGAGAGCACGCGAACGTCCACGCCGGCATCGACCAGCCGGGGCAGCAGCGCGGCTGCGATCTGGTTGCCTCCACCAACGACGGCGACGGTTGCCATGGTCAGCGGGATCGCCGATCGCGCCAGGCGAGGAGCGGCAGGCGCAGAAGATAGTGGAGTCGGATCAGGAGCACCCAGGCGGCAGCCGGCAGGGACCCCATGGTCGCCGCATCGAAACGACGGAAATAGCGGATCATGCCGTCCCGCTTGTGCCGCTCGGACAGCCGTGACCGTCCCCGCTGACTGACGCCCTTGACGTGTTCCGCCCGGGCGGCAGGTTGATACCAGGTCGACCAGCCGGCGTCCGCGGCCCGCCGGAAGAAATCGAGGTCTTCGCAATGCAGGAAGTAGCCGGGATCATAGCCCTCGAGCGCATCCCAGCAGGTGCGCCGGACGAGCACGAGAGCGCCTGATACCGCATCGACGGTGACCGGTGCGCCGGGCACCGGCTCTCGGATCTCGACCCCTTCGCCACCCAGGCGGTCGAGCCCCAGCATGGCGACAGCGGCTCGCGCCGGCGTCGGGGTCCGCCGCCTTCCGGCCCGCTGGTCGGACCCGTCCGGGTCGAGGACACGGGCGCCGACGATGCCAGCTGATGGCTGCCCGTCGAGCACGTCGACCATGGCCGCGACGGCGCCCGGAGCCACGTGCAGGTCGGGGTTCGCGAGGAGTACGGCGGGCGCGTCGCTCGATTCAGCGGCCTGAGCGAGCGCCGCCGCAAAGCCCCGATTGGCGCCGTTGCGAATGACCTCCGCGCTGGCCGGTAAGCCACTAAGGCTGCCGTCAGTCGAGGCGTTGTCGACGACGATGATCCGCCGAACCTGCGCGACGAGGGACGTGGCGCAGCGCGCCAGCCAGTCGCCGGCGTTGTAGTTGACGATCAGCGCGTCGACCGCGGGCTTCACAGCCGCACGAGTTCGTCCATGTGACCGGCGCACGCTGCCCAGGCGGTCGGCCAGGCGCGGAGCCGGGCCGCGAAGGCCGCCGCATCCGCTGCGAGCGCTTCGGCACAGCCGTCGGCATCGAGGTCTTCGGACCAGCCGCGCAGTCGCGGCGGGCGCGATTCTGTCAGTGCCCGGCCGTTGGCTTCGATCCAGCGGGTCAGGTCCTCGCGGAAGTACTCCGGCGAACCCGTCGAGGCCGTGAGACGGTCCTGCAGCCGGAGAACGACCTGCGAACGCATGAACCCGAGGAATTCGCGCAGCAGCGTCTTCCGGCGCGTCGGCGTCGCCGCGGCAATGTCGTCGAAGCGCTGAGCGAGGTGCGCGAGCCGTGCCGCCGGGTCGGCCGCATCACATTCGTCGAGGTGGGCGAGCGCGTACTCGGCAAAGAAGCGGGACACCCAGGGCGCGAAGGCGTCGGGGTT
>JBCCZC010000230.1:0-8968 GCA_039188505.1 Pseudomonadota bacterium | reverse complement strand
CTTCGCCGGCAGACCGAACGCCTGGAGCAGGAGGTCGCGTCCCGCACCGCTGCCCTGTCCGAGCGGACGGCGGATCTCGAACGGCTGGCGGATGAGAAGACCGATCTCGCGGTCCGGCTCGAACGTCAATCAGCCGCTTTCGAGCGCCAGGCCCGCGAGGACAGCCTCACGGGGCTACCGAACCGTCGACATTTCGACGAGGAGCTCGGCCGGGCGTTTCTCGCTGCCCGCGAGGCCGGAACGCCGATCGCCGTGGGCCTCTTCGACCTCGACCACTTCAAGCGCATCAACGATCGTTTCTCGCACCAGATCGGCGATCGTGTGCTCGAGCGTATCGGGGCCGTCCTGCGAGGGCTCAGCGAGGAGGACGTAACTGCTGCGCGTTACGGCGGCGAGGAGTTCGCGCTCCTGTTTCGCGGATTACCGCCCGACAGGGTATTTGCCCGGGCCGAGGCGCTTCGGGAGGAGATCGCCGGCGCAGGCTGGGAGACCATTGCCTCGGAACTGAGCGTGACGGCCAGTATCGGCCTTTCTGCCGACTCCGGCGTCGATCACCACGAGCGGATGCTCGTCGCCGCCGATCACGAGCTCTACCGAGCGAAGCACGAGGGACGCAACCGCGTCTCCTGGAACCGCGAGGAGCGGGAATCTTCGGACTCCGCAACTCATTGATGCGCCAACCGCAGATTGCTATATTGCGGCGTTGGACGGTGCCCCTGAGCAGCGTCCTCGCAAAGGAAGCTGGCCTGCGTTTCCAAGGGTGCCGGCCGGCAATCCAGCTGTAACACGAATCGAGAGGCGCCTGCTGCGGCAGACGCCTGGACGGGTTTGGTCGTTCGCCAGAGACTGTAGCGGGTGGCGGCCGGCCCGATAAGAACAACGAGAATGAGCGCGCTCCCGTGCGGTTTCGTACGGTCGACGCAGCGCCGTCGCAGCCTGGCTGTGATGCTGCACCCGGACGGTTGAGCGCGCCGGGAAGACAACAATGAAAAGAATGCTGATCAACGCAACTCAGCCCGAGGAGTTGCGCGTTGCGATCGTTGATGGCCAGAAGCTCTACGACCTCGACATCGAGGTCCCCTCCCGCGAACAGAAGAAAGGCAACATCTACAAGGGTCGCGTGACCCGCGTGGAGCCTTCCCTCGACGCGTGCTTCGTCGACTACGGCGCGGGCCGCCACGGCTTCCTGCCGATGAAGGAGATCTCCCAGGATTACCACCGCGAGGGCGCACGCTCCGGCGGGGGCAAGGTCGCCATCAAGGACGCGATCAAGGAAGGCCAGGAAGTGGTCGTCCAGGTCGAGAAGGAAGAGCGCGGCAACAAGGGCGCGGCCCTCACGACGTTCATCAGCCTTGCCGGCCGCTACCTTGTCCTCATGCCGAACAACCCCCGGGCGGGCGGCGTCTCGCGCCGGGTCGAAGGTGACGATCGCCAGCAGCTCAAGGAGACGCTGGACGCGCTCGAGCTCGAGAAAGGCATGGGCCTCATCGTACGAACTGCCGGCGTCGGTCGAGACCAGGAGGAACTCCAGTGGGACCTCGACTACCTCCGCCACCTCTGGGACGCCATCAAGACGGCCGCGGCCGAGCGCCCGGCGCCGCTCCTCATCTATCAGGAGAGCAGCCTGATCATCCGTGCGCTGCGTGACTACCTCCGCAGCGACATCGGCGAAATCCTCATCGACCACGAGACGATGTTCGCCGACGCCCAGGAATTCATGCAGCAGGTGATGCCCCACAACCTGCGCAAGCTGAAGCTCTACAGCGACACCACGCCGCTGTTCTCGCGCTTCCAGATCGAAAGCCAGATCGAATCGGCCTACTCCCGTGAGGTCCAGCTCGGCAACGGCGGTTCGATCGTGATCGACCAGACCGAGGCCCTGATCTCGATCGACATCAACTCGGCCCGCGCCACGAAGGGCGGCGACATCGAGGAGACTGCTCGGCAGACGAATCTCGAGGCAGCGGAGGAGATTGCTCGCCAGCTGCGCATCCGGGATCTCGGCGGCCTCGTGGTGATCGACTTCATCGACATGATGGACAACCGGCATCAGCGAGAGGTCGAGGACTGCCTGCGCAAGGCGCTTCGCGTTGATCGGGCCCGCACCCAGCTGGGCCGGATTTCCCGCTTCGGCCTACTGGAGATGTCCCGGCAGCGGCTCCGACCCTCGCTCGAGGAGTCCAGCCAGAACGTCTGCCCGCGTTGTCATGGTCATGGCTTCATTCGGGGCGAGGAGTCGCTTGCCCTCTCGGTGCTCCGACTGGTCGAAGAAGAGGTCATGAAGGAATACACGGGCGAGGTGATTGCCATCGTCCCGACGTCCGTCGGCAATTTCCTCCTCAACGAGAAACGCCACAGCATCGCCCAGATCGAGCACCGGCACCGCGTGCCGATCATGATCGTCGCCAACCAGTACATGGACACGCCGAACTTCGAGGTTCGCCGGGTGCGGCGTCAGGATCTGACCCTCGATGGCGAGACCAGCTACGAGATGATCAAGCCACCGGAGCCCGAGATCGTCGCGGCGCACACGCCCCAGGGGCTCCGACCGGCAACCCAGGAGCCCGCCGTGGCGCGTATCTCGCCACCACAGCCGGCACCGGTGCGGACCGAGCCCACGACCGAACCCGTGAGCGCGGCCGCGAAGACTGAGGACGAGTCGAACGGGGGGGTCTTCGCCTGGTTCAAGCAGATCTTTGCCGCGCCCCCCGAGAAGGCGCCCGAGCCGGAGGAAGCCCAGGAGAAGCCCGCGGCCAAGCGCGATGGTGCCGGGTCCGGTGGTCGACGCAAGAAGGCGTCGAAGAAGGCGGCCCAGCCCCGCAGCAAGCACCCGTCCCAGCGACGCGCGGGCAAGAAGACCGGCGGCCGCGACGAATCCAGGACCGAAAAAACGAAAAAGGCCGGCAGCGGCAAGGCGGAATCGGGCGAGAAGCCGGCCGCCGAAGGCGACGATACGCAACCCGCCAAATCGGGTCGGAAACGCTCACGCCGGGGCGGTCGCCGCGGACGCGGGCGCTCGCGGGGGCAGAAGCAGACGAACGAGCAGCAGCAGAACGCGACGAACGCCGGCGACGGTGCCGAGGGCAAGCCAAGCGACGGGGACGCCAGCAAGTCCCAATCCGGTGACGGCTCCGAGCGCCAGCCAAGATCCCGCCGTGGACGCGGACGATCGCGGGGTGGCCGAGGCGGTGAAGCTGCGGATGCGGGCCAGAAGGCTGACAACAACGCTGACCAGAACGCCAGCCGTGGTGACGGACAGCAGCAGCCCGCACCGGATGCCGGAAGCGACAAAACGGCTCGCCCCCCCCAGAAAGACGGTGCCACCGCGCCTGCAGAGAAGCCGTCGTCAGGCGACGTGACCGCCAGCAAGGGCGGCACGGAGGCCGGAGCGAGTGGCGACAAGCCGGCGACGAAGGCGGCTGCCTCGGAATCCGGCAAGCAGCCGGTGGCGGCGAAGGCATCCAGCAGCCCTGCTTCGCGCGAGTCTCGACCGAAGGAATCCTCGAAACCGGCGGCCGAAGCCAAGGCACCCGAGCCCGCTCGAACCACGGCACTGGAAGCAAAGCCCAAGTCGAACGATGCGGAGGCGCAGGGCGCGGCAGAGCGCGCACCGGCCGGCACCGGACCCGAGAAGCCGAAGGATCCGGCACCACGCAAGCCGAAGCCGCGCAGCAACGCGGCAACCGACGCAGGACCGGCCGGAGAAGCGGCGCCTCAGGCTGGAAAGCCGAAAGCTGGCGAATCCGCAGCGCCGGCTTCGAAGCCTGCCGCAGCGGCGAAAGCACCCGCACCCAAAGCGACGGACAAGCAGCCGAAGGAAAAGCGCGCGGTGCCCTCGAAGCCGAAAGCGAGCACGGCGCCGCCCGCCGAGGCCAGGGCGACTAAGCCGCCAAAGGCCGCGAGCGGTGATTCGAAGCCGAAGCCGGCCGCCGCCGAAGCACGACCGGCAGCACCCGAGAAGCCCGCCGCCCCGAAGGCCTCGGGCAAGACCGAAGCGCCGCAGCCTGACAACGGTGCCGGCAAGGAATCACGGTCGGAGAAGCCGTCGGATCCGGCCCCGCGTACGGGAACCGGCGACTGACCGCATGACGTCAGCTGGGGGAAAGTCCGCCGGCTTCGGTGATTCCGTGGCGAATCGCGAGGTGGGTCAGCTCGACGTCGTTCTTGACGTCGAGCTTCTCGTAGACCCGGTACTTGTAAGTGCTGACCGTCTTCGGGCTGAGCGCGAGGCTCTTGGCGATCTGGCCGACCTCCTGGCCCTGGACAAGCATCATCATCACCTCCATTTCCCGCGCCGACAGCTCGTCGAACGGGCAACGTTCGGCCCCGGGCAACAGACTCAGCGCGAGGCGCTGGGCGATGTCCTTGCCGATGAATCGCTGCCCCGAGCGGACCGCCCGGATGGCGTCGATGAGATCCGTGGCCGCGCAGCCCTTGGTGAGGTAACCGCTCGCCCCGGCATCGAGCAGGTGCGTCGGGAACGGCGCTTCGGAGTGCACGGTCAGGATGATGACGCGGATCTCCGGCATCGATTGGTTGATCCGTCGGGTGGCCTCGAGGCCGCCGAGCCGGGGCATATTGACGTCCATGAGGACCACATCGGGCTTCAGCTCGCGTATCAGGCGAAGACCGGTCTCGCCATCACCTGCCTCTCCGACGATGTCGATGTCGGATTCGGTCGAGATGATGTGCGCGATGCCGGTGCGGACGATGTCGTGGTCGTCGACCAGGACCAGTCGGATCATGATGTCTCCCCTGGGGCCATTCGGAGCATGTTATCGAAAGCGTTCTCGATCGCCAACGCGCAGAACCGCCGGCCTTTCGATCACCCATCTCGTTTTTCCGGCGGGCGCCCTAGGATCGCCTGCCATCACATCGGAGCGTGACCATGTCCACGGTCGAAACCCTCGAGCAGGCTCGCGGCCTGCTGGCTCAAGGCGACTGGGCTGCCGTCGAAGCGCTATGCCGGCCGATTGCCTTTGATCCCGTTCACGCCGCGGCTGCGCAGCAGTTCCTCGGGATCGCGCTGCTCGAGCGCGGCGGCGCCAGCGACGAGGCCGTCAGCTGGCTGGAATCCGCCCAGCAGCTCGCCCCCGACGCGCCCGAGACGCATGCAAACCTCGCGCGCGCTCACCTGAGAAGGCAGCGCTTTGCGCCCGCACTGGCTGCAGCCCAGCGGGCCGTGAAGCTTGCTGGATCCGTGCCCGAATGGCGACTGCTGCTGGCAGAGATCCAGTTCCAGCTTGGCCGCTTCGCCGAGGCCAGAAGCCACCTCAAGGTGGCCCGCGGCCTCGACGGCGACAACTCCCGTATCCTCGCCCTGCTCGGCCAGGCAGAAAACGCGAGCGGACGCTTTGGCGAAGCCGAAGAGGCGCTCTCTCACCTGCCCCTTCCGAGCGGCAAGATCGAGAAGGCTCAGATCGGGCTGTATCCGCTGGTGCGGCACCTCGCGGACGCTCGCCACAACGGGCAGCTCAAGGGCGGCCCTCGAGTGCTCGCGGTACGGCATCCGCGCGTCGTTCCCGACGGGTATCAGGTCCTGGTCGATTGGATCCGGGTCAACCGACCCGAATACGACCATCTTTTCGAGCTGCGCCTGCTCCCGTTCGAGCTGGAGGATCCCGAGCGTTACGGCGTCATCCATCCGTGGCTGCAGGACCCCGTGCAGGATTGGTCCCGGCAGACCTACGACCAGGCTGTCAGGATCGGCCGGGCGCTCGAGGCACGCGGCGTGACGCACATCAATCCCGTCGACCGCCTGGTCCATGCCAGCAAGTCCCGGGCGCCGGAGTTCCTCGAACGCGTCGGCCTGCGGATGGCGCGCTCGGTACTCATCGCCGATCCCGATCGGTTCCGGATGGATGCGGCGGGACTCGCCTACCCATTCATGATCCGCGAGGACTGGGGGCACGGGGGCGATCCCATCCGCATCGAGAATGCCGATGAGCTTGCCTACGCCCCGCTGGAGAACTTCCGCCGCCCGGTCGCAACCGAGATCATCGACGTCAGCAACGAGGACGGGCGCTACCGCAAGTTTCGCTACATCGCCTGCGGCCGCTGGGGGGTCAGCCATCACCTGATGCTGACACCGATGTGGGTGACGCGAGGCGGCGACCGCATCTACGACGAGGCGGCCAGGCAGGAGGAACTCGCGTATATCGGCAAGCCCGACCCGCACCACGAGAAGTTCCAGGCCGCACGCGAGGCGCTGGGGCTGAACTTCCTGTCCTACGACTACGGGTACGATCGAAGCGGCACGCTGTACGTCTGGGAGGCGAATCCCTTCGCGTACATCCACTTCCCCTACTCCGACGGCCGCAGCGGATTCCGCAATGCGGCCATCCACCGAACCATGGCGGGCATGCTGGCGATGTACCTCGACGCGCTCGAGCTTCCGGTGCCGGAAGACATCCAGCTCATCCTCGACGTCGACAATCCGGCATCGGATGAGGCCATCGACGAGCTTGTCAATCCCCGCGGAAACAGACCCCAATGAATGACCTGGCAGCCTGGATCGGAGAGATCTTCAGCAACAAGGACCTCGTGCGCATGGGCCACTTCCAGCGGGTCGAGGATCGCAATCTCGGCCTCGGGTGGATCTACTACGGCCTCGCGCGCCTGCTGCGAGGACAGCGGCAGGCGGTGATGATCGGTTCCTTTCGGGGCTTCGCGCCGATGATGGTGGCTCGTGCCTTCCAGGACAACGGCGAAGACGGGCGGGTGACCTTCATCGACCCTTCCCTCGTCGACGATTTCTGGAAGGAGCCGGAGGCCGTCTCGGCGCATTTCGCGTCCTACGGGATCGACTCGATCACCCACCATTGCGTGACCACGCAGGATTTCCGCGGGAGCGAGGCCGACCGCGCGATCACGACGGTCGACCTGCTGTTCGTCGATGGCCTCCATACCCATGAACAGGCCCGCTTCGACTACGAGACCTTCGAGGATCGCCTTGCGGATGATGCGATCACGCTGTTTCACGACACCGGCAGCAGGAAGCTCTCGAGAATCTACGGCGCGGCTTCGGCCTACAACTTTTCCGTCATCGACTACATGGCCGACCTACGCCAGCGCGACGATCTCGACGTGCTCGAACTACCCTTCGGCGAGGGCGTGACGCTAGTCCGGAAGCGTTAGACCGTGCTCTGGGGAGTCTGCGCCTACTTCAACCCCTGCGGTTGGCGAACGCGTCTGCGCAACTACCAGCAGTTTCAAAATGCCCTCGGAATTCCCCTGATCACGGTCGAGTTGGCCTACGGCCATGGCTTCGAGCTCGCGCGGGGCGATGCGGACGAGCTGATCCAGCTCCGGGGCCGTGACGTCATGTGGCAGAAGGAGCGGCTCCTCAATATCGCCCTTGAAGCCCTCCCCGCCAGCTGCACCGCGGTGGCCTGGCTCGACGCGGATGTGATCTTCGACAACGACCAATGGTGGCGCGACACCCTCGACGCGCTGGACCGGTTCTCGTTCGTGCAGCCCTTCGCGCGATGTACCAATCTGACGGCCGACGGTCGGCCTCCAGCCCCGGGTAAACGGCTGACCTTCGAGGCGATGAGCTCTCGCTACGCGCAGGGGACCCTACCGGCAGACTACTTCGACGGCCCGGGTGCCTCGCGACGTTTCCAGATCGCGCCCGGGAAGGCGTGGGCCGGGCGCCGGGAAATCCTCGACCGGCACGGCTTCTACGACCGCGCCATCATCGGCTCCGCTGACAGGTTCATGCTGCAGGCCATGGCGGGACGCATGGAGGAGATCATCGGCTACTACGAGCTGAACGAGCGCCGGGCCGACCACTACCGGCGCTGGGCAGCGGCCTTCCACGCCGAGACGGCCGGCAGCATCGGCCATGTCCCCGGCCATATCCAGCACCTCTGGCATGGCGACATCGCGGATCGGGCCTATACCTCACGGCACGCCGCCTTCGCCCGCATCGATTTCGATCCGGTCAACGACATTGCCATCAACGCCGAGGGCTGTTTCGAATGGGCCAGCGACAAGCCGGACCTGCACGCGTTTGTCTGGGACTATCTCCAGTCGCGTCGCGAGGACGGTTTGCCGCAGGCGCCGCAAGCCATCGCGAGCTGATCGGACGCGCCGGCGGCGCCGGTTCGATGGCGGAGGGGGTGGGATGATTCGCGCGAACGGCGCGCTCACCCCTTTCGCGGTCGCTCGCCGAACAGGTCGGCTGCGCGATTTGTCGGCCTTCGCACGCGCCCCCGCCGCCATCGAAGCCGCGCCGGCGGCGCCGCTTCAATGGCGGAGGGGGTGGGATTCGAACCCACGAAGGGCGCTAACCCTTGCTGGTTTTCAAGACCAGTGCATTCAACCGCTCTGCCACCCCTCCGCACGGGGTGTGAAGCGGCACTATAGCGGGGACGCACCGACTTGCAACCCGGCAGTCGTCGCTGTGGCTGGTTGTCGCGTTTCCCGTCACCGTGAGAGAATCGCGCGGTTATGGATGAAGCGATCAAGAAACGGCTCGGCGAGATCAATCCGCTGAACTCGCTCGCGCCGCAGCAGCTCGAGGAACTGGTGGCGCGGGGACAGCTCGTCACCGCGCGAAAGAAGGACCGGATCTTCGAAGAAGGCGAGGAAGACGACGACGCCGTCTACCTCATCTCCGGGACCGTCCGAACGGCCAGCAAGGCCGGCCGCGAACGGGTGATCGAAGCGGGAGCAGATCGGTCCGATTACGCCTTGGGGAACCTCAATCCGCGGCCCTTCTCGGCGTTCGTGGTGTCGAAAGAGGCGGTCATCCTGCGGGTCGATCGCGCCCGGGTCGAGGCGCTGGCTGCCCGTAGCCAGATGGTGACCGGCGAACAGCCCGCGGTAATGGTCACCGACATCTCCGGCGAAAGCCAGATCGATGGCGCATGGATGTTCCAGATCCTTCAATCCGCGCTCTTCCGAGACCTGCCTACCGAGCACATCGAGCAGTTCTTCGGGGTGATCGAGCGCGCCGAGTACG
>JBCCZC010000229.1:0-9007 GCA_039188505.1 Pseudomonadota bacterium | reverse complement strand
TTCGTCGTCAATAACCTGCCCGTGGCGTCCGACGATGCGGCCACCACGCGCCGGGAGGTGCCCGTCACCATAGCGGTGCTGGCCAACGATTCGGACCCCGATGGCGGCCCCCTTCGCGTGGTGTCTGTCACGGCGCCGGCCAGCGGAACGGCCACGGTCGAGGGTGGAGCCATGGTCACCTATGCCCCGAATCCGGGCTTCGCGGGTATCGACAGCTTCTCCTACCTGATCGTCGACGACTTCGGCAGCGAGGCATCGGCCGAGGTCGTCGTGACTGTCGAAGACGTCCCGCCGATCGTGATCGGCGACGATCAGGCCATGACGCGCACCGGCGTGCCGGTGGTGATCGACGTACTCGCCAACGACAGCGGCGAGGGGCTGTTCCTCGGTTCCGCGGGCGCGCCCTCGAACGGCACGACTTCGATCGTGGACGGTGCCATCCGGTACGCCCCGGCCGCAGGCTTCGTCGGTACCGACAGCTTCACCTACGAGGTTGGCGACGCCAACGGTCAGGAAGGCTCCGGGACCGTGACGGTAACCGTGACGCCGCCACCGATCACGGCGACCGACGACATGGCGCAGACGCTGCGCAACCGGGACGTGGTGATCGACGTTCTGCGCAACGACGAAGGCGAGATGCTGGAACTGGCGGCAGTCGAGATGCCGGCCAATGGCACGGCGACGATCGAGGACGGCAGGGTGCGCTTCGAGCCCCGCCGCGACTTCACCGGCACCGACAGCTTCCGCTACACGGTGACCGACGCCGGCGGCGAGTCCGCCCAGGCGACGGTCACGGTGGTGGTCATGCCGTTCAACACCACTCCGGTAGCGAACGACGACGCCGCGGTGACGGACAAGAACGTCGCGGTGGTCATCGACGTGCTGGCCAATGACTCCGACGAGGATGGGGACACCCTGACGATCGTCTCGGTCGACCCGCAGCAGACCGGCTTCGGGACGGTTGCGATCACCGCCGACCAGCAGATTCGCTACACCCCGAACCCCGGTTGGTGGGGTGGTGACTCCTTCACCTATACGATCGACGACGGCTTTGGCGGCCAGGCAACGGCGAGCGTCGTCCTCGACGTCCGCGAGTAGGGGACGTCGCGCGATTGTCGCGGCGCTCTGCCTGGGCGCCGCGGCCTGCACGACGGTCAATGCGCCCGCGCCGGTGCTTCCGCCACCCGGCGCCACGGTCTATGTCGTGCATACCGCCGCGGCCACGGCAGCGCTGGCCGACGCGGTCGCGGCGCTGCCGAGCGTCGGCGATGTCGCTTCCAGCACTGATGAAGTGCACTTCACCCACGACGGTTTCAGCGGCCGCATCGAGCTGCGCTGCGTCGGCGACCCGGTGACCGGCGCGCGGGGTTACTGGCCCCGGCTGGCGCTGGGGGGCAGGCGCGCCGGGGTATCCGCTCGGCGGGTCGGGGACGTCATTCGGCTGGTCACGCTGCTGCCGTCCGCGGTTGCCACCGCCCTCGAGGAGGTGGCCGAGGAACGCTGGTCCGTGGGACCTGCGGTGGCCCCTGAGGGCGACTGCAGCGTTGCCGCAGGCAGCTACTCCGGACGTACGTAGGGCTCGGAGGCGTCGCCCCAGAGTTCTTCAAGCCGCTTCGGCCGGCCGCAGCCGTATTTGTAGGAGCGATACCGGAGCGCATTCGTTCGGTAATAGTTCTGGTGATAGGCCTCGGCCGGATAGAAGGCATCGAGCGGTTCGATCAGCGTCACGACCGGTGCGTCGAAAGGCTTCTGCTCCCGCAGCAGCGCGACGGATTGCTCTGCGGCGGCCTGCTGCTCGGCGTTGGCCGGGAAGATCGCTGAGCGATACTGGCTGCCGCGGTCGCAGAACTGTCGATCCGGCGTGGTCGGGTCGATGTTCAGCCAGAAGACCTCCAGGAGTTCTTCGTAGCTGACGACCGCGGGATCGTAGCGGACTTCCACCACCTCGGCATGGCCGGTGCGGCCGGAGATGACCTTGCGGTAGGTGGCGGTATCCGCCGTGCCGCCCGCGTAGCCGGAGATGGCCTCGTTGACGCCGTCGACGGCCTCAAAGGCCTCTTCCACACACCAGAAGCAACCGCCTGCAAAGACGGCGCGAGCCTCTGTCGAATCCTGGGCCATGGTCAGGCCGGGCACGGCCAGCAGGGCGGCCAGCAGCAGTTTCTGCATTGTCGAACTCCTTGAGCAACGGCGACCTTCGCCGTCGGTTTCATGCCGCCTCATCCCGGCCAGTGGGACCGGTCGACGGTAGCGAAGTTCCGCAATCAGTTGGCGGCGACCGACGCTTCGCCCAGCTTGGCTTCGAGCCCGTCCAGCCGGGCCAGCCCGATGAAGCCGGGATCCGCGGGCGCCCAGATCTCCCGTGCGAACGCCAGCTCCTCGCGCGCCTCGTCCATACGGCCGGCGGCGATCAGGTTCTCCACGTGCTCGATTCGCGCGAAGTTGTCGACGCGGTAGAGCCCGAGATGTCGCTCGGTCTCGATCAGGGCTTCGTCGACGCGACCGGCAGCGCGCAGCGCCGCCGCGAGCTCGGTCGTGTAGTAGTCGGCCACGTAGGAGTCGATCAGGCCGAGGGGGGAGCGCTGGAAGATCGCGATGGCTTCCTGGTAGCGCTCGATGGAGACGTCGTACTGGCCGTCCAGGTAGGCCTCGTAGGCCCGCCCGGCTACAAGGAATCCGTCAACGAACGGAAACTGGAACTGGCCCACGAACTCGGCGAAGGCGCCGAGAGATTCCCGAAAAGCCTCGGGACGCTCGGCCTGACGCTGGACCGTCATGCGCGACATGTTCAGGAACCCATCGAAGGGGGGCTGGACCTGCGTGGCGACCTCGTCGAGTTCCGCCATCGATCCTTCGAAGTCGCCGCCGAGCATCAACAGCGTCGCCCGTGCCGACACGATCGTGAAAATCCGTTGGACCGGCGGCATGGCCTGGCCCGCGGCCTGATCGAGGTCGTCGACCAGGGCAAGCGCCTCGCCGATCTGGCCGCGAAGCTGCAGCAGCTCGATCTGGGCCGAACCGGCCTGCACGCGCTGGACCGAACCCAGCTCCCGCGCGACGAGCCGTTCGATCCGGGCCAGCGCCGATTCGTAGTCGCCCGCCCATTTCTCGATGCGCGCGAGCGCGAGCTCCGCCTCGAAATCGTCAGAGGCGATCAGACTGGCCCGCTCGATCTGGTTGATCGAGCCCGGCGTATCGCCCGTCAGCCAGAGGATGCGGCCCAGGCGCAGCATCGCGTCCGTGTCGTCCGGATAGGTCTCGAGGTATTCGGTCACGTAGGCGTTGGCCTGGTCGTAGGCGCGCACCATCAGGCTGAGGTCGGCCAGGGCAATGAGCACCTGGTCCTGGGACGGATCGAGTTCGCGGACTTTCAGGAACGCGGCTTCGGCGTCTTCCGGGCGATCGACGTTGGCTAGGTTGTTGGCCAGGAGTGCGTAGGCGTTGGCGCTGAAGGGGTGGACCTCCACCAGCATTTCCAGCACGCGGATCGCCCGATCGGTCTGACCGGAAGCACCGTAGCGATTCGCCTTGATGATGAAACGCTGCTCCGAGGACAGCTTGTAGTCGAGGGACAGCGCCTTCTCGTAGGCCTCGACGGCCGGCGGAACCTGGCCCGCGGCACGGAGCGTGTTGGCGAGGCTCGCGTAGGCGACGGCGAAGCTCGGGTCGATCGTCACCGCCTCCTGCAGGTTCTGGACGGACGTGGCGTAATCGTTGGCGAAGAACCGCGCGCTGCGCGCGGCCACGAAGAGCTTTGCGGCCTCCAGCGACGCCGTGAAATGCTCCGCCAGAGGCAGGTCGGTGCTGATGGCGTCCATCTCCGGAAGATCGGGCGTCACGGCATCGCGCAGTTCGTCGGAGAAGTCTTCGAGCACGTCGAAGATGTCCGTGCCCGAAACCTCGTAGGTCGCGAGCGTCTCGCCGCTGTCGACGTCCAGGAGTTCGGCGTCGAGCACGTAGCCCGTTTCGCTGGCCACCACGCGGCCTTCGATCATCTGACTGGTCAGCCGGTCGCGAAGCCACCGGAGGCGGAGTGCCTGGGGCAGGCCGAGCCCGGTCTCGAAGCCGGCCTCGCGCAGCTGGTCCGCGCTCGTGACCTCGTACAGCGAATCGAGGTCGATGAACGAGCTCCGATTCACATCCGCCTGGAGCATGTATGGCGCACCATAGGCGAGCCAGGCCTGCTCCTCGGGGCCTTCGTACTCGAAGGGGAAGATACCCACGCGCTGGTAGTAGTCAATGGCGGGGACTTCGAAGACCTGCTCGGCCCCGTCCTCGTCGACGATCGTGCGGGTCTCCATGGCCGTCGCCGCGGCCGCTGGAGGCTCTGCGGCAGGCGCCGTCGGGTCGGGTAGATCTGCCGCGGGTAGGACGAACCGCGCCAGGAACACCGCCGCGATGATGTTCATCGGGATGAAGATCTTTTCGAGCGAGAGCCAACGGTCCCGGCCCGGCGCGCCGTGGTTCCAGGCAAACAGCACCACGGACGGGAGCATAGCCGCCATGATCACGAACAGCATGGTCGTGAGGTCGGCTGAAGCACCGAGCCGCTCCGAGGCCCAGTCCCCGATCTCGACCATCATCCAGGTGGCGGCCACATAGACGCCGACAAGCTGCGGCACCCGCCTGCGCATGACCTCCGAGAAGAAACTACCGTCCTGGCTCATCGAAACCTGCCGTCCTGTGCTCGCAAACGTTCAAGGATAAACGAGGGGGTCCGGCGTGTCTCGCCGCGCTCAGGACTCGGCAAACAGCACCACCCGTAGCTGATCCGCCAGGCCCTTGCAGGAAGCCGTCTTGGTCCGGGCAAGGAGCGGAATCGGAACGCCGATGGCCGGAATGACGGTGGTGCCGGTCGCCTCGGAGCTGATGACGCCCAGGGATTCGCGACGCCTGAGGTCCCAGATCGAGGCTTCGTAGTCCGACTCGTTGTCCCAGCTGAGGACGCCAAGGCAACCACCACCTGCGGGGCTCAGGGTGCAGGTCATCATGCCCTGCTTGTTGAGCGTCTCGGACTCGCCGTGGATCCAGACGAGGTAGCGCACGTTCAGCTCCTCAATCCGGCTTGCGATGCGCGGGCGGTCGAGCAGTGGCCCCATCGCTTCGGGCCGCGCCGGCGCGAGCCGCGGTTCGAACCAGGGGAACATCTCATCCTTGAACTGGGTCTCGCTGATCACGTTCACCAGGTTTCCGCCTTTCGCGAGCTCCGAGAACAGGCACTCCGAGAAGCCGGTCTCTGCCTCCACCACGGCGTCCTGCCGGTTGGTCATGATGACGACGGATTCATTGGCCTGGAGCACGGGGCGCTCCGTGATGAACTCCTCGACGCGGGCCGTGACGCAGCCGCTGAGGGCGGCCGCGACCAGGATGGTGATGGCGAGTCGCAGTCCTTGTCTCATCCCGGTACCTCCTCCGGACGTCTCCATTGCTCGTTCTCGATGACACCCCGCAGCTGACTGACCAGCGCGGCGGCGGCGTCCCGGAGTGCCCGGGAGGTTGCGTCGCCCAGCGACTCGTTGCGATTGACCAGCTTCGTGCGGTTCTTGCCGTAGGCGACGAAGGGCCAGTAACCGATCAGATCGCCGTTGCCTGAATAAAGCCGGATCTGGTAGCGAAGCGATACGGCATAGAAGTCCGTGGCGGTCTCCGTCGGTGCCAGGTAGGCGTACTCCTGCAGCACGGGTTCGACGACGAGATCGAGCGGTTGCGGCACCGTCGCTGCCGCCGAGGCGCTGCTCAGGGGTACGGCTTCTTGAAACAGCGCGTCGAAAACCGTCTGGTACAGGTTGAGCTGCTTCGAACCGAGCTCGAAGGTGAGCTTGGAATCGTTGTTCTGATAGACGTAATCGGTGAAGCCGGGCGAGTAGACCACGCCGACCCGATAGGGCAGGGGGTCGACGAGCGGTGTCGGATATGTGTCCCGGATGATCACTTCCCCGCCGCAAGCCGTCAGCAGCAGGGCCAGGAGACTCAATATGATTCTACGGCTGTGGCTCAAGGGGACTCCTCGTTCGCTGGCCGATCCACTATGCATCGCCTCGCCGGAGACGACAACCCGCTGTTCTCGGGACCTGGAAGGCCTGTTGCAACGCCTGCTTGCGGCGTCTGGGACCGTTGACCGCATGATATACGAAAAATATAGTACTTCTGGAAAACGCCCGCTTCGTGCAACTCTTTGGCGCCCGCAAGGGTCCTAGAATGAAGATGAAGAATTGGTAACCGCCGTGCGAACGCAGGCGGGCGGGTGAGCCAGCCGGGAACATCTTTTTAGCAGACTGGTCACCTGATCCACACGCGTCCCGGCGACAATACACTTGCGCAGTTCGCCGTCCGCGGCCATCTTTGGAGCGTGGTCGGCAGAACGGTGACGGAATCGGGAGGTCCCCCATGCGAATACGTCTCACACTCTTCGCCGCGGCAGTCGCTCTGCTGCACGGTTGCGCGTCGACCTCCCAGCAGCAGTCATCGCCAACCATGCCGCCTCCGATGCCGACGCCCAGTTCGTCGTCGAGCTCATCGAGCAGCAGTAGCTCGAGCTCGAGTTCGCCGAGCAGCGCGAGTTCCTCGTCGAGTGCCTCGAATCCTTCGCAGCAGAGCTCCCCTTCGGCGACCAACAGCCCGATGCCCTCGCCGCCCTCGCCGCCGTCACCATCATCCTCCCCGAGCGCCATGCCGTCGCCCGGCGGTACGCCGAGCGAACTTGAAGTGCTCGAGCCGGAGCTGGCGTCCTCTTCCGAGGCGTCCAGCGATTCTGACGCGGAATCGATGGAAGGCGGTGAAGGCGGTGCCGAGGCTTCCGAAGCCCAGGCCGAAGCCGGCGGTGGTTCCGAAGCCGCCGAAGGGTCCGAGGCCGCGGGAGGCAGCGAGGAAGAACTCCTGGCAGAGGAATCCGGCGGCGGCGCGTCCGGTGAGGAATCGAGCGAAGCCGGCGGTGGCGGTGGCGGCGGAAATGTCGACGCCGATGTCGCGGAAGCCGGCGGTGTGGGTGGTGAGTTCCCCGGCGGCCCGGCGTCCGAGCTGGATCGACGGCTGAACGAATCCCTGGGCGATTTCGAAGGCGAGCTTCAGCGTCAGATGACCATTCTCGCGTCCGCCCAGCGCTCCGGCAGCCCCGATGAGTCCCTCGAGAGCGACGGCGGCATGCAATCGGGTGGCGACGGTGGCGGCACGCCCGAAGATCAGATGGGCGGCGCGCCGGGGCTCGTCCTCGTCAGCGATCCGTCCATGCTGCCGCCCGCGGCAGGCTCGTCGACCGGTGGATCAGACCTGCCCTCGAGCGGCACCATCACGGACGCGGAGGTGGCCGGCGGCGGATCGCGGGCCGGCGGCTCCAGTGACAGTCAGGCGTCCTCGCGGGTGCCGGGCGACGTTGGCGATGGCTCTGATGACGACGTCGTGGCTCGCCAGATCCGCGAGGCGGCGATGAACGAAACCGATCCGGTACTCCGCGAGAAGCTCTGGGAGGAGTACCGCAACTACAAGAAGGCGATTCGATGATGGTGGTACGACTCATGGGTCGTGCGATGGTCTTGCTGACGCTGGTCCTGGCTGTCGGCTGTACCTCGCACACGGTCAAGAAGGTCAACGCGGTTCAGGTCACGCGAGCGCAGGAAGCGCTGCCCCAGGAGGCGCTACTCGACGTCGGTATCGTCATCTTCGATCCGGGCATCCCGGCGTCGGTCGACCCCCGTGACGACGATCAGATCTTCCCGGAGGTTCGCCGCGGCGAGGCGCGCTACATTCCCTACCTCCTCCGCGACACGATGGAGAAGACGAACCAGTGGGGTGCCGTCCGGGTATTGCCCACGGTGGATCCGACCGCCGAGGTCGTCGTTACCGGCACGATCGTCGAATCCGACGGCTACGTCCTCGAGCTCGACGTGCAGGCCTTCGATGCCACCGGGCGGAAGTGGCTCGACAAGACCTACGAGGATTCGGCCACGCAGTTTGCCTACCGCGACGACGTCGATTACGACGGCGATCCGTTCCAGGACATCTACAACCAGATCACGAACGATCTCATCGCGGCGCGCAATCACCTTGCCCGCAAGGATCTGTCCCAGATCCGCGGCGTGGCCCAGCTGCGCTATGCCGCCGAGATCGCACCGGAGGCCTTCGGTGATCATCTGAAGGAGGAGCGGAACGGCCGCGTGGTCATCAATCGGCTGCCTTCGCCGAACGATCCCATGCTCGCCCGCGTGAATCGCATCCGCGAGTCCGAGTACCTGTTCGTCGATACCGTCGATCAGCAGTACGGTCTGTTCTATCAGCAGATGGACGACTCCTACGATCAGTGGCGCCGCTTCAGCTACGAGGAAACGCTCGCGATGATCGACACGAAGCGGTCGGCGCGCACGCGGATGCTCGCCGGGGCGCTCGCCGCCGTCGGCGGCGGCCTCATCAGCTCGCAGTCGAACAGCAGCGCGGGCAGTATCGTCGGGACCAGCGCTCTCCTCGGCGGCCTGTCTTTGATGAAGCAAGGCTACGACACGGGCAAGCAGGCCGAGATCCACGAGCAGGCGCTTCGGGAACTCGCGACCTCGTTCGATTCCGAGGTCGCTCCGATCGTCATGGAAGTCGAGGGCGAGGTGGTCAAGCTCTCCGGCTCCATCGAGGCCCAGTACGCCGACCGCTCCTACGGCCCGTTCGAGCGCATTCCCATCGCCGTCGACGTGAACCCGGAGCTCTTCGTCTTTCTGGAGGAACGCCCCGACGCGTTCCCAGGCGTCAATGTCGTCGAGGAGACGGTCCGCAGCTACCCGTACGGCAGTGTCGCCGCGCACCTGCTCGGCTATGTCGGGCCGATCACCCGCGATGAGTGGCAGGTGCGCAACGACGAGATCGATCGTCAGTGGGAGGGCCAGGACATCCCGTTACCCGGCGACCCCGGCCCGCGACCGAAGACGTATCAGCTCAATCACGAGGTCGGGAAGACCGGGGTGGAGTTGATCTTCGAAGACGAGCTACGAGGCACCCCCGGCAGTCGCTGGCTCGAGGTCGACGCGAG
>JBCCZC010000228.1:0-9008 GCA_039188505.1 Pseudomonadota bacterium | reverse complement strand
GTTTATGGTGGTCCCCGTCGGTTCCCTCGCGACGATTAGCTGTGAACCCCGTCAGGCCCGGAAGGGAGCAGCGGCAACAGTGAGTTCGTGCGCCGAGGTGTCGCTGGCGGGGGCCGCCTCCTGAGTCTCTGGCGCGCTTCTTTTCCGGCGCAGGCGCCGGAAAAACCGCCCCCCAGACGACCCTTTGTTTTCAGAAGTGTCGACGCGGAGTGCTGCCGCCGGCATCGTGCGTCGCTCGAGCGCTTCTTTTGCGCCTGCGGCGTCAAAACCGCTCGCAAGGTGATCGGCGTTGCGTCGCTTGTTCGCTCCTTTGCGGCCGGTGGCCGCAAAACCGCTCTCAAGTCGACCGTTTGTTTTCAGAAGCGTAGACGCGGAGTGTTGCTTTCGGCGCTCGTTCATCTTCCCTAGCTTCCGATCACTCCCGTTCTGATCAGGCTCTCGAGGAATCCCAGCAGGCCCAGGAAGAACACGACGACCGTCGTGCCCTGGATCCATTCCTCGTCCTTCAGCATCGCGATCATGAAGCACCCGGCCCAGACGCCGAGGGTGCCGTACTGGAACGGGTTGAAGTCGAGGTGGGTCACCTGGCGTTCGAGGACGCCGTCGAGGGCGTCCGTGGCGACGAAGAGGAGGCCCACCACGTAGAAGCGCACGCGGTTGGCGTGGAAATGCTCCCGGAAGTCAGTGACCTCGCCGCCGCGGACCGGGTAGAGCAGGCCGCACATGAGATAGATCGTCATCGAGTAGGCGACGAGGTTGAGAATGTGCGGGGCGCTGAAGGTCTCCAGCGGTGAGAGTACGAAGTTCGCCAGCCAGACCAGCACCGAGAGCAGCAACAGATTCGCCGTCCAAAGGAGGTGGATCCAGTAGACCCTCGCCCGGACCCGCGTATCGAGGATCAGAGAGATTCCGCCCAGGAGGTGCACGACGCCAAGCCCGAGGATGATCGAGATGAAGACGGAAACGTGTTCGAAGATGCTCAAGTTCCGGGATCCCTGCGATTGCCGCGGTCACTGTAGCGAGTCGCTCTGCCTACGTCCCGGCAACCCGCTCTTACGTTTCTGAGAACAGAGGGTCGGCTTGAGAGCGGTTTTGCAGCCGCGGGCCGCAAAGAAGCGAACAAGCGACGCATCCCTCTGGCATTATAGGCCTCCTGGGTGGGCCTTCTTCGGGCCCGGAAGACGATCGGGAGCTCATGTCGTATCAGGTTCTGGCGCGCAAGTGGCGCCCGCGGACGTTTGCAGAGCTGGTTGGCCAGGAGCACGTTGCCCGTGCGCTGGTGAACGGCCTCGACAACGACCGCCTCCATCACGCTTTTCTCTTCACCGGTACGCGCGGCGTCGGCAAGACGACCATCGCGCGGATCTTCGCCAAGGCGCTCAACTGCGAGGAGGGTGTCAGCTCCGAGCCGTGCGGGAAGTGTCCGATCTGCCTGGAGGTCGATGACGGTCGTTTCGTCGACCTGATCGAGGTGGACGCCGCATCGCGGACGAAGGTCGACGACACGCGCGAGCTGCTCGACAATGTCCAGTATGCGCCCGGTCGGGGTCGTTACAAGGTGTACCTCATCGACGAGGTCCACATGCTCTCGACCCACAGCTTCAACGCGCTGCTCAAAACGCTCGAGGAGCCCCCGCCCCACGTCAAGTTCCTGCTGGCGACCACGGATCCGCAGAAGCTGCCGGTGACGGTGCTGTCCCGCTGTCTGCAGTTCAATCTCAAGCGGCTGGAGACGGAGCAGATCCGCACCTATCTCGCCCGTGTGCTCGAGGCCGAGGCCATCGATGCGGACGCCGAGGCGATTGCCGCCGTGGCTGCCGGCGCGGACGGCAGCATGCGGGATGCGTTGAGTCTGCTCGACCAGGCGATCGCATTCGGCGGTGGAGCGCTGCGGGACGAGGAAGTCCGGAGCATGCTCGGAACGATCGACCGGGAGCACGTCGAACGGCTCCTCGACGCCCTGGCAGCCAGCGACGGCGAGGCACTGTGGGCGGCGATCGGCGCCCTGGCCGAGTACGCGCCGAACTTCGGCGCGGTGCTGCGAGACCTCGCCGCGACGCTGCACGAGGCAGCGATCGCTCAGGTCATTCCGAAAACCGCGCCCGGCGACTTCGTGCGCGACCTCGCGGGTCGCCTGTCGCCGGAAGACATTCAGCTGGCCTACGAGATCGCCGTGCAGGCCCGCGCGAGCCTCGACCTCGCACCCGATCCCCGCAGCGGCTTCGAGATGGCGATGCTGCGAATGCTCGCGTTCCGGCCGTCGGGAGCGGCCACGGACGCACCAGCCCCCGGCGGCTCGGAGGCCACGGCCGGGCAGGGTGCCGGTGCCGGAGACGCGCGTGCGCAGGCTCGCGAACTCGCCCGGACGGGTGTCCGGGAGGAACCTCCCGTCGCGAACCGTGACGCTGTGCCGCCGGTCGCCCCCGAGCCGCTTGCCGAGCCTCCGGCCGCCCCCGTGTCGCTTGCCGAGCCTCCGGCCGCGGCGCCACCGTCCGCTCCTCCGCGCTCGAACGATACTGCGGCAGCGGCCCGTGCCGAGGCGCGCCGCCTCGCGACGGGCGAAGCGCCGGTTCGCGCCGCGTCCGCCGCGCCAGCGGTGGTGACACCTGATCCCGATCGGGCGAACCACGCATCCGGAGTCGAAGGGACCGCGACGCCGGCCCTCGAAGCCCCGCGGCCAAGCCTGGCGTCGCTACCGGAAGATGAGGAAACCCTGGATGCCCCGCCGGCCGGCGTTGCGCCCACGGACTGGAATCACCTCTTCACGCGCCTGGGCTTGCGCGGGACGGCGGCCGTATTGGCCGCAAACAGCGTGCTCGAGACCCGTCCGGACGGCGCCTGGCAGCTCTCGGTCGACCCGGAGCAGTCACATCTCCGCACGGAGGCGGCCGAAGAACGGATCCGCGAGGCCATCCGCCGCCTCTTCGGCCAGGACGCCAGGGTTGAGTTCGTTGCCAGTAGCAGTCATGTGGAGAGCCCGGCCGCGCGACAGAGCCGGGAAGCGGAGGAGCGCGTCGACCATGCGCGTCACGCGGTCGAGAACGACCCGTTCGTCGCCCGGCTCCGTTCAGAGCTGGGAGCGACGCTCATCGTCGAGAGCATCAGACCTCTCGACAACTGATCAGGAAATCGATGATGAAAGGACCTTTGGCGGGCCTCATGCAGCAGGCCCAGAAAATGCAGGACGACTTCCAGAAGGCGCAGGAGGAAGTCGCCAACCTGGAAGTGGTTGGCGAGTCGGGTGGCGGCATGGTCCGCGTAACGATGACCGGGCGGCACGAGGCGCGCCGCGTGGAGATCGACCGTTCCCTGTTCCAGGACGATCCCGACATGACCGAGGATCTCATCGCCGCGGCGATCAACGACGCGGTGAACAAGCTCAATGCGGAAACCCAGGAGCGGATGTCGGGGCTGACCAGCGGCCTCAAGCTGCCGCCGGGCATGAAGCTGCCCTTCTGAAGTGGCCGAAGTGCCACTGCTCGAGCAGCTGATGACGGCGCTCCGGTGCCTGCCTGGCGTCGGGCCGAAGTCGGCCCAGCGCATGGCGTTTCATCTCCTCGAGCGGGACCCGGAAGGCGCGATGACGCTCGCCGGTGCCCTGAGCGCTGCGATCGACGGTATCGGTCGATGCGAACGCTGCCGCACGCTCACGGAGCACAGGATCTGCAGGATCTGCGCCGCCAGCGATCGCGACGGGCGCCTGCTCTGCGCGGTGGAGTCCCCGGCCGACATTCTCGTGATCGAGCAGGCGACGGGCTATCGCGGCCGCTATTTCGTGCTGCTCGGGCGGCTTTCGCCCCTCGACGGCATCGGACCGGCGGAGCTCGGCCTGGATCAGCTCGAGGAGCGTCTCGCCGAGGAAGGGATCGAAGAGCTCATCATCGCGACCAACCCCACGGTCGAAGGTGAAGCCACCGCCCACTACCTGAGCGAGATGGCGCGCGACGCCGGGGTGCGCGCTTCGCGCATTGCCCACGGGGTGCCCCTCGGTGGCGAGCTCGAATACGTCGACAGCGGCACCCTGGCCCACGCTTTTTCGGGACGTCAGGCCGTCTGACCCATCCCATCCAGCCCGGCGACGACGGGGAGGTGGTACCGTCATCCCAGAGCCATACAGCAGCGAGGTCGTCATGTCCGAAACCCTGTTCCTCGACATCATCGAACGGCGCATTCCTGCCGACATCGTCTACGAGACGGACTCGGTGCTCGGCTTCCGCGATATCAACGGCCAGGCACCCGAGCACGTGCTCTTTATCCCGAAGAAGCACATCCGCACGATCAACGACCTCACCGAGGCTGATGCGCCGCTCGTGGGCGAGCTGTTCCTCGCGGCGAAGGCCTACGCGGCCCAGATCGGCGTGGCCGAGGACGGATTTCGCGTGGTGATGAACTGCAACGCTGCCGCCGGGCAGACGGTCTGGCATATTCATCTGCATTTCCTCGCCGGCCGCCCCCTGACCTGGCCGCCGGGATGACGTCCGTTCCGGTCTAGCGGCGGCGCGGGCGGAAGTAGTCGGTGTCGTCGTAGAAGGCCGGGTCGGCGTTGGCCGCGTGCCACTCCGGGATGCCCAGCACGGGCAGGGGCAGAAGCTCGCGCGGAGATTCGAGCCGCTCGATCCGTTCGGCGAGCCAGCCGTCGACCAGGGCCAACCGGCGCCTCGCCGGGAGCACCGCAAAATCCCTGGGTACGGGCACGTAGATGGCCTTCGCCGTGAGTCCGATGTGGGGTTCGAGGCACTGGGCCATGAGGCCATGGCCGACGAGGATCGGCTGGATCCACCGATGCCACGCTGCCCGCCGCTCGATGAAGAGCGCGCGCCAGTCGTGGCGGTCGTTCAGGGCCTCGTAGGTCTGCTCTGTCACGGCACACACCAGGCCCGCCTCGTCCACCAGCGTCAGCGCGTCCCGGCGACGGGAGCGTCCGGCGGCATCGCGCTCGCGATAGTGCCCCGCGTTCAATGCCGCCTTCGTCTGGGGAAACAGGGCCCAGGAGAGCGCGTTGAACAGGTCGTGCCAGTCCTCGGGGCGCGTGGCAACCAGCCCCGTCTCGAAGACCCGCTGCTCGTACTGCAGCGCCGACGTCCGGCCGTCGTTCGCGCTGACGAAGCGGACCGGCTGACCGCCCCGCGTTCGTGCCCGGCCGTGGACCAGCGCCGTCAGCGCGTCCGGGTCGGGAAAGCGTCGGGGCAAGGCGGCGCCTAACGCCTGCTCGGCGTCCGCGAACATCGGTCCGAGGACCGTGAGCCGACGCTGCCATTCCTTCCGTGTTCCCATGCGCCTATTATTCGCGCCATGAAGACGTCCTCAAGCCTGTTCGTTCTGCTCCTCGCCCTGCTGCTGACGGCAGGCTGTGCCCGTGAGACCCGGACGGCCGACGAGGGTCCCTGCATCAACCCGAAGCTCGCGGATCCGGAGCGCATGTGCACGATGGAGTACGCCCCCGTCTGCGGCTGCAATGATGTGACCTACTCGAACGCCTGCGCCGCCGGCTCCGCAGGCGTGACGCGGTTTACACAGGGCGCCTGCGACGCTTCGGGCTGACGTCTCGCGCCGCCCGGTCAGCGGCGAAGCCCCTATCCGAGAGGCCATTCATGGCAGACAGCATCCACGAGTTCTCCGCCCGGACCATCGACGGTTCGGACGCCCCCCTGAGCGCTTACGAAGGCAAGGTCGTGCTGGTCGTCAATACCGCCAGCAAGTGCGGTTTCACGCCCCAGTACAAGGGCCTCGAGTCGCTCTACCAGAAATACGGCCAGGACGACTTCGTGGTTCTGGGTTTCCCCTGCAACCAGTTCGGCAAGCAGGAGCCCGGCTCGGAGAGCGAGATCTCGGAGTTCTGTGAGCTGAATTTCGGCGTGACGTTTCCGCTCTTCGAGAAGGTGGACGTCAACGGCAAGGACGCCCACCCGCTGTTCTCCTACCTGAAGGGGGCCGCCCCGGGCGTGCTCGGTAGCGAGGGGATCAAGTGGAACTTCACGAAGTTCCTCGTCGGGAAGGACGGCAAGCCGGTCGAGCGCTTCGCGCCGCAGACCACCCCCGACGCGATCGGTCCGGCGGTGGAATCCCTCCTCAAGGCCTAGAATCGCAGGGGCGAGAAAGACCGCGCCCCGGAGCGACCGGGGCGTTTTCCCGATGGGCGAGGTAGGCCTGGAAACAGGCGGTGGGTCGCGCGGGCCTGACCGAAGGTCTCCGAGCCGGGGCCGCGCCTATCGATGCACGGCGAGTCCGCGGCAACCTGCGCGGAAGCCGTTCTTGACTTGTCCAGACCGCTCAGAACGTGGGGGGCTATTTCCTTGACGATGGGCGCGGCCCCGGATGGTCGCCGCTGGACCCGAATCTCAATCAGCTCGCGTCCTCGAGCGCCGGGCCCTCGATGAGCAGATCGCGGGCATCGTCGTGCTTCAATGCCGGCCCGATGAGGTAGCCCTGGGCGATGTGGCAGTCCAGGGCGGCAATGAAGTTCAGCTGGTGCCGCGTCTCGATTCCCTCGACGATGACCTGGAGGCCCAGGCCTTTCATCAGGCTCACGATGCCCCGCATGAGCTCGCGGGCTCGATAGTCGACGCGCAGTTCCCGGACGAACGCCTGGTCGATCTTCGCCGCGTTCAGGGGGAGGCTGGCGAGCGTTTCGAGGGAGGAATAGCCCGTGCCGAAATCATCGAGTGAAACCCGGAAACCGAGCGCCTGGGCGCTGCGGATCCAGTCCTGGGTCTCCGCGTGGTTCATCGCGAGCCCCTCGGTGAGCTCGAGCTTGATCTGGCCGCGATCGACCTGGTGCTGGTCGGTGATGGCCGCGGCGCTCTCGATGAAGTCGGCATCGGCAATCTGCCGCGCCGAGACGTTGATGCTCATGAACAGCGAGAACGGGTAGCCGTGTTCGGCGGCGACCTCGTTGAACTCGACGAGGTCCCGGCAGGCCTGCTCGAAGACATACAGGCCAACGGGGACGATCAGCGTCGTCTCCTCGGCGAGGCTGATGAAAAGCCCCGGTGAGATGTGGCCACGCTGGGGGTGCTCCCAGCGGGTCAGCGCTTCGAAGCCGGCAACGCGTTCGCTCTGAACGTCGAGGAGCGGCTGGTAGAAGACGTTGAGCTGGCCTTCGTTCAGCGCTTCCTTGAGTTCGGCTTCGAGGCGCATCTTGTCGATGCCGTGGGCCATGTATTCGCCGACGACCTCGGCACCCAGCAGTTCCTCGCGCTCGGCGCTGCTACCGTCGCCGCGAACGCTGTCGAGCCCCGTCCGATAGCGGTCCAGGAGGACCTTCACCAGGAGCTTGAGAATCGGGTCGGCGCCCGCGAGGCGATCCGTCAGCGTGTCCCGGGTGACCACGAGCAGCTGGGTCTCGCCCACGGCCCGGGCCGTAGCGGTGCGCGGCGCATGGTCGATGACGCCCATCTCGCCGACGATATCGCCCGCTTCGAGATGGCAGATCACGACCGGACTTCCGTCCGCGCTCGTGGAGATTTCGAGGCGTCCGCTCTCGATGATGTAGGCGCAGTCCGCCTCGTCACCTTCGCGGAACAGCAGATCTCCGTCGGCGACGGCGCGCCGATTCGGCATCGTCTGGGTCATGGTCAAGCCCTCCCTCGGGGTAGTATATCCTCTAGGACTCGATCCACCTGAAAATTGCGGATGCAACGTGGCGGCCTTCGCGCCAAGGCGCGTCCCGCCCGGAAAGGCCGGCGCCCTTCCCTAAGGGGCGCAACGCCGCCAGGAAACGGGTCGAAGGATTTCAGGAGTGCCCGTGTCACCACCCTCGCAAATGGCCAAGGCCGGCACCCGGCTCGGCGGCTTCCTGTCCGTATTCCGGTTCTCGCGGCGCGCGATCGAACTGGTCTGGCAGACCAGCCCGACCCTGACCATCGTGATGGCGCTCCTGACCGTGGTGGCGGGTGCGCTGCCGGCGGTCGCGGCCTACATCGGCCAGCTCATCGTCGATGGCGTGGTCCTGATCGTGCAGGACGCGACCGGGGCGGACCCCACGCGCGTGCTCTGGCTGGTCGCGGCGGAGGGGCTGGCGATCGCCGGTATCGCGGCCGCCCAGACCGGACTCTCGATCTGCAAGCAGCTGCTGCGGGCCCAGCTCGGCCAGCGGGTCAACGTGTTGATCCTCGAGAAGGCGCTCACGCTGGATCTCACGCAGTTCGAAGACTCCGAGTTCAACGATCGACTCACGCGCGCGCGCCGCGAGGCCTCGTCCCGGCCGCTATCGCTGGTCAACCGGACCTTCGGGCTCGCGCAGAACGCCCTCGCCCTGACGGGCTTCGCCGCCCTGCTATGGCAGTTCTCGCCGCTGGCGGTACTGCTTCTCTTCGGCGGCGGCATTCCCGCCTTCATCGCCGAGGTGCGTTTCGCGAATGCGGCCTTCCAGCTGTTCTACTGGCGCTCGCCGGAGACCCGCAAGCGGATGTATCTCGAAACCGTGCTCGCCCGCGAGGACTACGCGAAAGAGGTCAAGCTCTACCAGCTCGGCCCGCTGCTGTTGCGCCGCTACCGCGAGATCTTCGAGCGGCTCTATCGCGAGGACCGGGCGCTGACGATCCGGCGCGGCTGGTGGGGCTTCGGTCTGGGGCTGGTGAGCACCGTGGCCCTTTACGGCTCCTTCGTCTGGGTAGTGATGGCCGCCGTCGCCGCGACGATCACCCTCGGCCAGATGACCATGTACATGATGGTCTTCAAGCAGGGGCAGTCGGCGGTGTCCGCGAGCCTGAACGCGATCAACGGCATGTACGAGGACAACCTCTACCTGTCGAACCTTTACGAGTTCCTCGAGGATCCCGTTCGCACCGCCGGTGGGGCGGAGACCGAAGGCTCGGAACCGCGCGCCGGCATCGGCTTCGAGGGCGTCAGCTTCACCTACCCGGGCGCGGAGCAGCCCGCGCTTGCCGACGTCGATCTCGCCGTGCGCCCGGGTACCAGCCTGGCTATCGTGGGGGCCAACGGTTCGGGAAAGACGACGCTCTTTAAACTCCTGGTCGGCCTCTACCGGCCGACCGCGGGCGAGGTGC
>JBCCZC010000227.1:0-9042 GCA_039188505.1 Pseudomonadota bacterium | reverse complement strand
GATGTGGTGACCCTCGACATGCCGGGTGCAGCTACAGCCCGGGAAGCGGCAGCCCTTGTCGCGCCGCTGCAGCGCCCGACGGATCGACGGCGGGATCGTTCGGGTCTTGCGACCGACGTTCAGGATCTCCCCGTCGGCGTGTATCACCTCGTGGACCAGCGAGCAGTCGCAGCTCAAGCGCCGTGACGTTTCCGCGGAAACGTTGCCGACCTCGTCCAGCCCGGCTTCAGCGCCACTGCCGTCGCGCTCGAGCGTGTCGATGTCCGTTGTCAGGTGCACGAGGTACCGATCGCCGCCGCTGGATCCATCGCTGCCGTGGAGAAAGTCCACCGCCATCCGCTCCAGCGCGTCGGCGCGCCGGGCCGTGAAGGGCTCCGATGCCGACGGCTCGCCCTCGTGCTCGCGGGAAGCCTCCAATTGGTCGTCCATGGCCTTGTCCAGTCCCTGGATGATCAGCGCGCCCTGTTCGGGGGTGAAGCGGCCCCGGAGGATCACCATCCCGTCCTCGTCGACCATCACCGATAGTGATCGACGCTCCTGCCGCTGGTTGTCGCGTTCCAGCGCCTCGGCCCGCTGCGACTTGCGATAGTGGCGCACGAGCTGCTCGACATGGCGCGCCGTCCCATGGCGCGCGATCTGCAACAGGAACTCCTCGTTCGCGGGCGTGGCCACCCGCGTCATGGCGCGGACCTTCGAGAAGCTGACGCGGCCCTCGCTGAAGGCCTGGCTGATCAACGGCAGATCTTTCAGGGCCTTCGCTGTCCGAACTTTCTCGCGCGCGGCGCCGAGATTGGTACCGACCTTCCAGGACAGCCAGTGGGCCAGCGACGCGATGCGCTCGCCGTGCCAGCCGTCGACCTCGTCGAATTCCCGCAGCAGCACCAGCAGCCGGTAGGTGGCCGCGGCGAGGTTGCCGGAGAGCTCCGCGATCTGGTCCTCCAGCGCCTGCCGCCGGGTTTCCGGGAGGAGGTTGACGATTGCCTGTTCCATGGCCGCGACTACTTGAAGATACTGTTCAATTATACAGTCTTTCTGACTGCCCGACAGGCGCACTCGCGTCAGCGTCTGCCCTGCTTACGTGAACTCCTAGGTCCAACTTCCGGCAACTCGCGCAGGTCGCGGCGACGCTCCGGCGGCATCCAACTGTGGACACTTGTTGCGAAACCTGAATCGCTATTCAAGGACCCGGCCGCGGGACCTATAGTGCAAACATCGGGGTATGGAGAGCCATCATGGATCGGATCGAAATCGACGGACACCGCGGCATTTATCATGTCGGCCCGATCTTCAACCTCCAGACAGCGCTAGCGGCAATCGACCGCGCCGTCGAAACTGAGGGGTTCCTGGATTGCAGCAGCTATCTGTGGGACTTCAGCAATACTGTGCTCGACCTTAATGTGCAGGAGCTCAAGGCGCTAGGCCGCGCCTACCGGGAGCGAGTGCCGGCGCCCACACGCCGGCGCAAGATCGCGCTCGTCGCCCACACGCCGGCGGCGCGCTCGACGCTCATGATCATCCGCTCGCTGCTCCTGCGCTCCGACCGCGTCGAGTGTCAGATCTTCGATCGCCCGGGCGCCGCGAGCGTCTGGCTCGCCGCGCGCGCGCAGTGGACCGGAAAATTCGACGTTCTCAACGCCAAGGCGCTGCTGCAGGCCCAGTATCCGGTGGCCGATCAGGCGTAGGCTCGAGTCGGGTTGCGGAGTGCAGACTCCGAGGGTCGTGTCGTCCCTTAGAGAATCCGCTTGCCGAACGCGCTCAGGATCAGGTCTCGCGCTCGCTCGGCGCTGACGTTGCCCTGGTCCAGGAACGGGTTCAGTTCAACCAGTTCCATCGACAGCATCGACCGGCTGTCGGCGCAATACTCGAGCAGGAGGTGGGCCTCGCGAAAGTCCACGCCGCCCGGTACCAGAGTCCCTGAACCCGGAATCACGCTGGGATCGCAGCCGTCCACGTCAAAGCTCAGATGGAACCCCGCGGTGTCGGTACAAACCACTTCGAGAACCTCCTCGGCGACCTGCGCCATGCCGCGTTCGTCGATATCGCGCATGGTGAACGTCCGAATACCGGACTCGCGAATGATTCGCTTCTCGCCCTCGTCGATGTCCCGAATCCCGACCAGCGCCACGTTGTCGGGCTTGACCTTCGGGTAGAAGCCGGCGATGCCGCGCAGATCATCATCGCCGCGACCAAGGAGATGGGAGAGCGGCATTCCATGGATGTTGCCCGTCGGCGAAACGCCGGGGACGTTCATGTCGCCATGCGCGTCGAACCAGATCAGACCGATGTCCTCATCACGCTGGCGGAAATGGGAAGCGACGCCGGAAACGGTCCCCATGGCGATCGAGTGGTCGCCACCGAGGACCAGCGGCATATGGCCTGCGCCGAGGACGCTTTCCACGCGGTCGGAGAGCGCCGTGCAGACTTCGAGAATCTCCGCCTTGAAGCGAGCGTTCAGGCTCTCGGTCGAGCGGGTTTCCATGGCCGGAACCTGGATGTCCTCCTCGAGCGAAAGCTCGTAGCCGAGCCCGCGAAGCGCGCGGCCGAGGCGAGCAATCCGAAGCGCCGATGGGCCCATATCCGTACCTCGGCGACTGGCGCCGAGATCCATGGCGACGCCGATGATGTGAAGCGGGCGGTCATACCGCATGGTGATCCCCCTCCGAAATCGGGCGGCGAAGGTAACACAGGCGACGGTCGGCAGGAACCGATCCGGGCCTCAAGCACGCGGCGTCCACGCCACTGTGCTATTTTCAGCCCATGCGTTTCCGGCTTCTCATGCTCATACTGCTGCTGGCCTGCCAGCCGATCGGGGTCGTTGCGAGCGGGCTTGACCTGGTCCCCGAGGATCACACCACGGCCCATCACTGCCCTGGCTGCGACGATGAGTGCCACGGCTGTGGCGCCGGCGACGGCACGGCGCCCTGTGGCATGCCGGACTGCACCGGCTGCAGCATCCTGCACGCCCAACCCGCCGCCGGAACATCGACACTGGGGCTGCCGCATGCGCCGCGCTCCGGCGTGCCTCCCGCAGTCTCCGGATGCCCACCCGCGGGCGTCGTCAGCCCTCTGATCCGACCGCCGATATCCTGAAATCCGCTTCTGCCGCCTGATTCGTTCGGGCGCACTGTCGCAGCGCGTGCGCTGCACGGTTCAACGTGTTTGCAGGATTCGTCATGAACTCATCTGTCACTGCGATCGGGCTGCTCGCCGCGATCGTCACCACCCCCGCGGGCGCGCTCACGCTCGCGGAAGCCGAGGCCCTGGCGCTGGCCCGCGATCCAGCCATCGCCGCCGAGGACGCCCGCAGCGGCGCGCTCAGCGCGGCGGCCGAGGCCGCTGCCTACTGGCCCGACCCGAAACTGCGCTTCGGCGCCATCGCCTTTCCGGTCGACAGCTTCGACCGGGACCAGGAGCCCATGACCCAGCTCCAGCTGGGCGTCATGCAGTCCTTTCCCCGCGGCAACTCCCTGGCCCATGAGCAGGAGCGCCTCGCAGCGGAGGCAGCGGCTGTCGGCGAGCGCTCCCGCGGCGTCGCGAACGACCGGCGCCGCGCCGTGCGTCTCGACTGGATCGACGGCGTCCTCGCTCGCCGGGTCCTCGAGCTCCTCGAGCGCAATCGCGAGAACCTCGAGGTTCTGGTCGGCCTTGCCGAGGACGACTACGCGACCGGCCGCGCGCGGCAGCAGGACTTCTTCGAGGCCACCCTCGAGCTGTCCCGGATCGAAGAGCGGATTGTGGCCGTCGAGCAGGCGGCCGCCGAGGCTACGGCCCGCCTTGCGACCTGGATCGGGGCGACCGCGAACGCGGTGGATAACCGCGCGTGGCCCGAGCTCGCTACGGGAAACATCGAGCTCGCGGGGCATCCTTCCGTGGCGGTCCTCGATCGGGCCATCGCGGCCGCCGAGGCCCGTGTCGGCTTCGCTGAAGAGCAGTACCGGCCCGCGTTCGCCGTCGAAGTTGCTTACGGGGACCGCACCGGTCAGGGGCCCGACGGCAGCGCCCGGTCGGACCTCGTCTTCGGCATGGTGACCATGGACGTGCCGCTGTTTGGCCGGAAGCGGGAGGATCGGAAGCTGGCCGCTGCGAAGCTCGACGCAGAGGGGCTGCGCCACGACCGCTCGGACCAATTGCGTCGCCTCGACGCCCGGGAGCGAGAGGCGAGGGCCGGCCTGGCGCGGATCGAAGCCCGGATCGCGCTCTACGAAGACCGCCTCCTGCCGGCAGCGTCCGACTCGAGGATCGCGGCACTCGAGGCGTTCACGGCTTCCGTCAGCGACCTGAGCGACCTCCTGCGAGCGCAGGTGACCGAAATCGAACTGGCGGCCGAAGCCGAGCAGCTCCACGCCGAACGATCCCGGATCGCGGCCGAACTGCGTTGGCTGGGAGGGTACTGACATGAACCGTCAACTCACGCATCTAATCGTTCTCGCCGGCGGCATCGGCCTGGGTGCGGGGCTCGCGTTCTGGCTCGCACCGGGTGATTCCGACCCACCGGCCGCCGACGCCGGCACCGCCGCTCCGGAAATCCTCTACTGGGTCGCGCCGATGGATGCGAACTACCGGCGCGACGGCCCCGGCAAATCCCCCATGGGCATGGACCTTGTACCGGTCTACGCCGACAAGGCGGGGAAGGGCGGGGGCGTCACCGTCGCGCCCGAGGTCCGGCAGAGCCTCGGTGTGCGGACTGCATCAGTGGAACGCGATCGGCTGTGGCGCCTCGTGCGTGCCGTCGGCCAAGTGGACCTGGACGAGAGCGGCATCAGCCACGTACATCCGCGCACCAGTGGATGGCTCGAGGAGCTGCTGGTCGATGCCGCCGGCGATCCCGTTACGGCGGGTGACGCCGTCGCGCGCCTCTACTCGCCGGAGCTCGTAAGCGCGCAGCGCGAACTGATCCAGGCGCTCGAACGAGGCAACGACGCCGTCCACACGGCGGCCGAGGAGAAGCTCCGGGTCCTCGGCATGGGCGCGGCGGAACGGCGTCAGCTCATGGCGAACCGGTCCGTCATCGAAGTCGTCGAGCTGCAGGCGCCGCGCGACGGGGTGATCTCGGAACTCAACGTTCGCGCCGGCATGTACGTCACGCCGGACACGGAACTTCTGAGCGTTTCCGATCTGCGTCGGGTCTGGGTGCGAGCCGATGTCTTCGAGGCCCAGGCCGACTGGCTCGCGATCGGCCAGTCGGCGGAGCTACGCCTCGACTATCTCCCGGGGCGTGTCTTCGATGGCGAGGTCGACCTGATCGAGCCGGTCGTCAATCCAAGGACGCGTACCGTCCGCGTGCGCCTGCGTTTCGACAACGCCGAAGGCACGCTGCTGCCCGGCATGTACGGCAAGCTGCGGATCTACGGTGGTCCGAAAACGGACATCCTCGTCATGCCCCTCGATGCTCTGATCCGTGGCGAAGCCATGGACCGTGTCGTGGTGTCGGCGGGCGATGGACGCTTCGAGGTCCAGGAAGTGCGTGTCGGCATGGTCAGCGGCGACTGGGTCGAGATTCTCGCGGGCGTCGATGTCGGCGACGAGGTGGTCGTCTCGGCCCAGTTCCTCATCGACTCCGAGGCGAGCGTCAGCGGCGGGATCCGTCGACTCGGTGGCTCCGGGCATGGCCGGGGCCGGGAGGGCGGCTCATGATCCGGGCGATCATCGGCTGGTCCCTCGACAATCGGCCCCTCGTGCTCCTCCTGGCGGCGCTTCTCGGGGCGGCAGGTTTCGTCTCGCTGCGGCAGACGCCCGTTGATGCCATCCCGGATCTCTCGGACGTTCAGGTCATCATCCGCACCGCCTACGCCGGCCAGGCGCCACGGGTCGTCGAGGAGCAGGTGACCTTCCCCCTGTCGAGCGCCATGCTCGCCGTCCCCGGAGCGACGAGCGTGCGCGGCTACTCGTTCTTCGGGGATTCGTTCATCTACGTCGTCTTCGAGGACGGCACGGACCTCTACTGGGCCCGCTCCCGGGTCCTCGAGTATCTGAACCAGGTGACCGACCGCCTCCCGGACGGGGCGCGTCCGGCTCTCGGTCCCGATGCGACGGGCGTCGGGTGGATTTACCAGTACGCGCTGGTCGACCGTACCGGCCGCTCGGATCTCAGCGAGCTGCGGGCGCTCCAGGACTGGTTCCTGCGGTTTGAGCTGCAGGCGGTCGAGGGCGTCTCGGAGGTGGCCACCGTCGGTGGCATGGTCCGCCAGTATCAGGTCGTAGCGAACCCCGAGGCGCTCCAGGCGCGGGGCATCACGATCCAGGCGCTCGAAAGCGCGATCCGGCGGGCCAACGAGGAATCTGGCGCGTCGGTCATCGAGATGGCGGAGGCCGAATACATGGTTCGAGCCACGGGCTACCTCGATTCCCTCGAAGCGATCGAGGCGATTCCGATCCAGGCCGCCGACGGGGTGCCGGTCCGCGTCCGCGACGTCGCCGAGGTGAGGCTCGGGCCGCAGATGCGACGGGGCATCGCCGAACTGGACGGCGAGGGGGAGGTCGTTGGTGGCATCGTGGTGATGCGTGTCGGCGAGAACGCGCAGGCAACCATCGACCGGGTCAAGGCACGCATCGACGAGCTTCGCGGGAGCCTACCGGACGGCGTCGAGATCGTGGAGACCTACGACCGCTCGGCCCTGATCGAGCGCGCAGTCGACACGCTGCAGGGCAAGCTGATCCAGGAGTCCCTAGTCGTCATCCTGGTCTGCGCGTTGTTCCTGCTGCATCTACGGTCGGCGCTGGTGATCCTGGTGAGCCTGCCGCTCGGCATCCTGGCGGCTTTCATCGTCATGCGCTTCCAGGGGCTCAACGCGAACATCATGTCTCTGGGCGGCATCGCCATTGCCATCGGCGCCATGGTCGACGCGGCGATCGTGATCGTCGAGAACCTCCACAAGCGCATGTCGCGAGCGGACTATCGACCGGGCGAGCACTGGCGGACCGTGCGCGCCGCCGCCCTCGAAGTCGGGCCGCCGCTCTTCTATTCGCTTCTGATCATCACCGTGAGTTTCCTCCCGGTCTTCACGCTCGAGGCCCAGGAAGGACGCATGTTCGCACCCCTGGCCTTCACCAAGACCTGGGCCATGGCCGCTGCCGCGGGGCTCTCGGTCACGCTGGTGCCGGTGCTGGCCGGGTATCTCGTGCGCGGGCGCATCCGACCGGAGGAGAGCAACCCGCTGAATCGCTGGCTGGCCGCGGCCTACGCACCGCTGGTCCGGGCGGTTCTCAGGGCCCCGGCGTTGGCTCTGCTGATGATCGTCGGCACCCTCGGGGCGGCGCTGCTGCCCCTGCGTGATCTCGGCACCGAGTTCATGCCCGAGCTCGACGAAGGCGACCTGATGTACATGCCGACGACCTTTCCGGGACTCTCGATCGGCAAGGCACGCGAGCTGTTGCAGCAGACCGATCGGCTGATCATGACGGTGCCCGAGGTCGATCGGGTATTCGGGAAGATCGGCCGCGCCGAGACGGCGACGGATCCCGCACCGCTGACCATGATCGAGACCGTGATCCGCCTGAAACCCCGGGCCCAGTGGCGGCCGGGCGTCACCGTGGATGATATCCGGAGCGAGCTCAACGAGCGGGTCGCCTTCCCGGGCCTCACGAACGCATGGGTCTGGCCGATCAAGACGCGCATCGACATGCTGGCCACAGGCATCAAGACGCCGGTCGGCGTGAAGATATCGGGCCCGGACCTGACGGTGATCCAAGGCCTCGGCGCCGAGATCGAAAGCGTGCTGCAGGGGCTCGACGGCACCGCATCGGCGTTTTCCGAGCGCGTTGCGGGTGGCCGCTACGTCACGGTCGACATCGACCGGGAAGCGGCGGCGCGCTTCGGTCTGAACGTCGCCGATGTACAGGCAGTGGTGCAGCTCGCCGTGGGCGGGCGCAACGTCACGGAGACGGTGGAGGGCCTGGAGCGGTTCCCGGTGAATCTGCGCTACCCGCGTGAGTACCGCGAGTCGGTCGAGGCGCTGCAGTGGCTACCGGTGGTGACGCCGACGGGAGCGATCCTGCCGCTCTCGGGACTCGCTGACATCCGCGTCGAGGACGGCGCCCCGTTGATCAAGAGCGAGAACGCGCGGCCCGCAGGCTGGATCTACGTCGATATCGCCGGCCTCGACCTCGGCAGCTACGTGGCGGCAGCCCGATCGGCGGTCCGCGACGGAGTCGACCTACCGCCGGGCTACTCGGTCACCTGGTCCGGCCAGTTCGAATACCTCGCGCGGGCCCGGGATCGACTGGCAACGGTGGTGCCCGTCACGCTGGCGCTGATCTTCCTGCTCCTCTATCTCAATTTCCGGCAGGCCGGCGAGACCCTTCTGGTGCTGGCCGTCCTACCCCTGTCCTTGGCCGGCGGCGTGCTGCTGCTGCACGCGCTCGACTATAACCTCTCCGTCGCCGTCGTCGTGGGATTCATCGCGCTGGCGGGGGTGGCCGCGGAGACGGCGGTCATCATGCTGCTGTACCTGCAGCGGGCCTGGCAGGATCGGCAGGAGGCTCTGGGCGCCCGGGCGCCCACGATCGAGGACCTCCGCGATGCCGTGCTCGTCGGCGCCGTACGCCGCCTGCGTCCGAAACTCATGACCGTCGCCACGATCATCGCGGGCCTGCTCCCTGTCATGCTCGGGGGCGGAACCGGCGCGGAGATCATGCGGCGCATTGCCGCGCCCATGGTCGGCGGCATGGTCAGTGCCCTGCTGTTGACCCTGCTGGCGATGCCCGCCGCCTTTTTCCTGCTGGAACGATTTCGGCTGGCGCGGCGCGAAGTTGCCCCGGCGCTATCCGAGGCGATCGAGGGCACGTGACGGCGGACGAAGGTCCGGGTAGGGTGCCGGTGCCGCGTGAGAAAGGATGACTGTGAGCGAACTGACGAGTGTGAACGACGCCTGGCGGGCCATCGAAGCCGCCGTGCCTCGCTGGCCTGTTGAGACCGTGCGGGTCGAGCACGCCTCGGGGCGAATTCTGGCCGAGGCGGTCGCCGCCGATCGGGACCAGCCCCCGTTCGATCGCGTGACCATGGACGGCATCGCCGTGGCCTCGTCCGCCCTCACTGCGGGCAGG
>JBCCZC010000226.1:0-9044 GCA_039188505.1 Pseudomonadota bacterium | reverse complement strand
TTGAGACGCTCGTGCCGTGAAGGCATCTGCGGGTCGTGCGCGATGAACATCGATGGCACCAACACGCTTGCGTGCACGAAGTCGATCGACGACATCAAGGGCGAGGCCAAGGTCTATCCGCTGCCGCACATGCCCGTGGTGAAGGATCTCGTGCACGCAAGCGTGTTGGTGCCATCGATGTTCATCGCGCACGACCCGCAGATGCCTTCACGGCACGAGCGTCTCAACGTCAGCGTCGGATCGATCTCGTCTTTGATTTTCAACAACGCATCGAGAACCATCGGCCCGCAGGTGTCGAGATCCACCTCGTAGGTGTCCGTCCGCGGGTTCTCCCCGGAGTCCGGATCGTAGCGATAGATCTTGAACTGCTTGGTGTTCTTGGCCGAGGGGTCGCCCTTCCAGGCCTTGCCCTTGGTGATCTTCGAGTTCTTCGGCAGCGAGAATTTGGCCATCTTCGATTGGTGTCCTTCCCGTCGGGGATCAGTAGGTGCGCGCCTTCGGCGGCACGACTTCCACGTCGTCTGTCATCGTGTACAGGTGCACAGGCCTGTAGTCAAAGGAGATCTTCCCGTCCTCGTCGATCCAGGACATCGTGTGCTTCATCCAGTTGTCGTCGTCGCGCTCCGTGTAATCCTCGCGCGCGTGAGCGCCTCGGCTCTCCTTCCGGTTCACCCCGGACTCGATGGTCGCGACGGCATTGCCGAGGAGATTGCGTAGCTCGAGGGTCTCGATCAGATCCGAGTTCCAGATCAGCGAGCGGTCGTAAACCTTGACGTCGGCGAAGGAGCCTAGGATGTCCGCCATCTTGTCGCAGCCCTCCTGCATCGTCTCCTCGTCGCGGAACACCGCCGCGTGGTTCTGCATGGTGCGCTGCATCTTTTCGCGGATCACGGCCGTCGGAGTGTCGCCGTCGGCATAGCGCACCTTGTCGAAGTCATCGAGAATCCGGTCCACCGCGGCCTGATCGACCTCCGGGTGCGGGGTATCGGGCCTAATGATCTTCTCGCAGTGCTTCGCGACCGCCCGACCGAAGACGATCAGATCGAGAAGCGAGTTCGAGCCGAGCCGGTTGGCCCCGTGCACCGAAACGCAGCCCGCTTCGCCGATGGCGAACAGGCCCGGCACGACGGTTTCCTTGCCGTCCTTCAGCGTGACGACCTCGCCGTGGTAGTTCGTCGGAACGCCACCCATGTTGTAGTGGACCGTCGGAATCACCGGAATCGGGTCCTTCGCAACGTCAACCCCCGCGAAGATCTTGGCAGTCTCCGCAATCCCCGGCAGGCGCTCGTCGATCACGTCGCCGCCGAGATGCGAGAGCTTGAGGAACACGTGATCCTGGTTGGGGCCGACACCGCGACCCTCTCGGATCTCGACGGTCATCGAGCGGCTGACGACGTCACGGGACGCCAGATCCTTGGCGTTGGGAGCATAGCGCTCCATGAAGCGTTCGCCGTCGCTGTTGACAAGGTATCCGCCCTCGCCCCGAACCCCTTCGGTGATGAGGCAGCCCGCGCCATAGATACCGGTCGGGTGAAACTGGACGAACTCCATGTCCTGGAGCGGTAGACCGGCGCGAAGCACCATCCCGTTGCCGTCGCCTGTGCACGTGTGCGCAGAGGTGGCGGACAGCCAGGCCCGGCCGTAGCCGCCGGTCGCGAGAATGACCGCGTGCGCCTGGAATAGATGCAGCTTGCCGGTCTCCATCTCGAGCGCGAGCACGCCGCGACAGATGCCGTCTTCGTCCATGATCAGGTCGATGGCAAAGAATTCGATGAAAAACGTCGCATCGTGCTTCAACGCCTGCTGGTAGAGCGTGTGCAGGATGGCGTGGCCGGTGCGGTCGGCCGCGGCGCAGGTCCGCTGGGCGGTGCCCTCACCGAAGTGCGTGGTCATGCCGCCGAAGGGGCGCTGGTAGATCTTGCCCTCGTCGGTGCGCGAGAACGGGACGCCATAATGCTCGAGCTCGATGACCGACGGAATCGCCTCGCGGCACATGTACTCGATCGCGTCCTGATCGCCAAGCCAGTCCGACCCCTTGATGGTGTCGTACATGTGCCAGCGCCAGTCGTCTTCCCCCATGTTGCCCAGCGCCGCACTCATGCCGCCCTGGGCGGCCACCGTATGGCTCCGCGTCGGAAACACCTTGGTGATGCAGCCCGTCTTGAGGCCCGTCTGGGCGACGCCAAAGGTTGCGCGAAGACCCGCACCTCCCGCGCCGACCACCAGCACGTCGTACTGGTGCTTGACCAGTGAGTAGGATTCACTCATGAACAGTTAACCTCCGAACACCACGCTCAGGACCGATACGGTTGCGACGATCGCCCCGAGAGCGGCAAGCAGCTTGACACCAATCAGCAGGGTGTATTCCTGCCAGGCGACATGAATATAGTCTTCGATGACCACCTGCAGCCCGAGCTGGGCATGGTGGAGCATCGTGACCACCCAGGCGATGAGCAGGGCACCGTTGAACGGATTGCTCATCCAGGCAATCACTTCGTCATAGCTTGCGCCACCCAGTGTCGCCAGCGCGTAGATCACCCAGAGGGTCAGGGGCGCCAGGGCCACGGACGTGATGCGCTGGGCCCACCAGTGCTCGACGCCCGATTTGGCGGAGCCGTGGCCACGCGCGAGCGCGACGGGGTTCACAAACTTCATGCTCCACCTCCGAAGATCAGCACGGCGCTGCCGGCCGTAGCCAGGACCGCGAATACGACCACCGCCCAGCCGGTCTGGTAGGCGCCTTGCAGCTCCAGCGCCCAGCCTGCGTCCCAGAGAAGGTGACGCACACCGTTGCCGAGGTGGTAGAAGACGCTGAACGCCAGCGCGAGCAGCACGAGCTTTCCGGGCAGTGAAACAACCAGGCCCTGGGCCGTAGCAAACGCCTCGGGACCTGCCGCGAGCGAGTATAGCCAATACACGACGAGGACCGTGCCGAGCGCCAGAAACACGCCCGTGCCTCGGTGCATGATCGACATGACCGACGTCAGCTGCGGCTTGTAGATCTGCAGATGTGGAGAGAGTGGTCTTTCAGCCATACAGATGACCTGCCTTCATCAATAACTGGGATCGTACATCATCGGCGCAATCGTTTCGCGCCAGTTCTGTGAAGCCTTCGTTGCCTCGCCTTCGGCCACCGCTCGTTCCGCGACCGCGACGGCGATTTCAAGGGATACGCGGCGAATTTCCGGCAGCGGCGGGTAGATGGCGCCGAAGCCGAGGGATTTCTCCGAGACGGCCTCGGCCAGGGCCTGCGCCGAGGCGAGAAACATGCCATCGGTGATGTGCCGGGCGCCGCAGGCGATGGCGCCGAGCCCCACGCCCGGGAAGATATAGGCGTTGTTGCCCTGCCCCGGCTTGAATAGCTGTTCACCGTACTCGACGGTACCGAAGGGGCTGCCGCTCGCGAAGATGACGCGCCCTTCGGACCAGCCATAGGCCTCCTCCGCCGTGCACTCGGCGTTCGAGGTCGGATTCGACAGCGCGAACACCACGGGCCGCTCGTTGTACCGGGCCATGCGCTCGATCGCCTCCTCGGTGAACGTCCCCGGCCGGCCGGTGGCGCCGATGAGCGCCGTCGGTTGAAGGTGGTCGATGGCCTCCAGGAACGACATCGCCGGTGCCTCGTGGGCGTACGGCACGTTGTGTGGCGCGATCCGCTCGGATTCGCTCGTCAGCAACCCGCGCGAGTTGCAGAACCAGAGGCGCTTACGGGCCTCGTCTTCGGCGAGCCCCGCCTCGACCAGCGCGGGCACGATGAGATCAGCAATTCCCGTCGCCGCCGATCCCGCGCCGAGGAACAGGATCTTCTGGTCAGCGAACGGCACGCCCGAGAGCCGCGTGGCGGCATAGACGCCGGCAAGCGCCGTCGCGGCCGTGCCCTGGATGTCGTCATTGAAGCAGAGGATCCGGTTCCGATAGCGCTCGAGCAGGTGGTAGGCGTTGGCAGTCACGAAGTCCTCGAACTGTACCAGAACGCCCGGGAATACCCTGTTCGCGGCCTCGACAAACTCTTCGACGAGGGCGTCGTACGGCTCGCCGCGCACCCGGTCCTGCTGGAGCCCCAGGTAGAGCGGATCATCGCTCAGCGTATGGTTGTTGGTGCCGACATCGAGCATGACCGGCAGGCAGTGGGCCGGGTCGATGCCCGCGCACGCCACGTAGAGCGCGAGCTTGCCCACCGGAATACCCATGCCGTTGGCCCCGAGATCGCCGAGTCCGAGGATGCGCTCACCATCGGTAATGACGATGATTCGCACCTCCTTGCCGGGCCAGTTTCGCAGGATGTCCTCCATCCGACCGCTGTCGTTGGCGGTGAGATAGATACCGCGGGGGCGACGGAAGATGGCCGCGAATTCCTTGCACGCCTGCCCCACCGTCGGCGTGTAGATGAGCGGCATGATCTCCTCGATGTGGTCGATGACCGTCCGGAAGAAGAGCGTCTCGTTCCGGTCCTGGAGACCCTGAAGATAGATGTATTTCTGGATGTTCGATTCGTTGCGGCGCAGGTTCGCGAGAACGCGTTTCTCCTGCTCCTTCAGCGTGAAAACCCGCGGTGGCAGCAGGCCGCGGAGACTGTACCGGTCGCGCTCGTCCTCGGTGAATCCCGTGGACTTGTTCAGCGCTGGATCGTAAAGCCGGGACAGACCCGTCTTGTCGTCGCTCATGGCTCTAACCCCAGTTCAGCTGCGTCTTCTTTCGGACGCAGCGGCCGCGAAATCGCGCGCGGCAAGTTCGTTGGGTTCTGCGCCCCCGCACAGAACCGGAAGAACGCCGACCCGATCGGATCGGCGTCCCGTTCTCACATCAGATCAGGCAGACCTTCTGGGCGAGCTCATCGATGAGTACCTTGGTGTTTTCCGAGTAGTCCACCGGCGCGTCGATGAGATCCACACCCGGGGTGTCCAGGGCGGTCTTCAGCGTCGGCAGGAATGCCTCGGTGGTCTCGATCCGATGCCCGCGGGCCCCGTAGGCCTCCGCATACTTCACGAAGTCCGGATTGCCGAAGTCGAGGCCCCAGCCTTCGAAGCCGCCGCCCGTCTGCTTCCACTTGATCATGCCGTACGCGTCATCCCGGAGGATCAGCACAACGAGGTTCAGGTTCAGGCGAACCGCCGTCTCCATCTCCTGGCTGTTCATCATGAAGCCCCCGTCACCCGCGATCGCCATGACCTTACGCTCGGGGAACAGCATGGCCGCGGCCATGGCTGACGGCAGCCCCGCTCCCATGGTGGCCAGCGCGTTGTCGAGGAGCACGGTGTTCTCGTGGTAAGCGCGGTAGTTCCGGGCAAACCAGATCTTGTACATGCCGTTGTCGAGGCAGATGATCCCGTCCTCGGGCATTGCACGGCGCACGTCGGCCACCAGCCGCTGGGGCTTGGTCGGATAAGAAGACTCGTCGATGTTCTCGTTGATCGATTCGATCACCCGATCGCGAACCTTCATGAAGTACTCGAAGTCCCAGTGTGCCGGTGCGTCCATCAGCTCGTTGATGCGCTCCAGCGAATCCGCGATGTCGCCAATCACTTCGACCTGCGGGAAGTAGACGTCGTCGACTTCGGCGGTGTTGAAGTTGATGTGCACGACTTCCTTGCCACCGTGCTCCATGAAGAACGGCGGCTTCTCGATCACGTCGTGGCCGACGTTGATGACGAGATCTGCGCGGTCGATTGCACAGTGCAGGTAGTCCGTGTCAGAGAGCGCCGCGGTGCCGATGTACAGATCGTGGTACTCGCTGACCACGCCCTTGCCCATCTGCGTATTGAAGAACGGGATACCGAACTTGTCGACGAAGGCCTCGAGGGCCTGGGAAATCCGCTTTCGATTCGCGCCTGCGCCGATCAGCAGGAGCGGCATCTTCGCACCTCGGATCTTGGCGATGGCCTGGGCGATCGCCTTGTCGTCGGCCACGGGCCGCCTCGGATTGCTCCGAACGAACGTGTTGGTGTTCTCGGTGTACTCGTGCGCGATGTCTTCCGGAAGCTCCAGATTGACAGCGCCCGGGCGTTCTTCCTCCGCAATGCGGAACGCCTCTCGGGTGATCGACGGAATCGTGTTCGCGTTGACGATCTGCTTCGCGTATTTCGTGAGCGGCGTGAACATCGGGACGGTTTCGACGATCTGAAAGCGGCCCTGCTTAGAGGCCTTCACCGGCTTCTGCCCGGTGATCATCATCATCGGCATAGCGCCCAGCTGGGCATAGCTCGCGCAGGTCACGAAGTTGGTTGCGCCTGGGCCCAGCGTCGCCATACAGACCCCGGTCTGACCGGTGAAACGTCCATAGGTTGCGGCCATGAAGCCCGCACCCTGCTCGTGGCGCGTGAGGATCAGCTTGATGCTCGACCCCTTGAGCGAATCCAGCAGATCCAGATTCTCTTCACCCGGAACCGCAAACATGTACTCGACGCCTTCCGCCTCGAGTGCCTTAACAAACAGGTCGGACGCCTTGATCTGGCCGTCCTTCAGTTCGGGCACAAGCCCCCCCGATTCGCTCATTACTTCCTCCATTGCCCGTTAGCTGTAGCTCCGGGAAGCCCGCGCTCGCGCGGCGATCCGCCGGAGCGTCGAAGACCGTCACGCGTGGTGGCATGAGGTCCTTGAATCGTGGATCGGGTCTGCGCCCGTGGCGCGGCAACCCCCCAGTCGATCCGCCCCTTTAAGAGAGTTTGGAGTATAGCCCGAATCTTGCGGTGCTTGCCGGAATTGTCGGCCAGGCCGACGGGAATTGATCTCCGGGAACCGGCTCGTGCTCCCGAATGCGACGAGGCGCGCCCCCCCCCGGCGACGGCCGCGGGATCAACGCCGCGCGAGCAGCAGCGCGTAGGGGTACTCGTCGTCGACCCAGCTGTGGACGACATCGAGGTCAGCGGCCTCGAAGAGTCGATCGAGCTGGCCCCAGGTAAATTTCCGGCTGATCTCCGTCAGGATCGCTTCGCCCTTATCGAAGCGCAGGTCCAGGTCGAGGGCGCCGATTCTGACGCGCTGATCCTCGACGCTGTCGAGGTACATTTCGATCCGATGGAGCGATTCGTTGTAGATCGCCCGGTGCGCGAAGGCCTCCGGTTCAAAGTCCGCGTCGAGCTCGCGATTGATGACGTGCAGCACATTGCGATTGAAGGCGGCGGTGACCCCCTCCGCATCATTGTAGGCCGCATGAATCACCGCCGGCTCCTTGGCGAGATCCGCGCCGAGCAGGAAGAAATCCCCAGGATCGAGATGCGACACGAAATCCATCAGGAAATGCTCGGCGAAATCGGGGGCGAAATTTCCGATGGTGCTACCGAGGAAGAGCGCGAGCGTCCGCCCTTCGAGATCTGGAAAATTGCCGAATCCTGCCGTGTAGTCCCCGACCAGGGGCCGCACATCGAGATCCCCGTACTCGTCGTTGAGATCGCGAGCGACGTCGACGAGCATCTCCTCGCTGACGTCGAAGGGCCAGAACACGCGATTCGACCCGGTCCACGCATCCAGCAGCCGACGCGTCTTCCGCGAGGTGCCGCTGCCGAGCTCGATCACGCTTTCCGGCTCTGTCCGCGACATGATGTCGCCGGCGAATGCACGCAGCAGCGCGTTCTCCGTGCGCGTGAGGTAGTACTCTGGCGTGTCGCAGATCCGATCGAACAGCTCGGATCCGCGCTGATCGTAGAAATACTTCGGATGCAGCTCTCGCGGCCGCTGCCGCAGCCCGTCACGGACGTCGTCGGCCATCGATGGCACGCGGCGCGACGGCTCGACGTAGCGCACCGCAACCGTGGATGTGTCGCTCACGACTCGGCTTCTCCTTCCTCGCTTCCCTGTGATGGACCGGCAAGAAGTCGCCGGGCTTTCGCCACGGTCATCAACGCAGCTGCGCGTTCGCTCCCAGCGCCTTGCGCTTGCGAACGATCGACATCGCCATCTCCAGCGCCTGCTCGTAGTTCAGCCGCGGGTCAACGGTGGACTTGTAGGCCCGGCGCAGATCCTCTTCGCTCAGCTCTCGGGCACCGCCCATGCACTCGGTGACGTTCTCGCCCGTCAGCTCGAGGTGCACCGCGCCGAGCCGCGAACCGCAGGCCGCGTGGATCTCGAAGGCCTGCTCCAGCTCGCTCCGGATGCGGTCGAAGCGGCGGGTCTTGATGCCGTCGCGCGTCGTCTCGGTGTTGCCGTGCATGGGGTCGCAGGACCACAGCACGGTGCGACCCGTCTTCTGGACGGCCTCGATGAGCGGCGGCAGCTGTTCTGCAATCCGCTCGGAACTCATCCGATGGATCAGGGTGATGCGACCCGGCTCGTCGTGCGGGTCGAGGATCTCGAGGAGCTGGACCAGCCAGTCCTCGGTGATCCGCGGACCGATCTTGATCCCGATCGGGTTGCGGATGCCGCGACAGTACTCGACGTGAGCCCCGTCGACATCGGCCGTGCGCATGCCGATCCAGGGCATGTGGGTCGAGAGATTGAACCAGCCCCATTGGCGCGGAACCGCACGCGTATGCGCCTGCTCGTAGTGCAGGTGCAGGGCCTCGTGCGAGGTGTAGAAGTCCACGCGGCTCAGCGCACCGACCCGGCGACCGGCCAGCGTCTCCATGAACTGGATCGAATCACCCACCTGACCGACCATCCGGTGGTAGTCCTCCGCCAGCGGCGAAGACTTCACCCAGTCCAGGTCCCAGTACTCGGGGTGGTGGAGATCCGCGAAGCCGCCATCGATGAGGCCGCGGACGAAATTCATGGTCATGGCCGAGTGGGAATGGCCGCGGATCAATCGCTCCGGGTCGGGAATACGCGCCTCGCTCGTGAACGCTGCCGCGTTGACGAGATCGCCGCGGTAGCTCGGCAGCGTGACACCGTCCCGCGTTTCCATATCAGCAGAACGCGGTTTCGCGTATTGGCCCGCGAAGCGGCCGACGCGTACCACCGGCGTCTTCAGGCCCTGCACGAGAACCAGGCTCATCTGCAGGAGCACCTTCAGGCGATTGGAGATGACCTCCGGGGTGCACTCGTCGAATGTCTCGGCGCAATCGCCACCTTGCAGCAGAAAACGCCGTCCCGCGGCGGCCTCGGCAAGCTCC
>JBCCZC010000225.1:0-9099 GCA_039188505.1 Pseudomonadota bacterium | reverse complement strand
TCGACGCCATGGGTCTCGAGGACGGCGCTGCCCTGATGAATCTGCTCGAGGCGCGCGCGGCGCCGACGGTCGTCGCCTGTGGACACGTCCATCAGGCAATCACCGGCTGGGGCGGCGGCGTGCGTTGGCTCACCACGCCGTCCACCTGCAGCCAGGCACGGCCCTTCGCCGATCGCTTTGTCGATGACGACCTCGGGCCGGGCTTTCGCTGGTTCGAGCTGCGGGATGACGGTCGGTGGGAGTCGGGCGTGGAGCGCCTTCCCGCGCCGGCGCCGCGTCTCGCCTAATCGCCCGCTCAGCGGTCGACGCGGAGCCCGGCGTCCGCGAGGGCCGCGACCGCGTCTCCGAGGCGCTCCGATCGAACGAGCACGAAATCGGTGTCGTAGCTGGAGATCGCGAAGATCGAGATCGCTGCCCGGGCCAGGGGCGCCGTGATGCGGTTGAGCACGCCGGTTTCGCTGAAGGGGATCGGTCCGGCCACCGCGAGCATGCGCCAGGGCCCCTCGACCTTGGCGCCGGTGGGCTCGCGTCCTGCGGGGACGACGAGCGACAGCTCCGCCGCTGTCCGGACCAGGGCGAAGCAGTGCTTGCCGGCGGCCGCATCGGGGGCCAGGCGGCAGACCGACCAGGCCCCGGGATCGACCGTCAGACGGATGGGGAAGCCGGTGACGGGCAACAGACCCTCAGATTTCCACCATTTCGAAGTCGTCCTTGCCGGCGCCGCAGTCGGGACAGGTCCAGGTCTCGGGAACGTCCTCCCAGCGCGTACCGGGCTCGATGCCGTCATCGGGCCAGCCCTCGGCTTCGTTGTAGATGAGTCCGCAGACCACGCACATGTACTGCTTGAAGCTGTTCTCGTCGCTCAACGCCTTGTCCCCGCCTGCCGGCCATGGCCGAAAAGCGCGCATTGTGCCATGAGGAGGTCGACACCGCGTCGGCGGCGATCAAGATGTCATGCGGCCATCGTCGTCCTGACCCGGCCCGCCCATCGCGGTAAGATCCGCGAGTCGTGACACCGTCCCGGTGTTACCCGGAATTCCAAGGATCAGCCGTGCAGCACAGCCGAGAACTCTTTGCCGCCGCCCAGAAGGTCATTCCCGGTGGCGTCAACTCACCCGTTCGCGCTTTCCGTGGCGTCGGCGGCGACCCCGTCTTCATGGCGCGCGGCGAAGGCGCCTATCTCTTCGATGTCGACGGCAAGCGCTACATCGACTACATCGGCTCCTGGGGGCCGATGGTCGGCGGCCATGCCCATCCCCGCGTGATCGAGGCCGTGTGCGAGGCAGCCCAGAACGGCCTCAGCTTCGGCACGCCCACGGCGGTCGAGACCGACATGGCCACGCTGCTGCGGGAGCTGGTGCCATCGTTGGAAATGGTCCGCATGGTGAGCTCGGGTACGGAAGCCTGCATGAGTGCGATCCGCCTTGCGCGCGGGGCGACGGGTCGCGACCGCATCGTGAAGTTCGAGGGCTGTTACCACGGCCACGCAGATGCTTTCCTAGTCAAGGCCGGCAGCGGAGCGCTCACGCTTGGTGTGCCCAACTCTCCGGGCGTGCCGGCGGTGTACGCCGACCTGACGATGACGCTGCCGTTCAACGACCTGCCGGCCATCGAGTCGGCCTTTGCCGATGTGGGGGACGAAATCGCGTGTGTCATCGTCGAGCCCGTGGCCGGCAATATGAACTGCATCCTGCCGGAGCCCGGCTTTCTCGAGGGCCTGCGCACACTCTGCGACCGCCACGGTGCGGTGCTGATCTTCGACGAAGTCATGACCGGCTTCCGCGTGTCGAAGGGTGGCGCCCAGGAGCTCTTTGGCGTGAAGCCGGACCTGTCGACTTTCGGCAAGGTCATCGGCGGCGGCATGCCCGTCGGCGCCTTCGGCGGCAAGCGCGAGATCATGGAGCACATCGCGCCGACGGGGCCGGTGTACCAGGCGGGAACGCTTTCCGGTAACCCGGTTGCCATGGCCGCCGGGATGGCCAACCTGTCGATCCTCGCGGAACCGGGCTTCTTCGAGGCCCTGGGCGAGACCACGCGTTCGCTGGCTGCCGGCCTGGAGAAGGCCGCGGAGGCGGCCGGCATTTCGCTTACGACCAACGTCGCCGGCGGCATGTTCGGCTTCTTCTTCACCGACGAGCCGGCCGTAAGCCGCTTCGACCAGGTCTGTGCGTGCGACCAGGAGCGGTTCAAGCGCTTCTTCCATCTGATGCTCGAGCGCGGGGTCTACCTGGCGCCGTCGTCCTTCGAGGCGGGCTTCGTTTCGGCGGCGCATACCGCGGCCGATATCGAGGAGACGGTGGCTGCCGCCGCGGCGAGCTTCGAGGCGCTCTGAGCCGGGCGTCGCATGGGTCCGGAGTGGCTCAATGCGATGCTCGTCTGGATCGAGGCCAACCCGGCGCTCGCCGGTCTGGCCATTGCCGCGATCGCGTTCGTCGAGGGCATCGCGCTGCTCGGCGTGGTCATCCCCGGCATCATCCTGCTCTTCGGCGTGGGGGCCCTGGTCGGCGTCGGGATCATCGATCTGGGCACGGCCTGGGCCTGGGCTGCCGGCGGCGCCTTCGCCGGCGACGGCATCAGCTACTGGATCGGCCGGCGCTATCGCTCGTCGATCCGGGATACGTGGCCTTTCAACCGCCATGAAGAGACGCTCGACCGCGGCCAGGCCATCTTTCTGCGGCATGGTCTGAAGAGCGTCATCATCGGCCGTTTCGTCGGCCCGATCCGCCCCATCATGCCGCTGGTGGCTGGCATGATGACCATGGCGCCGAAGCGCTATTTCCCAGCGAGTCTCTTTGCCTGCGTGCTGTGGGCGCCGGCCTATCTGCTGCCCGGGGTCGTCTTCGGCGCCTCGATGGAGATCGCACAGGCCGTCGCGCTGCGACTGGCCGTCGCCGTCGGTCTGGTCATCGGGTTGGTCACCTCGCTCTGGTGGCTGGTCTATCGCTGCTACCGCTATCTCGCGCCGAGGGCCTCCCAGCTCCTCGACGCCGCGCTGGCCTGGAGCCTCGCGCATCCCCGCCTCGGCGCCGTGGCGCGTAACCTGGTCGACCCGCGCAAGCCGGAGTCCGGGACGCTGGCCGTCTTTGGTCTGTTCCTCGTGCTGGCTGCGGCCGCGGCGCTGACCCTGCTGATCGCCATTCCGGTGACGGGCGGTCCGCTGCTGGCGGACCAGGCGGTGCTCGAGTTCATGCAGCGGCTGCGGGCGCCGTCAACGGATCGCTTCATGGCCGTGCTTTCGGGTCTGGGCGGCTATGCCGTGCTGACTCCCGCTGTGTTGGCTGTCCTGGTCTGGCTCATCTGGCGTCGCCGCGGCTTTGCGGCAGCGCATTGGATCGCTGCCGTCGGCCTGGGTCTGGTTCTCTCGGTGGTGATCAGTCGCTTCGTCACCATCGCCCGCGACGCGGCGTTGCCGGCAGCGCCGGGCGGGGCCTATGCGCTGATCCATATCGGTCTTTCGGTCGTGGTCTACGGCTTCTTCGCCATTCTCATCGCCCGCGAACTCCCGCGCCGAAGGCGGGTCTGGCCTTACGCCGTGGCTTCGCTGTTCGTCGCCCTGATCGCCCTGGCACGGCTCTACTTCGGCGCCCACTGGCTGAGCGACGTGGTGGTGGGCATCTTCGTGGGGGTGGCCTGGATCACGGTGCTCGGGATCGCCTATCGCACGCGCATCCGGAGGTCCTTCTGGACCGCACCGCTGGCGGCCGTGTTCTTTCTCACGGTGGGTGGCGCGGCGTTCCTTCACGCGACGACAGGAGCGGACCGGATCATCGACGCCTACACGCCGATCGAGCAGGCTGAAGAGGTGCCCGTGCGGCGCTGGCAGGCGGGGAACTGGGCCCCGGAGATCGACGTCGATATGCCGGTACCGCTGCAGTTCGCCGGTTCGCTCGAGGGCCTTCAGGCGGCGCTCGCGAGCGCGGGCTGGGAGCCCCCGGAAGATGCGGACTGGCAGTTCGTCTTCGAGATGCTCCAGCCCGAGCCCACGGCGACCACGCTGCCGCTGCTACCGGCAGTATGGAACGGCAAGCGCCAGGCCCTGGCGCTGCAGCGCCTCGATGACCCGGACGGCCAGCACCAGCTGGTACTGCGGCTTTGGCCGACGTCAGCGCGGGTCGACGGCGCGCCGATCTGGGTCGGCAACGTGCTGACGTACCGGATCGACCAGACGGCCTGGATCGTGAGCTACTGGCGTCGCGCGGACGATGGCGCTGGTTCGTTCGAAGCAATCGCCCCGGCGCTCCGCGCTGCGGGCCTCGAGGTGATCGCCGCTGGCGAAGGGCTGCGGGTCAGTTCGGACCCAGGTCGGGCAGGAAGCGAGTGAGCTGTTCGAGCCGGGTTTCCGGCTCCTGGCATTCGAGAAGGAGCTGCTTCTGGACCAGCTCCAGGGGCAGGATCTCGGACAGCCGGCAACCGACCCAGCTGGAGTCGTCGAGCCGCTGAGTGGGCACGTCACCGTAGATCTCGCTCGTCTGCTCAAGGAGCTTCTCGAGGATCGTCGGCAGCAGGGCAAACTGCGGATCAACCGGAATCTCCGGCTCGGGCTCGAGTAGCTCGATCTCGCCCACCGCCAGGCCGTTGTCGCGGACACGGGTGTCCTGCAGCTTGAAGCGCGATATCCCCTCCGCCTGAATGCCGAGCAGACCCTTGTCGGTGGTGAAGAAGTCGACGATGCGCGCGGTCGTTCCGACCCGGGCGGTCGCCGTTGCGCCGCCGGCTTCGGCGCCCTCGACGATCAAGCAGACGCCGAATTCGGTCCCCTGCGAGGTGCAGTCCCGCACCATCTCGAGGTAGCGGGGCTCGAAGATCTGGAGACGGAGCGGCCCACCGGGGAACAGCACCGTCTTCAGCGGAAACAGCGGTAGCGTGACCTCGCTCACCGAGCCTCCAGGCGATCGCGCAACCGCCGGGCCGCGCCGTCGAAGGAACCGTTGCTCATGAACACCACCAGATCTCCAGGGCGGATTGCCGCCTCGATTCGAGCGACGAGAGTTTCCACGTCCGGCGTGAGTACAGCGTGGGGATGAGCGGCGAGGGCGCTCGGGTCGAAAGCCTGTTCGGGGCGGCTCAGCACCCAGGCCGCCGCCGCCGGTGCGAGCGCATCGCCGAGCTGGCCAGCATGCGCGCCCATGCGCATGGAGTTGCTCCGCAGCTCCACCGCCGCGAGCACACGGGCATCCGGGTGCGCCAGGGCAACGGCGCTGAGCGTTTCGCGGATCGCCGTCGGATGATGGGCGAAGTCGTCGAGGATGCGGACCCCGCCGACGCTGGCCACCTGTTCCTGCCGCCGCCTTGGTGGTCTGAAGCTGGCGAGCGCGGCGGCCGCCACGGCCGGCTCGACGCCCACGGTGGCCGCCGCCGCGAGCGCTGCGGTCGCGTTCGCTGCATTATGGCGGCCGAAGAGTGACCACTCGACGGTCACCGTCGCGCCGGCGTGGTGCACGGCCACCGCCGAACCGGCCGCATCCAGCAGCTCGAAGCGCCAGTCGGCACCTCCGGCGCCGAAGCGCTGCACCGGTGTCCAGCAGCCCTGCGCGAGCACCTGGTCGAGGGCCGCGTCTTCGCCGTTGCAGATGACCGCGCCGCTCGCCGGGACGATGCGGACGACGTGGTGGAACTGCCGCTGGATGGCCGCGAGGTCGTCGAAGATATCGGCGTGGTCGAACTCGAGGTTGTTCAGCAGGAGCGTCCGCGGATGGTAGTGCACGAACTTCGACCGCTTGTCGAAGAATGCCGTGTCGTACTCGTCTGCCTCGATCACGAACGGACTACCGGCCCCGATCCTTGCCGACACCTCGAAGTTCCCGGGCACGCCACCGACCAGGAAGCCGGGCGCCTGGCCCGCGGTCTCGAGGATGTGGGCGAGCATCGCCGAGGTTGTCGTCTTGCCGTGCGTGCCGGCGACGGCCAGAACGTGGCGCTCCGGGAGCACCTGGGATCCGAGCCAGGCCGGGCCCGAGGTGTAGCGCAGGCCCACATCGAGCACGTGCTCGACCGACGGATTGCCCCGCGACATCGCGTTGCCGACGATCACCAGGTCCGTATCCACCGGGATGTCGGCCGGATCATAGCCCTCGGTCATGGCGACGCCCTGGGCGGCAAGCAGCTCGCTCATCGGGGGATAGACGCCCGCATCGCTACCGGTCACTCGATGGCCAAGCTCCCTCGCGAGCAGCGCAAGACTCCCCATGAACGTGCCGCAGATGCCGAGAAAATGCAGGTTCATGGCGCGGCGAAGAACTGTCGGTAGAGCCCGTTGGCGGCTGCGAAGATCAGCACCGAGACCAGCACGCCGCCGGGCAAGGGAAGCCGGAGCGCGTGCCGGTAGATATGGCCCTCGATGATGAAGCCCCAGAAGAAGACCAAGATCCAGACCAGGACCAGCAGCGGCGCCAGGGCTGACGTCGGTTCGCCCTCCGGCGTTGCCAGCGCGGCGGAGAGGGGTAGATAGACGAGCAGGTAGACGACGCCGCAGCCGGCAACGGCCGAGACGGTCTGATCGAAGCGTTCCAGGAGGCCGCGCCAGCGCAGGAGTCCGTAGATGAAGCCGACCAGCATCACCATTGATGTGACGCTCCACTGGAAGGCCTGGCTCGGTTCGCCAAGCCAGGCCTCGGCCGCGGCGGCGAGGGCCCCATAGGCCACGATCAGGAACAGCGTCAGCTCCCGGCGGGCGGGCAGGTGCTGGGGGCCGCGACGCAGCAGACAGATGTCGACAAGCAGATTCACCAGCTGCAACATGAGCACCTCGCTACGGCGGATGGTCCGCCAGCAGCGCGAGTCGGAAAATGAACCATGACCGTGCCGAACGCTGATCCAGCCGCCGTGGCGACCGTCGACGCCCGCGGCCTCGACTGTCCCCAGCCGGTGCTGCTGGCGCGCCAAGCGTTGCGTTCGGCGACGGCTGGAGAAGTCATCCAGGTGCTGGCCACGGATCCACACGCGCAGCTCGACTTCGAGGCGTTCTGCGCCCGCACGGGGCACCGGTTGCTGGTCTCCGACTGCCGCGATGACGGCACCTTGCGGTTCCTGATCCGGTGCGTCGCGGCGCCCGACACGCCTGGCGAGGCGACTACTGGCGGATGACCGCTGCGACCCGCTCGAACACGTCCTCGACGGTGCCGACGCCGTCGACCTCGTCGACCTTTCCCGCGTCACGGTAGTAGCCGATCACCGGGGCGGTCTGTTCTTCGTAGACGTCGAGGCGGCGCTTGACGGTCTCGGCCGTATCGTCCGAACGCCCCTCTTCCTGGGCGCGCTTCGAGAGACGGTCGATGATCAGCGAGGCGTCGACGTGAATGAGGACGGCGTGGTCGACGGGCTGGTTCAGCTCGGTCAGAAGTCCGTTGAGGGCCTCCGCCTGGGCCACGTTGCGCGGGTAGCCATCGAGGATGAATCCGTTGCCGCAATCGTCCTTGAGGAGTCGCTCGCGGAGCATGCCGAGGACGAGATCATCAGACACCAGTTCGCCACGCTCCATGATGGCCTTCGCCTTCAGCCCGAGTTCGGTCTCGTCGCGCACCGCTGCGCGCAGCAGCTCGCCGGTGGAGACGTGGGGAATGCTGAAGTGATCCTTGAGCAGGGCCGCCTGGGTTCCTTTGCCGGAGCCCGGTGCCCCGAGGAGTACGATACGCATGGTGTCTGGTGTCCTGTTTCCGCGCGGGACAGCATGCCCGGCGGAGTGTGAAAACCGCTCACGCTACCGACTTGCCCAGGGCAAGTCAATGCGCCCTCGAACCCTTGCGACGGCCACTCTTCACGCCTCACAATCCGGGTTCATCTTTCTTGGAGGGAGTGTGCGCAATGGGGTTGTTCAGTTTCGTGAAGGATGCCGGAGCATCCATTTTCGGCGGCGGTTCATCGGGCGATGATCTCAAGCCGGTCCAGGCTCACCTGTCAGACAACGGCATCGATCCGTCGGGGCTCAAGTTCCGCTTCGAGGGTGCACGGCTCACGGTGACCGGTCGGCTGTCGAGCCAGGAAGAGAAGGAAAAGGCCATCGTGATCCTCGGCAATGTGAACGGGGTCGAGGAGGTCGATGACCAGATTACGGTTGGCGCTGCAGCGGAGCCCGAGCCGGAGCCGGCACCGGCGGCCGCACCGGCCGAAGCGCCCGTGTCGTCGGCCACGCCCGGTGGTGATGCGACGCCCGAGGACTGGCAATCGGATACCTACACGGTGCAGTCCGGAGACACGCTGTCGGGGATTGCGAAGAAGGTCTATGGCAATGCATCGAAGTACATGCAGATCTTCGAGGCCAACACGCCGATGCTGAAGGATCCGAACCGGATCTATCCGGGCCAGGTACTCCGGATCCCGCCGGAGGGCTGATCGCCGCGGGCCCGTCGCCGCGTCGGTCGCGCCGGTGCGGCATCCGCACGCACAAAAGAAAAGGCGGCCCGAGGGCCGCCTTTCGCGTTATGGGTGGACGCCCGGCTGGTCAGAAGGAACAGGGGGTACTCCAAGGACCGGGGTGTGCCGGGCGCCACGACCTAGACTCTAGGCCCAGGGCGGCACCAGAACCGTGACCGCTGTCACCGTTTCGCGTTCACCGGTCGCGGGGGCGGCCTCGCGGCCGCGTGGACGAGCGCGATGACGTCGCCGGGCGGCTGCTGCTACGCGGCGGGGCGTAGCTGGGTCGCGAGACGTTTCTCGCGGGGGCCGAGCTGCGCGGTCGTGTCGAGCTGGCCGGCCGTGCTGGTGCCGAGGGCGCACGTGCCGCCGGCGGGCGACTGGTGGAGCTCCGAGGCACCGAGCGCGGCACGGAAGCGGCCGGACGGGAGGTCGAGCGCGGCACTGTAACGGTCGGTCGCGAGGATCGCGGCGCTGCTGCCGACGGCCGCGAAGTCCGCGTCCGCGGGGTCGTCGTCGACCGCGGGACCGTAACAGGACGGCTCTGGAACTGGCGCACGGTAGCGGGCCGAGACGATCCGCTCACGGGACGACTCCGGACCGGCCGACTCTGCACCTGCCGGATCGACGATGCCCGGCTCGCGGTCTGCGCGCCGCGCGCGACCTGGGGCCGCGACCGCGTTGCCGTCGCGCTGGGACGCGCCGTTGTCGGCGTGCTGCGCGTTGCCGGTAGGATGGTGCTCCGTGAAC
>JBCCZC010000224.1:0-9114 GCA_039188505.1 Pseudomonadota bacterium | reverse complement strand
TGCTGATCTCCTGGGGACAAACCCAGATCGACTCGGGCGTCGCGGGCGTGCTCATGTCGATCATGCCTCTCAGCGTGCTCGTCTTCAGCAAGCTCCTCCTCCCTGACGACCCGTTGACGGTCTGGCACTGGGTGGGATTTGCCTGTGCGCTCGGTGGCATCGTTGCGCTGATGGCACCCGACCTCGCGTGGCCCATCGCCGGTCCGCTCACTGGTCATCTGAGCGTCCTGGGGGGAGCGTTGTGCTACGGCCTTTCGGCCGTCATTGCCCGCAGCCTGCCACCGCGCAACGTCTGGGCCAATACGGCACTCCTGCTGCTGTTCGGGCTCGGACTCCTGCTACCGCTGGCCCTGGTCCGAGGTCTCGAGCTAAGTGGCGTGGGCTTCAACCCCGCGACTGCAAGCGTCGTGTTCCTGGGCATCTTCTCGACGAGCCTGGCGAGCGCGCTCTTCTTCTACGTCTTGCGCGGCACGAGCGCGGCCTTCATCTCCAACATGAACTTCCTCATCCCGGTCTGGGCGGTCCTCGTCGGGTGGCTCATCATGGGTGAGGAACTGCCCTCGACCATCGTGCCAGCGATGATCCTTGTGCTTGCTGGCGTCGCCCTGGCGCAGCGGCGATCCGGCCGCGATCGAGTTCGTTCTACCGAACGCCGGTGAGGCGCATCGGCCGCGGCCCCACTCGTGAGCCTCCTCGGCCTGCTACCATTCGCGCGCCATGCTGACCGTGACCGACCTTGCCCTGGCCCGTGCCGGGAGAATCCTCTTTGAGGGCCTGAGTTTCGCGGCTTCACCCGGTCAGCGCGTCGGCGTGGTCGGTCCGAACGGCTGCGGCAAGAGCTCGCTCTTCGCGAGCCTGGCGGGGGTCCTCGAGCCCGAATGCGGCACCGTCGCGCGGCCATCCGGCTGGTCCTGGGCGATGGTCGCGCAGGAAAGCCCGCACGGGGCGCAGCGTGCGATCGATTTCGTCATCGAGGGCGACCCCGAGATCGCCCGCTTACGGGCGGCCATCGCCACGGCCGAAGCCGCGGGCGAGGGCGAGGTGCTCACCCGCCTGCACGAGCAGTTCGATGCGGCCGGCGGCTACGCGGGAGAGGGGCGGGCCGGGGCCCTCCTCCACGGCCTCGGCTTTGCGGGGGCGGATGGCGAACGCTCGATCGATGATTTCTCGGGCGGCTGGCGCTCCCGGCTCGCCCTCGCGCGCACGCTGTTCCGGCGGGCCGATCTCCTGCTCCTCGACGAGCCGACGAACCACCTCGATTTGCCCGCCATCGACTGGCTGGCGGACTTCCTCAACGGCTATCCGGGGGTCGTGCTCTGCGTTTCCCACGACCGGGCATTCCTCGATGCGATCGCCACCCAGATTCTCTGGATCGATCGTCCGGCGCCGCGCTTCTACGCCGGCCACCTCAGCCTGGCCGAGGCGAAGCGCGCCGAGTGGTTGTCGCAGGAGCAGGCGGCCTACGCCCGAAACGTGAAGCAGGCCGCACATCTCCAGCGCTTCGTGGACCGCTTCCGGGCGAAGGCGACCAAGGCCCGCCAGGCCCAGAGTCGCCTGAAGATGCTCGAGCGGCTCGAGATCAACGCGCCGCTGAGCCAATACGCGGGGTATCAGTTCGCGTTTCCCGATCCGGAGCGGGTATCGACGCCGCTGCTGACCCTCGACCACGCGGACCTCGGCTACGGCGACACGACGATCCTGCACGACGTTCATCTCGGCGTGCTGCCGGGTGACCGTATCGGCCTCATCGGCGCGAACGGCGCGGGCAAGTCCACGCTCATGAAGGCCCTGGGCGGTGTGCTGGACGTCTCGGGGCGACACGCCGGAAGGCACCTCGCCGTCGGCTATTTCGCGCAGCATCAGCTCGATCAGCTCGACGTCGAAGCCACGCCGCTCGACCACTTCCGGCGCCTCGACGATGACGCGCCGGAGCAGCGCCTCCGGGATTTTCTCGGGGGCTTCGGCTTCCACGGCGATCACGCCGTCGAGCCCATCGCGCCGCGTTCCGGCGGCGAGAAGGCGCGCCTCGCCCTGGCGCTTCTGGCGTGGCAGCGACCCAACCTGCTCCTGCTTGACGAGCCGACGAACCACCTCGATCTGCAGATGCGCGACGCTCTCGCCACCGCGCTCCAGGCGTTTGCCGGTGCGGTCGTCCTCGTCTCCCACGATCGGGCCTTCCTCGAGAGCCTGAGCGACACCTTTCTGCAGGTCGGCGAGGGTCGCGTTATGCCGGCGGAGACCAGCGCAACCGCTGGTGCGCCGACGCCCGGCGCGGAGACTAGCCCGGGTGATGCAAAGAAGCAGCGCCGCCGAGCTGCTGCGGCCGCGCGCCAGCAGCTCGCGCCGCTCAAGCGCCGCGTCACGACCCTGGAGACCGAGCTCGCCGCGCTGCAGGAACGCCACGGCGTGCTCGAGGCGGCCCTCGCGGACCCGGCGATCTACGAGGACGCCGGTGGCGAGCGCGTGCAGGCGCTGTCCTTCGAGGCCGGGCAGCTGCAGCAGCGGATCGATGCGGCGGAGACGGACTGGTTCGAAGCGCAGGAAGCCCTCGACGCGGCACCGCGGGCCCTCGATCAGCCGGACCGCTGATCCGATCAGCTCGGGGTCACGCGGTCGCCGACGGCGACCCGGCCGGTTCCCCGCGGAATCAGGTTGACGCCGAAGAGGATCCCCCGCTCCTCCCGGTCGAAGCGAAAGCTGCGGAGTGTCTTCAGCGGCTCGCCGTCGGCGTGCTTTTCGCCGCTGGCCGGGTCGACGGTGGTCAGCACGCAGCGCGTGCAGCGCCTGGCGCAATCGAACTCGAGGTCACCGATGCGTACGCGGGTCCAGGTATCTTCGACGAACGGCTCCGTCGTCGTCACGACGACGTTGGGCCGGAAGCGCGCCATGGATACGGGGGTCGCAAGCCGCTCGTTCAGTGCGGCAAGGGACGCCGAGCCGATGACCAGCAGCGGATAGCCGTCCGCGAAGCTGACGGCATCCCCCGGTCTGCCACCCGGGCGTTGGGCGATCGAGCGGACGTCCTCCTCTCGCTGGTGGACGAGGCGGCACGGTCGGTCGAGGAACTCGCTGCACCAGGCGGCCGCCTCGTCACCCGCATCTCCGGCGGTCGTCTCGTCCTTCCAGACGGTCACGGCGGTTCGCCCGAGATCTGCTAAAGGTGCCGCGACGGCCAGCGACGGCATCCCGGGGGCGCGAAATTCCAGGCCGCCGCGGGTCAGGGTCACCGCTACCGTCACGAGCGAGGGCGCCTCCCGGGCCGTCACGAACCGGCCGTCCTCGCGCACGATCATCCACCGGCGGTCGCCGGCAAGGCCGCGCGCCTCGACGGCGGCGGTGTCGAGCGCGATTGCGCCGCAGGACTTGACGGGATAGATCGAGATTTCGCTGAGGGTCATCGTGATCGGCCGACCGGGAAGATCGTTCGGATTGTACCCGTCCGAAGCGGGGCTATCATGGCGGTTCCAGCCGCCGGGACGACCGCCATGGATACCGAACAGATCACCCCGCTCACGCCCATCGAGGTCCGCGTCCTCGGCTGCCTCATCGAGAAGGAAGCCACAACGCCCGACCAGTATCCGCTGACGCAGAACGCCCTCGTTTCGGCCTGCAACCAGAAGACTAACCGCGATCCGGTGGCCCGCTATCAGCCTGGCGAAGTCGGCCACGCGCTACGCGAGCTGGAGACACGGGGGCTCGTGCACCGGGCCTGGTCAGCTCGGGCCGATCGCTACGAGCATCGCTTCGGCGACGGCTACGAAGTTCTGAGCAAGGGGGTTGCCGTCCTGTGCGTGCTAATGCTCCGGGGGCCACAGACGCCGGGCGAGATCCGGGCGCGCACGCAGCGGATCCATGCCTTCGACGACACGGACGACGTCGAGTATGTGCTCGAGCGGCTCGCGGAGCGGGAGTCGCCCCTCGTACGGCGCCTGCCGCGTGGGCCCGGGCAGAAGGAAGACCGCTTCGTCCACCTGCTCGCCGGTGAACCGGAGCTGCCGCCAACGCCAGCGGTGCGGGCTGCGCCTTCGACGCCGGCGGCTTCGGCGCGGTCGGCGCTCGAGGATCGGGTTGCCGAGCTCGAAGAGCAGGTGGCTCAGCTGTCGGCGCGGCTCGCGGAACTCGAGGGCGCCGGGTAGGGTTCCAGCCCGTCGAAGTAGTCGAAGAGGCCAGCCGCCCGGTAGCGATGGCGCTCGCGTTCCGCGGCCGTTTCGTCCTCGCCGCCGGCCCCGGTCGTCTTGTTGACGTCGAGCAGAATCGCCTGCCCGTCGAGCTCCACGTAATCGAGCTTGCCGAAGTCCACGGCGAGCCTCGCACGCCAGGCCAGGATGTCCGGATGTGGCTCGACGGCCTGACGATCGGCGCTGAACTTCACCAGCGGGTGGCGGCTGCGAAAACGCAGACACTCCAGTCGCCGGCCGAAGCACTGGAGCGAGCGGACATGGTAGAAGCCCCGATCCGCCTCCGGCAAGAAGCGCTCGACCACGAGATCGTCCGCGCGCCAGACCTCGGCGGGAACGGCGTCCAGGGTGTCGACGATCCGATAGTTGGCGAGCGGTGGCCGGCGGCCGAGATACGCGGCTTCCGGGATACCGCCGCTGTTGGCGTCGGTCTTGATGATCACGGGCCCCGGCCACCGCGATTCCGGCGCGACGAGGAGCGAGCTGTAGCGCCGCCGCCGAATGTCGAGCACGTGGCTGTTCAGCGCGAGCGGGCAGCGCCGTGCGTAGGCGCCGTAGGCAGCGGGGACGCGCGACAGATCGACATGGACCAGGCAGACGTCGGCCCGTGGCCCGTCTGCCCGTGGGCCCCGCTGGATCCGAACGCGGTGGCCACGGCTTTTCCAGTAGCGGGCCTGGCGGCCCACCCCGTAGCCGTCCAGGAGCTGCGGCCCCGTGCCCTCGAGCACGAGGATTTCGATGCGGCAGCGCTCGGGAACGGGCGTCAGATCTTGCGCGCCGAGTTGATCACGCTCATCCCATTGAAGCGGGCGGTCGAGCACCCGTGGGACACCGCGCTCACCTGGCTCGGCTCGCCCTTGCCATCGAAGAAGGTGCCGCCGAGGCGATAATCGGACTCGTCGCAGATGGCCGCGCAGGCGTTCCAGAACTCGGTCGATGTCGATTGGTAGGTCACGTCCTCGAGCATGCCGACGATCTCGCCGTCCTTGATCTCGTAAAACAGCTGACCGCCGTACTGCATGTTGTAGCGCTGCTGATCAATCGAGTAGGACCCGCGTCCGACGATGTAGATGCCCTTCTCGACGTCGCTGATCATTTGATCGACCGACAGCGGCTGGGTGCCCGGCTCGAGGGAGACGTTGGGCATACGCTGGAACTGGATGCTGTCCCAGCTGTCCGCGTAGCAGCAGCCGTGGGATTCGTCCTGATCGATGACGTGCACCTGGTCCCGAATGCCCTGGTAGTTGACGAGGATCCCGTCCTTGACGAGGTCCCAGCGCTTGGTTTTCACGCCTTCGTCGTCGTAGGCGACGTGGCCGAGCGAGTGGGGTTGGACCTTGTCCGCAAAGAGCGTGACGATGTCGGAGCCGTACTGGAAATCGCCTGACCGCCACTTGTCGAGCGTCGCGAAGCTGGTGCCCGCGTAGTTGGCCTCGTAACCCAGCACCCGGTCGAGTTCGAGCGGATGACCTACTGACTCGTGGATCGTCAGCATCAGGTGCGTCGGGTCGAGGACGAGATCGTAGCGCCCGGGCTCCACGGACTTTGCCGTGAGCTTCTCCCGGGCCTGCCGCCCCGCGTTGCGGGCGTCTTCGATGATGTCGTAGGCGTAGCGATAGCGGGGCGTGACTCCGTCGACGCGTTCGGCCGGGTCGGGCTCGAGGTACTCGTATCCCATGCCCATCGGTACGCCGATCGCCTGACGGCTGCGGAAGCCGCCCTTGCCGCGATCGATCGCCGTGACGTTGAACGGCGCCCAGATCCGATGCACGTCCTGGTCGATGTAGGAGCCGTCTGTCGACGCGAAATACTTCTGCTCGTTGACCTGGAACATGTTCGACGACGCAAAGGTCGCGCCGGCCTCGACCGCAGCGGCGTTGGCCGACAGCAGAAGATCCGCCTTCTCGCTGATGGGCACGTCGAAGGCGTTACGTCGGATCGGCGTGGCCCAGGTGACTTCGCCGGCGCCCCTGACCGGAGCAAGCTCGACGGGCCGCGCCTGCAGCTTCGCGTTGGCCCGGGCAATGGCAACGGCCTGCCGCGTCGCCGCACGAACCGCGTCGGCATCGAGGTCGTTGGTGGCCGCGAAGCCCCAGGTTCCCTCGACCAGGACGCGGATGCCCGTCCCCTCGGAGGTGGTGTTGACGATGTTCTGGATCGTCTTCTCGCGCGTGATGATGAACTGACGGAGGTAGCGTCCCACGCGCACATCCGCGTAGCTCGCACCGGCCTCCCGGGCCGTGGCCAAGGCGGCATCCGCAAGCTGGCGCTTGATGGCAACAGCGATGGGTTCACCGCCGCCTTCGTCCAGCGGTCGGCCGATGACGGGCACGGTGACGGCCGTCAGGCCAAGGCCGGTCAGGCGAATGAAATCTCGTCGGTTCAGCATGGCAGTCCTCCAGGAGCCTCGAAGTGTAACCCGTTCTCCGCGGGAACCGACCGTCGGTCACGGCGGCATGGGCTGATCACCACGGACTTGGCGTGGATACGGTTCCCGCGCACGCAGGCGTAGGATCGTTCACCCGGGTCGACGCGGTGCGTCGCCATGCTCCGGGTTCACCACCATCCCCGTCCCGCATGGGCGCTAGTCCGGTCGGTAAGTCAGCGGATCGCCACGCCGGATCAACCCACCCGAGAGGACGCGGGCGCAGATGCCGCCGTGCCCGCGCATTGCGTTGTATCCGCCTGGCCCCAGTACGGTCTCCATGCGTGAGCAAGGGTGGCAGGGTGCGGTCCACTCCATGAGCGCATCACCGACCTGGAAGCGTCGGCCCTTCAGCGCAAGCAGGTTGAAACCGGACACCACGATGTTGCGTCGCACCAGATCCGGCGCCACGGCCTCGCGGTCGAGGCAGGCCGCCACGGCGGCGAGATGGGCCGCATCGATCAGCGTGACCTGGCGCTTGCCTGAACGGCCCGCGTAGCGATCGCCGACGAGACCGACCTTCGGGTCGGCGAGCACCTTGTCGACCGTATCCAGTGCTGCGCCCCGCGCCGGACGCACCCCGATCCAGGTCACGGTGCCGGTGAACGGCAGCGTGCCCTGCAGCTCGTGGAGCGTTGGCCGGGCCGCGGCAGTCATGGTGTGGATGGTCTCCATCCAGATGTGGGCGCGAGGTGGACGTGCCCTCCACGGCGCCTTGCGGTCCGATAGGAGACCATCTGTGTTGGGTCTGCTTTGGAGTTTGAGCGTGTCCGAATCCCGGGTGTGTCGTACCTGCGGTCGACGCATGGAGGCTCGTCGCCGCTGGCGCGGCAAGGAAAACGAAGTCCGCTACTGCAGCAAGCGCTGCCGGAGCGCGCGCCCCAACCGGACCGATCTCGCGCTCGAGGAGTCGATCCTCGCGCTGCTGGCCGGCCGCGCCCGGGGCGCGACGATCTGTCCATCCGAAGCGGCCCGCGCCGTTGCCCCCGACGCCTGGCGGCCGCTGCTCGAGCGCACGCGCTGCGCCGCGCGCCGGCTGATCGCCGCTGGCCGCCTGGACATGCTGCAGCGCGGCCAGATCGTCGACGCGTCCAGCGCTCGCGGGCCGGTCCGCCTGCGGCTGCGCACCTGAGCTTCGGGCCTCGCGGAGAGCGTCGACAATTTGTGAATGGCGCGCGAAGAGGGCGAAAAATGGGCACACGATATTTTCCACAAGGATTGTGGATAACTCAGTGGAAAAGCCCTGTGGAAAAGCCACGGATCCCGGAGAAACAGGGCTTGCGTCAGCATTGGACAATCGTTGCCCAGAGCGAAGGTTCAGGCTGACGATTGGCCTACAAACTCCTGATTAAAATACTTTTTCTTGTGTTTCAGAAATTTTGCGGGTGCGCGGGCACCCTCGTCATGGTCCGGATTCTCGAGTTTCTGCTCTAACCTGTGCATTAATTCGGGTCGAGAGCCCGATTCGGGCTTGACATTCGACGATTTTTTCCTGGCGAGATCATGGCTTGGGCGCGGCGATGGACAGTCGGACGGGTCGGGTGTCACCATGCCGCCATGGTTCGGATGAGGTGCTCCTGGCTCGCACTCTTCGGTGGGTTCGCGCTGCTTGTCCTCGGCACGGCCAGTCCGGCCGAACGACCCACGGTGCGCGTCGCCGTCGCAGCCAACTTCCTTGGGACGCTGCAGTCCCTGCGGCCGGCATTCGAAGCGACCCATCCCTTCAGCCTGTCCTTCAGTAGCGGTTCCACGGGCATGCTCTACGCCCAGGTTCGGAGCGGTGCGCCTTTTGAAATCCTGCTTGCCGCGGACGAGGACCGGCCGGCGCAGCTGGAACGCGACGGCCTGATCGTCCCGGGGTCCCGCTTCACTTACGCGATCGGCCGCCTCGTGCTCTGGCGACCGAACGCGACGATCGCCGGCGACCAGGCTCTGCTGCTACCGGGCCGTATCGCCATCGCCGACCCCGCCCTCGCGCCCTACGGTGTTGCCGCGCTGGATTTCCTCGAACGGTCCGGCCGGCTCGAAGCCGTCGACGATCGGCTCGTGCGCGGGGCGAGCGTCAGCCAGGCCTACCAGTTCGTCGGCAGTCGGGCTGCCGCCATGGGGCTCGTCGCCCTGGCGCAGGTCCTCGATGAGCCAGTGTCGAGCCGCTGGATCGTCCCCGCAGACCGGCACGTGCCGATCCGGCAGCAGGCCGTCCTGCTGCGACCGACGGGCGGTGCGCGCGCGCTGGTGGCCTTTCTGCAGTCGGATGAGGCGCAGGCCGCCATCGAGGCTCGCGGCTATGATCGAGGCACCCCGCCGTGAGCTGGGGCGCCGAACTCGAAGCGGCCCGGCTGACGCTCGAGCTGGCCGCTTGGTCCACGCTGCTGCTGATGCTCCTCGGGACGCCGCTGGCGTGGTGGCTTGCCGCGCGAACCTCGCCGCTCCGATCGGTCGTCGAGGCTGTGGTTGCGCTGCCGTTGGTGCTTCCACCGACCGTTCTGGGATTCTACCTCCTGGTCGCCT
>JBCCZC010000223.1:0-9190 GCA_039188505.1 Pseudomonadota bacterium | reverse complement strand
CTCCACATGAGCCCGAGCAAACCGGGCACGATCTACTACGGCGCCCAGTATCTCTTCCGCAGCGACGATCGCGGCGAGTCCTGGGAAGCGATCTCGCCGGATCTGACGACCGATGACCCGCAGGGGCAGCGCCAGGCCGAGTCCGGGGGCATTTCGATCGACAATACGACCGCCGAAAACTACACGACCATCTACTCGATCAGCGAATCCCCGCTCGACCACCGGACCATCTGGGTCGGCACCGATGACGGCAACGTCCAGCTCACGACGAATGGCGGGCGCCGGTGGGAGAACGTTGTCGGCAACATCGACGGCGTCCCCGAGGGCACGTGGGTGTCCCGCGTCGAGGCGAGCCCGCACGATGAGGGGACCGCCTTCGTCACCTTCGATGGTCACCGTCGCGGGGACATGGCGACCTATGTCGTGCGGACCACGGACTACGGCCAGTCCTGGACCTCGCTGGTGACCGATGACATCGATGGTTACGCGTGGGTGATCAAGCAGGACCCGGTCAACCCGGACCTGTTGTTCCTCGGCACCGAGGAAGGGCTCTACATCAGCCTCGACCAGGGCGTGAACTGGGCCCGGTTCTCGGAGAATCTCCCGCGGGTCGCGGTCCATGACATCGTGGTGCACCCCACCGAGCACGACGTTGTCCTCGGAACCCATGGCCGGGGCGTCTACGTCATCGACGACATCACGCCGCTGCGCGGGCTGACCCAGGAAACCATCGACGCGAACGTGGCGATCCTACCCACCCGACCCGCACCGATGATTCTGACCACACAGCTGCAGAGCTTCGGCGCGCACGATGCCTTCGTCGGCAACAACCCGCCGCAGGCGGCCACGATCGTCTACCACCTCAAGAAGCGTCACCTGTTCGGCGACCTCAAGGTCGAGGTCTTCGACGACGAAGACCGCCTGATCGCGTCGCTGCCAGGCGGCAAGCGCCGGGGTCTCAACCGGGTCGAATGGCCGATGCGCTTCAAGGCACCCAAGTTTCCGCCGGCGACCAGTCTGGTGCCGGGCTTTCTGGGTCCTCGTGTGCCCGAGGGCGAGTACCGCGTGGTGCTCACCAAGGGCAAGGAAACGCTCGAATCGACGGTACAGCTCGTCGCCGATCCGCGTACGCCGCATTCGAAACGTGATCGGGTCGCGCAGCAGACGCTGGCGCTCGAGCTTTACGACATGATCAACAACCTGACCTTTCTCTCCGATAACCTCATCGAAGTCCGCGCCCAGGCGCTCGATCGGGCAACCGGCGCGGATGAATCCGTCGCCGAAGCCCTCGAGGCCTTCGCGGAGGAACTCGAGACGCTGCGCACGTCGCTGTCTTCCAGCAAGGGCGGCATGCTCGAGGGCGAGGAGCTGCTGCGCGAGCGCCTCGGTACGCTCTACGGGAACGTGACCAGCTACGACGGGCGGCCATCCGAGACCCAGTTCGACCGCCGCGACACGCTCGGCGGTGAGCTTGCGGACGCCATGACCTCGAGCGAGACCCTCCTGGTCGAGAAGCTCGAAGCCATCAACGGACGGCTGACCGACGGCGGACTCGAAGCGATCTCGACGCTCGATCGCGCGGACTGGAACGAGGAAGAGGGCATGGCCAGCTTCTCAGCGGCGGTCGGCAAGTTCTTCTGGCGCGTAGAGCTCCCGATGGGCATCGAGGCGTTCCGGGTCCGGTAGGCGGAGTTTCCCGAAAAACAGGGGTTAACCGTATGAATCTAGGCGCATTTTCGGTCAGCCTGGCCGTCAAGGACATCGAGAAGTCCAAGGCTTTCTACGAACACCTGGGCTTCGTCCAGATCGGTGGAGACTGCGGTCAGGGATGGACGATCCTGAAGAATGGTGACCACATCATCGGCCTGTTCCAGGGCATGTTCGAGAAGAACATCCTGACCTTCAATCCGGGCTGGGATCAGTCGGCCCAGGAGCTGGGTGAGTTCACCGACGTGCGCGAGCTGCGCGACGAGCTGAAGCGCCGGGGCATCGAGCTCGCCACGGACGACGCCGAGGGGGAGAGCGGGCCCGGCAGCATCACGGTCGTTGATCCAGACGGGAATCCGATCCTGATCGACCAGCATCGCTAATCGCGCTTCGCATGAAAATAGTCGCTTTCACAGTCGGTTAGGTCAGCCATCGCGACAGGAATCGGTAGGTTGATGCGGTTTTCTACCTGACGGCGCGCCGCATTCCTACGGCGAACGGGCTGCTGGTCCGATTGCTCGCGTAGACCCAGGAGTCTATGCTCCTTACATGAGGTAAGGAGGCGCCATGAGCACCGCAACGCTCACATCCAAAGGGCAGATCACACTACCCATCGAAGTCCGGCGGGCCCTGAACCTGACACCGGGCGACAAGGTCGATTTCGTCTCGACAGGGGACGGCTTTCTTCTTGTGCTCAGGGATCGGGATATCCGTTCCCTGCGGGGCCGGTTTCGGGGGCGGGTCGACGAGCCGGTCAGCCTGGACGAGATGGACGAAGCCATTGCCGATGCCGTGAGCGAGCTGGAATGATCGGCTTGGATACGAACGTCCTCGTCCGCTATCTCACGCAGGACGATCCGATCCAGTCCGCCCGCGCAACGGAGGTTCTAGAAGAAACCATCCGTGTGGACAACCCTGGCTACGTCGGTCTCGTTGTGCTTGCTGAGATGGTCCGGGTCCTGCAGCGCGCCTACCGGGCGACCAACGGCGAAGTCGAGCAGACGGTCGTCGACCTGCTCCAATGCCGGGAGCTGATCATCGAGAAACGGGAAGTCGTCAGGCAGGCGTTGAGCATGGCCGGCAACGCTGGTGGCAGCTTCGTTGATGCGCTGATCGCGGTCGACGCCACGAACGCCGGATGCGATCGTGTCTACACCTTCGATCGCCGCGCGACCCAGGTTGGCATGACGCTAGCTTCCAGCTGAATCTACATCCTGCACCGCCGGTTCAGGAGGCGCCTGCGCGTACGGCCTCGATGCCAGCCACCTCGAGGCGGAACGGGCCGGCCTTCTTGTCGTAGATGTAGAACTCCACGCCTCTGACGCCCGAGGGTCGCAGCGAGCCCTGGATCGGCGTGCCGAAGTACTGGCGTACCATCTCGTTGATCGGCACCGTGACCGTCATCCATTCACCCTCGTCGGTATCGAAGCGCTGCCAGAAGCTGCTGCCGCGCCGGCCTGGATTGCCCGTGGCGCCCAGGATCCAGGTGCGGCCGTCTCCCTTCACGCGGATGCGCAGGGCATCGTAGCCGGCCATCGTGCCCGCTGGAACCAGGGCGCGAATGGAGGAGAAGCCGCCGTTGTTGCGCAGCGAGGTCTCGCCGGTGAAGACCAGGGCGTCGGCTTCCTGCGTCACGCGGCCGGTTGAGAGGCCACCCATGACGCCGTCGAGCACCACGCGGAAGCGGCGGACCTCGCCGGGATCCGAGAAGTCGAAGAGGGCGCGCGGTTCCGCCGTTGCGGGCGCCATGATCGGTTCCCCCACCATCAAGGCGTCGATCAGGCGCCGGTAGGCCCAGGCCTGGTCGTCGGGGCTTGCGAGACCGGCGGTCAGCTCGAGTTGCTGTGCGAGGTTACGGCGCTGCTTGTCCGGCAGGCCCCAGTCGTCGCTAGCGGCAATCCCTTCGAGCGCGGTCGCATAGACCGCCGCGCAGGCGGCCGGTTGGCCGTTGTTGTACAGCGGTACGCCCCGGCTGATCGCGCGATCGAGGTAGTCCGACATCGACATCGAAGCGCCTGCCAGCATGGCAAGCGAAAGGGTGAGGGCGGTGACCATCAGGTGCTCCCGGGTCCGAAATCCATGGCCGGGAGTATCCAGTCCTGACGTCGACTTTCCGTTGTCCCGGCGTGGACGGCGGGCGATGGGGTGGGCGCCTGGATCGGGCCGCCGCCCGTCGTGCGCCCATGGCCGGACGCGACCCTTTCGCCCGTTGGCTCATCCTGTAAGTGTGGAAGCCGGGGAGCGACGCATGCACAAACGACCGATCATCATGGCGCTGGGCGGGCTACTGCTGGTAGCCATGGCGGTGTCTGCCCGAGGGTCTTCGCTGGCCGCCAGCAAAGTCGCCTTCCTGAGCGCGGCGGCCGCGTGCGCGCGCATCGATCGACAGCCCTGGCCAATCGAACTCTGCGGCCCCATGCTGATCGCAGATCGGACTTCGGGTCTTCTGATCGCCAACCAGGCGGATCCGGAAGGAAGGCTCCGGGCTGTGGATGGGGTTTTTACGGCGGCCATCCCCGAAGGCCTCGGGCTGGCGAACACGGCGGTCGACCTCTGGGGCACGCGGTGGGCGCTGGTGGTGGCGCCTCTGCCGCAGGAAGCAGCGGAGCGCGATCGGCTGCTGCTGCACGAATCCTTCCATCGGATCCAACCGCAGCTGGGACTGCCGACCATCGATGCTGGCAACGGCCACGTGGATGACCACCCGGGGCGCCTCTGGCTGCGGCTCGAGTGGCGTGCGCTCGCCGTGGCGCTGGCCGCGGAGAACGATGCTGCCTTCCGCAGCGCTGTTGGCGATGCGCTCCTGTTCCGCCTGCATCGCTACGAGCTGCTTCCCGGGGCGCGGGAGGCCGAGACCGCGCTGGAGCTGAACGAGGGGCTCGCCGAGTACACGGCGATGCGTATGGCCTTCGACGAGCCCGCGGCGCGGATCATCGAACGCCTGACCAAGGCTCAGAATCGGGAGAACTTGGTCCGCAGTTTCGCCTACGAATCGGGACCGGCCTGGGGCCTGGTGCTGGATCGACTCTGCGCCGCATGGCTCGGGAGCGTGCAGGCGGGAGCGAACTTCGCCGATCTCGCCTCGTGCTTCGTGGGATCTACGGTAGAGGCGACTCCAGAGGCTCGCGCGGGCCGCTACGGCTACGCCGACGTCCGCCAGGTAGAGCTCGCTCGCGAAAGTGAGCGCCGAGCGTTGATCGCGTCGCTCGAAGAGACGTATCTCGGGGGCCCCATTGTCGAGCTGCCGCTGGCGGCCATGAGCATGCAGTTCGACCCGAATCGCGTCACGGCCTTTCCTAGTCACGGGACCGTCTACGGTGGCCTTACCCTGTCGGACCACTGGGGCCGGATCGAGGGCGCGGACGGATTGATCTCCGAGGACTTCACCCGCCTCGTTGTTCCGGGGCCTGCCGAGAAGACCGAGAACGGCGCAGCGACATCGACCTGGACGCTGGATCTTGCCGCCGGCTGGTCGCTGGAGCCGGGTGAGAGACCGGGCCTGGTGCGGGCGGTGCGGACTACGCGTTGACTCAGGACTACAGTTGTGGTCTATTTGGACTACGCTTGTAGTCAAATCTGGTAGTCGAATGTCCGAGATGCCAACGATCAGCGATGCGGAAATGCAGGTCATGGAGGTCCTGTGGACCGCCGCACCGAAGACCGCCGCGGCGATCGCCGGCGAGCTCGAAGGGCGCACGGGCTGGCACCGGAAGACCGTGAACACCCTGCTCAGCCGGCTCGAGAAGAAGGGCGCCGTCACGGCGGAGCCGGCCCGCGGCGGCAAGCGCTACAGCCCGTGCGTGGCTCGCGAGACCTATACGCAGAGCGTGGCCGGGGCGATGGTCGAGCAACTTTTTGGCGGCCGGGTCGCGCCGCTGGTGGCGCATTTCGCGGACGCGAGGGGCCTATCGGCGGAAGACGTCGCCGACCTGGAGCAGCTGGTGAAGGAGCTGAAAACCGATGACTGACCTGTTCACCTGGCTGATCGACACGACCATCATCGTTTCCCTACTCCTCGGCGCTGTGCTGCTGCTGCGGGGCACCGTCGCAAGGCTGACGAACGTCCGCTGGGCATACCTGCTCTGGGCCGTCCCCGTCGTCCCGATCGGGCTCCGGCTGCTGCCGGAACAGATACGCGCGGTGCCCGCCAGCCTTGCCGACGCGGCTGGGGCGGGCGGCTGGACGCCGTCCATCGGGATCTTGGGAGACGCATGGCTGACGAGCCCGCTTGCCGGCGCTCTCCTGGTGCTCTGGGCTGCGGGCTTCGCCATCGCACTGGCGCGCCTCCTTGGCGAACACCACAGCGCCCGCCGCGAATTTCTCACCAGGGCAAGACCGCTCGCGGCCGACGACCGTCAACGCCTCGCGCGCTACTGCGACCGGATGGGCATTTTCCCGACCGTCGACTGTGTCGAAGTGGCGGGCCTCGAGGGGCCGGCACTGCTCGGACTGTTTCGTCCGACCCTGCTGCTGCCGAAGGGCTTCATGGAGACCTCCGAGCAACCCGAGCTCGTGATCCGCCACGAGCTGGTGCACCTCCGTCGCCGGGACCCGTTCTTCAACGCCCTGGCCGCGCTGCTGCGCTGCGTCTTCTGGTTCAATCCCCTGATTCATCTGGCCGAGCGCCACTTCAGGGACGATCAGGAGGTGGCCTGCGATCGCGCGGTCATGGTCGATGCGTCGGGGGACGAGCGCTACGGCTACGGCCGTGCCCTGGTGCGCTCGGTCCTGCCCCGGCCTACCGCCGTCACCGGCTTCATGGCGACGGAAACCGCGCTGAAACGTCGCCTCAAGCTGCTCGCGCACCATCGCGTGGATCTGGCTCGGGAGGCCGCAGGCGCTTTCGCCGTCGTGGCGCTGCTGCTGGGCGGGATCGCTTTCGGCGTGGATGCCCCAGTGGTCGCGATCGACTGGACGGCGCCGCTGACGTTCCCGACGCCGCTCCCTGGCACCTGCGGCGGCTGAAGGCCATGAAATCCGCCCTGACGGTCGCGTTGCTCCTGGTTGCGAATACCGCTGTAGCAGGCAAGGCCGACCTCGAGCAGTTTGCCGAACGCTACTTCGATGCCTGGCACGCGACGCAGCAGCCGGGCGCAACGCCTGCGGTACTCGATGCCTATCTCGCGCTGCTGGACGAGGACGTCGGCTACGAGCACAAGCCCTATCGCCTGCTCGAGGACGCCGGGGACGGATCGGCGCACGGCGCGGCGCCGCAGCGCGGCTCGCCGTCGGCGAGCGGCAAGGCGCTTATGCGCGAGGGCATGACTTTCTATCTTGGGAAGAACTCGGCCTATGACGCAAAGCTCGTCAGCGTTGCGACCGCGGACAACGCCGTGGCGCTGCAGTACGAGGGCGTCCACGTCTTCCGGCGGGGTGGCGAGGGGCCGGAGATCACCGAGCGGTTCACCGCGATGGATGTGCTTGAGGTCAGCGAAGGCCGGGTCATCATCATTCGGCACTTTCGCGACTGACGCTCGGAGTCCTGCTATCGTCGCGGCCCATGGCGACAACACCCTGCCATTGCGGTCAACCCGAACCCTTCGAGGCCTGCTGCGCGCGTTACATCCAGGGTCTGGAACGAGCGCCCACTGCCGAGGCGTTGATGCGCTCGCGCTACAGCGCTTTCGTCGAAATGGACGAAGCCTACCTGCGGGCGACCTGGCACCGGGACACACGTCCGTCTCGCGTGCGCCTCGATCCGGAAATCCGCTGGCTGGGCCTGAAGATCAAGAGAGCTGAAGACGGCGGCATGGACGACATCACCGGCACGGTCGAGTTCGTCGCGCGTTGCAAACAGGGCGGTCGCGCTCAGCGCCTGCACGAGATCAGCCGCTTCGAGCGCATCGAGGGCGCCTGGTATTACCTCGACGGCAAACACCTCGGACGCTGAGAACCCGGTCAGGCCAGGCGCAGCTTCAGCCCGTAGCGCGCGAAATTCTCGATGAGTTCATTCGCGAGACCAAATCCGGCCTCGCGGATCGGTTCATAGAGCCCCAGCCTGCCAAGGATCGCGAGCTCCAGATCGTGGAAGAACTGGCCGAGCCAGAGTTCGCGCTGCTCGAACTGTTTGAGGGTGATCAGCGTGATCTCTTCTGCGCCGGGTACTCGAATGCACAGCTCGAAGTGGTTCACGACGTCCCGATACTGTCCCGCGAAATCCCAGATGGCGAAGTCACTGAACAGGAACTCGAGCAGGGCACCGGAGCCTTCGCTCTGGCGGCAGTGGAGCTCCTGGAGATCCTCGAAAGGATGCGAGATCCACGGCCCCTTGCCGCCCGGGCGGAAGCCGATCCGCTTGTGGACGCCGTCGAGCCGGACCGTCCCGTGGGCTGTCTTGAACTGCATGGCCGATACTGTCCGTACGAGCTTCTTCGGGCGGCCGCGAAGCTTGTGCAGGAACGCCAGGTAGCCGAGGTTTAGAGCCCAGGCGCCCAGGAAGATCAGCAGTATCCAACCGCCGCCGATGGACGAACCATCCATGACGTCTCCTTGATCCAGATGGCCCGCTCCGGCCGATGTTGACGATACTCGGTCCGCGCCGCTTTCGGCGCAAGCGGATTTGGGAAGCAGCCCTCTCCGCGAACCCTACACTGACGCACCGGTCCCATCGAAGCATTCCACCGTCCATGCAGCAGATCCCTGAATGGCGCGACGTCGACCGTGCCGCCTTCGACAGCGAGATCGTCCCCCGGGGTGAGCCGGCCGTCGTTCGCTCCGTCGTCGAGGATTGGCCGGCAGTGGCGAGCGGTAAGGAGTCGCGTGCGTCGCTGGCGAGATATCTCGGCGGCTTCGACACGGGGCAGCCCGTCACTGCGATGGTCGCGCCACCGACCGAGCGCGGGCGCTTCTTCTATAGCGAGGGCTTCACGGGCTTCAATTTCACGAAACGGCAGGGCTCCGTCACCGAGATCCTCGGCACGCTGCTCGACCTGGCGACGAATGAGACGCTGGGGGCGGTTGCGGTCCAGGCGATCCCGGCGCCGTCAGTGCTTCCAGGCTTCGAGCAGCAGAACCCGCTGTCACTTCTCGACGGGTCGGTAGGGCCTCGAATCTGGCTGGGCAACCGGGCGCGCATCGCGCCGCATATCGACAACGACCACAATATCGCCTGCGTGGTCGCCGGTACGCGACGCTTTACCCTGTTCCCGCCCGAGCAGGTCGAGAACCTCTACGTCGGCCCGCTGCTCAATACACCCGGCGGCGCACCCATCAGCACGGTGGACCTCCACGAGCTGGATCTGGAGTGCCATCCGCGGTTCGAGCAGGCGCTGGATGCAGCGAGGGAGGCAGTGCTCGAACCGGGCGACGCAATCTACATGCCCGCCCTCTGGTGGCACGGTGTCGAGGCGCTCGATGACCTCAACGTGCTGGTCAACTATTGGTGGAACGAGGTTCCCCTCGATGGGGACAACCCGTTCCATAGTCTGCTCCACGCCATGCTGGCGGTGGCGCGCCTGCCGGCGGATCAGCGGCGGTCCTGGGG
>JBCCZC010000222.1:0-9202 GCA_039188505.1 Pseudomonadota bacterium | reverse complement strand
CCGTCGAGTTACGACGAGACCTTGGAGATCGGTCGCGAGCGCGCCAACGAGCTGAACGAGGAGCTGTTGCTCTTCCAAGACGGAGACTGGCCAGGCAGGCCACTACCCTGCCCCAGGCGGCCCCAGGAAGCAAGGCTTTTCGCGGCCTCAGTGCGTCAGAACGTCTCCGCCGCCAGCCTCGTCCTCGTCGCCGTCCTGGCGACCCTCCGTGGACTTCCCACCGAGGTCGTCATCGCCACTCTTCGGCACCGGCGTTTCGGTCAGCGCGTAGTCAAGAACCTCGTCGATCCACTTGACCGGATGAATCTCCAGAGTTTCCTTGATGTTGTCCGGTATTTCTGCGAGATCCTTCTCATTCTCGTCAGGGATGAGGACCGTCGTGATGCCACCGCGATGCGCCGCGAGGAGCTTCTCCTTCAGACCGCCGATCGGCAGCACACGGCCCCGCAGGGTGATCTCACCGGTCATCGCAACGTCGGCGCGCACGGGAATACCCGTCAGCGAAGACACGAGCGCGGTACACATGCCGATGCCCGCGCTCGGCCCGTCCTTCGGGGTAGCGCCTTCGGGCACGTGGATGTGTACGTCGACATGCTGATGGAAGTCGTCCTCGAGGCCGAGGGTCCGGGAGCGATTGCGGACGACGGTCATCGCCGCGTGGATCGACTCCTTCATGACGTCGCCCAGCTGGCCGGTATGCATGAGTTTGCCCTTGCCGCGAACGACAGTCGCCTCGATGCTGAGCAGCTCCCCGCCGACCTCGGTCCAGGCCAGCCCCGTCACCACGCCAATCTCGTCGCGCTCCTCGGCGCGACCGAAGCGGAAGCGCTTCACCCCGAGGTAGTCGGTCAGGTTCTCGGGCGTCACGATCGCCGGCGCCATTTCCTCGCCGGCGCTCTTCTTCTTGGCGCCCGCCATCACCCGTTCCTTGACCACCTTTCGGCAGACCTTGGAGATCTCGCGCTCGAGATTCCGGACACCGGATTCGCGGGTGTAGTGCCGGATCATGTCTCGAATCGTATCCTCGCCCAGCGCCATCTCGTCCTTGCCCAGGCCATTCGCCTTCTGCTGTTTCGGCAGCAGGTATCGCAGCGCGATATGGGCCTTCTCGTCCTCCGTGTAGCCGGGAATCCGGATGACCTCCATCCGATCCAGCAGCGGCCCCGGAATGCTCAGGGAGTTCGCCGTGGCGATGAACATGATCTCCGACAGGTCGAGATCGACCTCGAGGTAGTGATCGTTGAAGGCGTTGTTCTGCTCCGGGTCCAGCACCTCCAGCAGCGCCGATGACGGATCGCCGCGGAAATCCATGCTCATCTTGTCGAGCTCGTCGAGCATGAACAGCGGATTCTTCGCGCCGGCCTTGGTGAGGTTCTGCACGATCCGGCCGGGCATTGAGCCGATATAGGTCCGCCGATGGCCGCGAATCTCCGCCTCGTCGCGCACGCCACCCAAAGACATGCGTACGAACTGGCGATTGGTCGCCCGGGCGATCGATTGGCCCAGTGACGTCTTGCCGACACCCGGCGGCCCTACCAGGCAGAGTATCGGTCCCTTCATCCGCTTCACGCGGTGCTGCACGGCCAGATACTCGAGGATGCGCTCCTTTACCTTTTCCAGCCCGTAGTGATCCGCCTCGAGAATCTCCTCGGCACCGGCGAGGTCTTTGCGGATGCGGCTGCGCTTCTTCCAGGGCACGCCCAGGAGCGCGTCGATATAGTTCCGCACGACGGTGGCTTCCGCGGACATCGGCGACATCATGCGCAGCTTGCCCAGCTCGCTATCGGCCTTTTCGCGGGCCTCCTTCGGCATGCCGGCCTCGGCAATGCGCCGCGCGATGTCCTCTACCTCGTTCGGGGCGTCCTCGAGCTCACCGAGCTCCTTCTGGATCGCCTTCATCTGTTCGTTGAGGTAGTACTCGCGCTGGCTCTTCTCCATCTGGCTCTTGACGCGCCCGCGGATCCGCTTCTCGATCTGCAGGACGTCGATCTCACCTTCCAGGAGCCCCATCAGGGCCTCGAGACGCTCGCCGACGTCCGACAGCTCGAGGATCGTCTGCTTATCCTCCAGCCGAATCGACAGATGCGCTGCGATGGTGTCGGCGAGGCGACTGGGATCCTCGATTCCCGAGAGCGTACCCAGCAGCTCCGGTGGCACCTTGCGGTTCAGCTTCACGTACTGCTCGAAGAGCGACACCAGCGACCGCGCGGTCACGGCGACTTCGCGCTCCCCGCTCTGCTCCTCGTCGGCAATCGGGCTGACCTCGGCGACGTAGCGCCCGTCGGTCTCCTGCATGCCGTGGATCCGCGCTCGCGAGGCGCCCTCGACGAGCACCTTGATCGTGCCGTCGGGCAGCTTCAGGAGCTGCAGCACGCTCGACACCGTACCCACGTCGTAGACGTCATCGGGCGTTGGATCGTCGGTCTCCGGGCTCCGCTGGGCCGCCAGCAGGATCTGCTTGTCCTGCGCCATGGCCGCATCGAGCGCCTGGATCGATTTCTCCCGGCCCACGAATAGCGGAATGACCATGTGCGGGTAGACCACCACGTCCCGCAGCGGCAGCACGGGTAGATTCAGCTTTTCAGTCATCGGTTCAATCCTCGCGGGCAATCGGGGACGCCCGGATGGGAAAAAGAGGCGCCCCATCGGTGGCGTTCTGGAACGCCATCGAGCGAGCGGCAGATGCCACGAGATATTGGGACAGGCCAGCTCACTTCAAGCTGGCCCTTGCTGAGGTCAGCCGCTGCCGGCCTGCTGGGCGCCAGCGTTCTCGTACATGAGGTAGGGCTCGGCGTCACCGCTGATGACGGCCTCATCGATCACGACTTTGGTGACGTTCTCGAGCGCCGGCAGCTCGTACATGCTGTCGAGCAGCACGTTCTCGAGGATGGTCCGAAGGCCGCGGGCGCCCGTCTTGCGCTCCATCGCGCGACGCGACACGGCACGCAGGGCTTCTTCGCGGAATTCGAGCTCCACGCCCTCCATCTCGAAGAGCTTCTGGTACTGCTTGGTGATGGCGTTCTTCGGTTCCGTGAGGATCTGCACCAGGGCGCCCTCGTCCAGCTCCTCGAGCGTTGCCACGACCGGCAGACGACCGACGAATTCTGGAATCAGGCCGTACTTCACCAGGTCCTCGGGTTCGACGTCCGAGAGGAACTCCCCGACGTTGCGATCCTCGCTCTTGCTGTGAACTTCGGCTGCAAAGCCGATACCCGAGCGCTCCGAACGGGCCTGGATCACGCGCTCGAGGCCCGCGAAGGCACCGCCGCAGATGAACAGGATGTTCGCCGTGTCGACCTGGAGAAACTCCTGCTGCGGATGCTTGCGGCCGCCCTGCGGCGGCACCGAGGCGATCGTGCCCTCGATGAGCTTGAGCAACGCCTGCTGCACGCCTTCACCGGAAACGTCTCGGGTAATCGACGGGTTCTCCGCCTTGCGCGAAACCTTGTCGATCTCGTCGATGTAGACGATGCCGGTCTGCGCCTTGTCGACGTCGTAGTCGCATTTCTGCAGCAGCTTCTGGATGATGTTCTCGACGTCCTCGCCGACGTAACCGGCTTCGGTCAACGTCGTCGCGTCGGCGATCGTGAACGGTACATTCAGCAGCCGCGCCAGCGTTTCCGCCAGCAGCGTCTTGCCCGAGCCCGTCGGACCGATCAGAAGGATGTTGCTCTTCGCGAGCTCCACCTCGTCCTGACCACCGGACGCCTCGAGACGCTTGTAGTGGTTGTAGACGGCCACGGAAAGCACCTTCTTGGCGCGATCCTGCCCGATCACATACTGGTTGAGCGTCTCGTTGATCTCGTGAGGCTTCGGCAGCTTGCTGCGCGCGGCGGCCGACTTCTCCTCGAGCTCCTCACGGATGATGTCGTTGCAGAGCTCGACGCATTCATCACAGATGAACACGCTCGGGCCGGCGATGAGCTTGCGCACTTCGTGCTGGCTCTTGCCGCAGAACGAACAGTACAGGATCTTGCCGCCGTCGCCGGACTTCGTGTTTTTGTCGTTACTCATCTAAGACAGGTGCAACCGCTAATGCGTCGAGCATAGCACACCCCTATGTCGATGGGGCATCACGAAAGAGCGCCGCGACAGCCCGCTGCGGCGGCGCTCGGAAGCGGCCCCGGAAGGGCCGCTCGGACGGTATAAATCAGCCTTCGGCGGGCGCTTCCGCCGCTTCGCCGAGGCGGGAATCCAGCACGTCGTCGACCAACCCGTAGGCCTTCGCTTCGGTGCCGCTCATGAAGTAATCGCGGTCGGTGTCCTGCTGGATCTTGTCGATCGGCTGACCGGTGTGCCGGACCAGGATCTCGTTGAGTCGATCGCGCACGGACAGGATTTCCCGGGCGTGGATATCGATATCGGTCGCCTGACCCTGGAATCCACCGAGTGGCTGGTGAATCATCACGCGGCTGTGCGGCAGGCAGTAGCGCTTGCCGGCCGCCCCGGCCGTCAGGAGCAGCGCGCCCATGCTGGCCGCCTGGCCGACACAGATCGTCGACACATCGGGCTTGATGAACTGCATGGTGTCGTAGATCGCGAGCCCCGCCGTGACAGCGCCGCCCGGGCTGTTGATGTAGAAGTTGATGTCCTTGTCCGGGTTCTCCGATTCGAGGTAAAGGAGCTGGGCCACGATCAGATTGGCCATGTTGTCCTCGACCGGACCGACCATGAAGACGACCCTTTCCTTGAGCAGGCGCGAATAGATATCGTAGGCCCGCTCGCCGCGCGCGGTCTGCTCGACCACCATCGGCACGAGGTTCAGGTTCATGATGTCGCTCATCGACTCTCCTTGATGTAACAGGCCCCGGGCGATTCCCTCAGCCGTTATCTTCTTCCTTCGCGCGGTTCATGACGTCATCGAAGGACTTGGTCACATCACTGACATTGGCCCGGTCGATCACCCATTCAACCGCCTGCTCTTCGAGCACCACGTTCTGGACGTTCTGCAGGAGATCTTCGCGCTCATAGTAGATCTGCGCAACCGCCTGCGGATCGTCGTAGGTGGACGCGATCTCGTTCACCATATCGCGGACCCGACCCATGTCGACTTCGAGCGCGGCATGGCGCGAGACTTCCGAGATCACCAGCGCGCCGCGAACTCGTTTTTCGGCCTGCTCACGGAAAGCATCCGGCGCCGGCGCCTGCGACGGGTCGCCGCCCATCTGTTGGATCTGCGCCTGCGCTTGTTGGTGCATCGCACCCATTTCCTGGTCGATCATGCCGCTCGGGATGGCAAGATCGTCGTACTGCTCGATCAGACCTGCGATGACGTTCGAGCGCAGCGACCGGCTGAGCGCCTGCTTCAGCTCGCGCTCGAGGTTGCTGCGTACCTCCTCACGGAAGTCGTTCATCTCACCCGACTCGACGCCGAAGCTCTGCATGAACTCGTCGTCCACCTCGGGGATCGTGGCTTGCTGCACGCGCTCGACGTTGCCCTTGACCGCACCTTTCTTGCCAGCGAGCTCCGCGTCCCGGGCGTTCTCGTCGAAGTCGAGGTCGAACTCGAACTCGTCGCCCTTGCCCAGACCGACCAGCTTGCCCTCGAAGCCGGCGTCGAAGGCGCCTTGCCCGAGAATCGCGCCGGCACGCCCGTCCTCATCACCGTCCGGGTAGGTCGAGCCGTCCTCGAAGGTCACGCGGAAGAAGAAGAAGGAGAGATCACCGTCGCCGGCCTTGGCGTCGTCGGCCTTGTCGTCCCAGCTCCGGCGCTGCTCTCGCAGCGTCTCGATCATCGCATCCACGTCGCCGTCGCCCACTTCGGCGTCGACCCGCTCGATGTCGAGCGCCTCGACCTTCAGCTCGGCGATCTCCGGGAAGACCTCGAAGGAAGCCGTGAAGGACAGATCGGCGCCACCGTCGAGACCCACCGGTTCGATGCTGGGCGTTGACGCCGGCCGCAGCTGCTTCTCGACGAGCGCCTGGCGGAACGACTCCTCGATCACCTGCCCGACGATCTCGTTACGCACCTCGCGGCCGAAGCGCTGCTGCAGCACCTTGAACGGCACCTTACCCGGGCGGAAGCCCTTGAGGCGCACGTGCTGCGCCATCTCGCGCAGGCGACCGTCCACCTTGCTGTCAATCTGATCCGACGGTACTTGCACCGTCACCTTGCGCCCGAGGTCGCCCGTGTTCTCGACTGAAATATCCATGATGTCTCCACAAAAAAACGGCGCCGCGGTCATCCCGGGCGCCGACCGACAGTCTCGTCAGCTGCTTTAGCTTGCGTCGGACCGGCCGTCCGATGTCTGATCTGCCGGTTCAGTATTTGGGGTGAACGAGGGGTTTCGAACCCCCGACCTCCGGAGCCACAATCCGGTGCTCTACCAACTGAGCTACGCCCACCGTGCCAAGCCGGCAATTATAGCAATGGCAGAGGCTAGTGCAATGGCGCGCCCGGCAGGACTCGAACCTGCAACCGACGGCTTAGAAGGCCGTTGCTCTATCCAGTTGAGCTACGGGCGCAATGGGGGTGTTGAATGGAAATGGTCGGGGTAGAGGGATTCGAACCCCCGACTTCCTGCTCCCAAAGCAGGCGCGCTACCAGACTGCGCTATACCCCGAATTCAGGCGTGGATGCTACGGGCAGCAGCGGGACGCGTCAACGCGCCACGCCAAGCTCAGCACTCGAAGTAGAGGAGGCTTTCCTCGTCGCGATTGCTGGCCATCTGTCCCAGGCTGATCACCCCGGCCTTACGCAGATGGACCTCGTCGCGGTGCACACGGAGTTCCTCGTCACCGTCGGTGGTGAGGTAGGTGCCGTTGGTGCTGCGGTCGATCAGGATGAAGAAACCCTTGCGGAATTCGATCGACGCGTGGTTACGCGAGACCCACTCATCGTCAATGATCAGATCATTCTGGCGGTCGCGTCCCATGGTGAAGGGTGGCGACATGTCCCGCAGCTCGATCGACCGGTCGCCGTAGCGCAGCTTCAGGGTCGCGCGTGCGGGTAGATCATCGATCTTCAGCGCCGCGGAGACTGTGGTCACGTTGGAGGTGTCTTCCTGCCACAGCACGTCGACGATCTCGATCGGCATCAGCTTGCCCTTGACCCGGGTCTTGCCCAGCGAGCGCACTTCCAGATCGGCATCGTCCATGTCCTTGACGGTGCTCTGGGTGGTCACGATCTGCTGCTGCTTGGCGAGCCCCGCCATCCGGGCGGCGACGTTCACGGCATCGCCGAATACGTCGCCGTCCTCCTTCAGAACGTTGCCGAAGTGGAGACCCACCCGGATCGCGATGCTGTAGCGGCTCAGCGTCAGGTCGCTGGCCACGCGGCGCTGCATGTCGCAGCCGGCCAGCACCCCAGCGGTCGCGGTCGGCAACGTACACATGATCTCGTCGCCGATCGTCTTGACGACGTAGCCGCCGTGCTTGGTCACGACCTGCGTCAGCGCCGAGAGGCACGTCGAGATGATCTCGCGTGCCTTCACGTCACCGTACTGCTCGAAGATCTGCGTACTCCGACAGACGTCTGCGAACAGTATCGTCAGCGTATCCTGATTGCTCATCTGTTACTCAGTTCTGAACCCCAACCCCAGGGACCTGCGGACTCGGTCGCGGGCACCCCCTCGGAAACGGCTCGAGCGCTTCTACGGGCCCTTGCCGAGTATTTCGATGGACGCCGAAACGATCTCTGCTTCGTTCGGGAGCACGGCGCCTGCCGCGTCTCCGAGCGGGGTATACGAATCGGCCCCCACTACTCTAGTCAGCCGGCGCAGCCGTGGCAACCTTTCCACGAGCGCCGTCATCACGCCTTCCCCGACGCCGCCGGAACGGCGTCCCTCGTCGACCACCAGCACCGCGTCGCACTGCGAGGCGTGGGCCACGATCTCGTCCTCGTTCAGCGGCACGAGCCACCGCAGATCCATCACGCGCGTCTTCGCCCCGGTTGCGGCCTCGATCGCGCGCGCGGCGCGAAGACTCATGGGAACACCGTTGCCGTAGGTAATGATGAGGAGGTCGCTCGCAAACGGCTCGTAGACGCGCGGTTCGCCGAGCGGGAGGCTCCGCTCCGGCTCGGGATAGGCAAAGCACCAGCCGCCGTCACCGTCGTCGTGGAGGTCCTTCGTCATGTAGAGGGCGATCGGCTCGAGGAAGATCGAGACCCCGCCATCGACCTGGGCGCGCGCGGCGAGCGTCCGCAGCATCATCGCCGCATCGTCGCCGCGGCTCGGGCATCCGACCACGAGCCCCGGAATGTCCCGGACCGCCGCGATGCTGTTGTCGTTGTGGAAGTGGCCGCCGAATCCTTTCTGATAGCCCAGGCCGGCGATCCGGACAACCATCGGATTGCGGAATCGACCGTCCGAGAAGAACTGGAGCGAGCAGGCCTCGCCCCGGAGCTGGTCGGCCGCGTTGTGGAGGTAGGCCAGATATTGGATCTCCGGGATCGGCAGCATGCCGAGGCAGCCGTAGCCCTGCGCGAGACCGAGGATGGTCTGCTCGTCCAGGAGCGTATTGAAGACTCGCCGGTTGCCGAAGCGGCTGACCAGGCCCTTCGTGACCGTGTAGACGCCGCCCTTGCGGGCCACATCCTCGCCGAAAACGAGGCCACCCGGATACTTGACCAGCAGGTCGGTGATCGCCCGATTGATGTTGATCGCGAGGTGCCGCGCCGGCTGGTTCTCGGGTAGCTTCTCGGGCTTACCGCCGAACGCCTCCAGACGCGCTTCCGCGGGCGCTGGCCTCGTCGCCTCGTCGTGCACGCCCTTCGCGTCGTGCGGAGCCAGGGGAGCCATGATCGCCGCCCTGCCCTCAAGTTTCGGGGTTTCATCGGCACGGTCAGCGGCGTCGAAGCAGCGGACGCGCACCGACTCGTAGAGCGCGATGACCCCGTCGGCATCGAGCAGCCCCGCCTCGAGCACCCGAGCGGCGCTCCGCAGGATCGGGTCCCGCGCTTCGGCTGCCGAGAGATCGGCCTCGTCCCGGTAATCCACCTCGAAGTCGGTACCGGCGTGGCCCATGAGCCGCTCGGTATGCAGGTGGATGAAGACTGGCGCGCGTTCGCGGCGGCACCAGTCGACCGCCGCGCGGATGGTCCGCCAGCCCTTCGCGACATCCAGCCCGTCTGCGGGGATGTACCGGATCCCGCTGCGGTTCTTCATTGACTTGCCGACCCAGCCTTTCGGCGTCCGAACCGAGATCCCCCAACCGTTGTCCTCGCAGAGGAAGACCAGCGGAACGCGCAATCCCTGGTGGG
>JBCCZC010000221.1:0-9227 GCA_039188505.1 Pseudomonadota bacterium | reverse complement strand
GCCGCAGTCAGCGAAGGATTTCGTCAAAGACGCTCGGAGCGAACGTGCGGACGTGGAAGAGCGACTCCGGCGGTCAGCCAGAGACGGCTTTCTGCAGGAGTTGAGATCCGCATCTGGGAACGTGTCGGCGGCCGAATGGCTACCGCGTCGCGTTGCACGTCGATGACCTGGTCGACGGCGCGGCGCCTGGCTTGCGCCCAACTTCGCTGTGACGCCGAAGAGACTCTAGACCGGGACTACGCCCACCGAGACGAATGGCCGCGACCGAAACGGGGCGTCGACTACCGATCGAGCGCGAAGCGGACCGCGGCCTGCGCGTGGATCTCTGCGCTGTCGATCCGCGGAAGCGGGCAGTCCTCGTCGGTGTCCAGAAGTAGTCCGATCTCGGTGCAGCCGAGAATGACGGCGTCGCAACCGGCTGCCGCAAGCCCTGCAACGACCTCGAGATAGAAGGTGCGCGATTCCGGGCGCAGCTCGCCGAGGCAAAGCTCTTCGAAGATGATGGCGTCGATCCGGTCTGCATCGGCGCCATCGGGCGCGACCACCTCGATGCCGCGGGTGGCCAACCGTTCCGGGTAGAGCGAACCGCTCATGGTGAAGCGGGTTCCGAGCAGCGCCAGTCGCCCCCAGCCACGGTGTGCAGCATGGGCGCCGACCTCATCGACAAGATGGATGAGCGGAACTTGGATGGCCTCGGCCACCGTGTCCGCCACCCGGTGCATCGTGTTCGATCCGATGAGCATCGCCTGCGCGCCCGCGGCCTCGAGCCCCATGGCGCGGCGCGCCAGATCTGCACCCATGGCGGCCCAGTCGTTCGCCCGCTGGAGCCGATCGAAGGTCGCGAAGTCGAGGCTGTCGATCAGCAGTTCGGCGCTGTGGAGACCTCCCAGCTCGCGACCGACCGCCTCGTTGATGAGCCGATAGTAGAGCTGCGTGGACTGCCAGCTCATGCCACCAAGGATGCCGATAGGTTTCATGATCCTTCCTGCCGTCGGACGACGGGGTTCAGCGGATATTCCCGATTTCGCGCGCCCTCACGGCCCGCGCCCGTCGATGGATGTTCCCCGAACACGCCTGCGGCGGCAACGTCCGACGCTCAAGCGACGGTGGCTGCCGGGCGGTCAGGCAGGACGAAGTGGGCCCGGGCGAATTCGGAGGCGATCGTCTCCGGCGCGTAGTGCCCGTCGACGAGGGCGCGGAAGTCGCCACAGAGATCCGGATTCGCATCGCGGAAGCTGGCCCAGTCGGGTGCCGGCTCGGTGGCCTCGACGCGATCGGCGAGCAGATTGAGGAAGAAGAAGGTCAGCGTCTCGTGGTACTTGCCGTGGGCGCCGTGATGGCCGGCGAAAGCCTTCAGGTTGCGAACAAAGCGCTCGCACGCGGCTAACCTGGGCTCGCGGGAAAGAAGTATCCACGCCAGCCGCAGGTGACCTTCATGGTCGAAATCACCCGCGGCCATGGCCAACGATTCGAATTCCATCAGAAATGTAGTGTCGTTCATGGCGTTCTTTATATGTTATCCATGTACCAAGATAACATACTCAGTCGCAATCCTGCCCACCATCGAGCCACGCGGCCGGGAGGTGCTGCCCCGGCCGCTCGTTGTCCCAGATCATGTTGACGATCCACCAGCGCTGGCCGTCGTGGTAGCACTGGATGCTGTTGACGCCGCGGCGTTCCACGGCGGGATCGTCCGGATCCTCCCGGGCCTCGTAGGTACTCAGCACGTGAGCGATATTGCCGAAGCGCTGAACAGTGCGGCCGATCTCGATCTCGAAGAACGGCCTGCTGTGCAGCAGCTCGCCGGCGTTCTTCCGGTACTCGTCAGGCGTCATCGCCTTGAGCCACGGGCGGCCGTCGTCGAAGCCGGTGCGCATCTGGCGCGCATCGGGATGGAACAGCTCCGCCTGCAGCGACCAGTCGCGCTCGGCGTCGCAAGCGCCGGAAATGGTCCGGTAGATGGCGCTGATCAGGGCATCGAGGTCGGCGAAGGGGCTCGTCGGCGCGGTCATTCCGCACGCTCCCCAAGCCAACGAGCCCAGGCCTCGAGCACCACCGAGCGCTCGGCCTGAAATGCGTCCGCGCCGGCCACGGCGTCCCGCCCGTCGAGCGCTTGCTCGAGGGTGTGCGTGCGATACGCGAGATAAGCACCGATCAGACCGGCGGCGACCTCAGCGTCGAGCCGCCTTGCGTCCTGCAGGGCACGGAGCGCCCCCAGGGTGCCCGTCGCATTCATGATCGCCGGGTCCTCGGCCGACCAGCGCAGCCGCGCGAACTGGGTGAGGAACTCGAGGTCGATTCGTGCGCCTTGGCCGTGCTTCAGGTCGAAGCCGCTTGCGTCGCCGGCGGGTCGCGCCCGACGCATTTTCTGGCGCATCTCGACGACGTCGGTGCCGAGCTGCCCGGGGTCTCGGGGCAGTTGCAGCATCGCCGCGCGGATGGCTTCGAAGGACTCTCCGATCGCCCCATCACCGGCGACGAAGCGCGCGCGGGAGAGCGCCTGCAGTTCCCAGGTCCAGGCCTTCTCTTCCTGGTAGCTCCGGAAGGCCGACAGGCTCGACACGAGCAGTCCCGACCGACCGTTGGGGCGCAGCCGCGTATCGACCTCGTAGAGCTTGCCCGAGGCGGTCTGGGTGGTCAGGAGGTGCAAGATCCGCTGGCATAGGCGGGTGAAGAACACGCTCACCGCAACGGGCCGGTCGCCGTCGGTCATCGCGGTCGCAGGAATGTCGTCTCCGTAGAGGAAGACGATGTCCAGGTCTGAGTCAAAGGAGAGCTCGCGCCCACCCAGGGTGCCGTAGCCGACGATCGCAAGCCCCCCGAATTCCGGTGCCGGCGCGCCGTGCTTGGCCGCCAGGTCCCGCCAGGCCAGGCGGTAGATCGCGTCGAGAAGCGCGTCGGTTGTCTCCGCCAGGCCGAGCGACACCGCCTCCGCCGTGCAATCGCCGGCCAGGAACCGTTCGGCCAGGCGGATGGCGCGCGAGTCCCTCACCTCCCGGAGGATCTCCATTTCCTGCTCGAGATCACCTTCGGCGGTCTCGAGTCGCCGCTCGAGATGGGCCGCGGCGGACTCCCCGGTGCTCCGGTGGTCGATCAGCTCGTCGAGCATGAGCGGATGCCTTGATAGCAGGTCCGTGATCCAATGACTCCGGGCACAGATCGCCACGAGGTGGCTCAGCAGATCCGGCTTCTCGGTCAGCATGGCGAGGTAGGTGCTGCGTCGGGCGACCGCCGAGACCACGCCGAGACATCGCTCCAGGGCATCGTCCTGGCGGGCATCGTCGACCTGGTCGACGGCCTCCAGCAGGAGCGGCATGAGCCGGTCCAGCCGCCGACGTCCACGGGTCTCCAGCGTGCGCACCGTGCTCGACGCCCGGAACCGCTCGATGGGCTCGCTCCATCGCTCCGGCCAGCCGCCGCCGGTCCGCCAGGCGGCGACCCAGCGATCGATCCGAGGGATCGCCTCGCCGTTCTCTGGCGCGAACACCGTCTCGAAGCACTCGGCCACCAATGCGCGGTGGGCCTCCCACGCCATGGCGAGCGCGGTCCAGCCATCGGCGCCGAGGCTCGACGCGATCGCGTCGCGCAGCGCCGGATCGTCCGGGGGCCGGTGGGTCTGTTCGTCAGCCACCTGCTGAAAGCGGTTCTCGAGTCGCCGTAGGAAGCAGTACGCGTCGGTCAGCTGCTGACAGGTCTCCGCCGATATCTCGCCCCGCTCCGCCAGCGCACTGAGCGCGCCGAGGAGCGACCGCGTTCTAAGCGCCGGTTCCCGACCGCCACGGATCAGCTGGAAGGCCTGCGCGAAGAACTCGATCTCGCGGATACCGCCGCGGCCGAGCTTGATGTGGTCGGTGAAACCCTTGCGTTCGACCTCCGCGCGGATCATCGCCTTCATGTCGCGGAGCGAATCGAAGGCGCCGTAGTCGAGGTAGCGTCGATACACGAAGGGCCGCAGCGTCTCGAGGATCGAATCGCCGCCGGCAAGGTCGCCCGCGATCGGCCTTGCCTTGATCCAGGCATACCGTTCCCAGCTCCGCCCCTCGCGCTCGAAGTAGTGCTCCATCGCCGCCGCGCTCAGCGCGACCCGCCCGGCGGTGCCGTAGGGGCGCAGGCGCAGATCGACGCGATAGCAGAAGCCGTCCTCCGTGGCGTGCGTCAGCAGGCGGGTGAGCTGCGTTCCGAGGCGGCGGAAGTAGTCCTCGTTCGCGATCGATTTCCGACCGTCCGTCTCGCCGGCCTCGGCGAACGCGTAGACCAGATCGACGTCCGAGCTGTAGTTGAGTTCGAAGCCGCCCAGCTTGCCGAGACCGAAGACGATCAGATCGAGCGGCCGGCCGCTGCGGTCGCGGGGCGAACCGAATCGTTCGAGCGGCGCCCGCGCCTGGGCGAGGGCAGTCCGGGACAGGCGGTCCGCCAGCTCCGTCACCTCGCGGATCGTCGAGACGACATCCGAGATGCCCATGACATCGCGCCAGAGGATCTCGAGCATGCCCACATGGCGCGCAACGCGAAGCGTCCGCAGGAGCGTCGCGTCGTCGGTCGGATCCGGATCGAGGCTCGGCACTGTCGGCGTCAAGAAAGCCCCGTCCGACCAGCGCTCACGCACGGCTTCCGGGTAGCGGCGAAGGATATCGAGGCCGAAGCGGCTGAAACCGCCAACGCGCATCACCCCCTCGCGAAAGGACTCGTCATCCCAGGGCAGCGGCAGCGTTTCCAGCTCCGCAAGTGCGGCAGCGTGTTCGGGGATCATCCGTTGGGGAGCAGGTCGTGATCAGCTGCTAGTGGATGCGATCAGCGCCCGCTTTGCAATGCGCTTCCGCAAATCATGCTAGTCGGCGGTAACGGTCTCCAGGGTTCGCAGGCGGCCGCGCTTCGCGACCAGCACCACCAGCGCAACGAAGAAGACCAGCGTGCCGGCGACGATGGCGGCGCGGAGCCCGAAGCTGTTCGCCGCCGTGCCGGTCACCCATGCGCCGATCGAGGGCCCCGCAAAGAACTGCACGCCCCAGAGGCTCATCACACGCCCACGCTTCTCGCCCGGAATGGCGTTCTGCAGCAGCACCTGGGCGCTCATGCCGCCCAGCGTGACAAGGAAGCCGAGGCCGGCGGCGGCGGCGACCGCGACCTCGATGGACGGGGCGAGCGCGAAACCGATCTGCATGACGCCATTCAGCGCCATGGCGAGCAGCAGGGCCGTCGAGAGCCCCCGCGTTCGGGCATAGGTCGCGATCATCAGCGCGGCGGTCAGCGCGCCGATGCCGGACCCGGAGGCCACGGCCGCCAGCCCCGAGGCCCCGGCCCCGAACAGGCCATCGGCGTAACCCGCGAGCAGTTCGCGGTAGGAGCGGAGGAACAGCGACAGCAGCGCGCCGGCGGCCATGAGCGGTGCGATCGCAGGGTGGCCCAGGACGAAGCGGAGCCCGTCGCTGATGTCGGTCAGGTAGCCGGTGCTGACGTGCGTGCGCTGCTCCTGCCGGACCTCCCGGATGAACGCCAGCATGCCCAGAAACAGCGCGAAGGTGGTCGCGTTGAAGACGAAGGCGTAGCCCACGCCGAAGCGGGTGATGATGAGCCCGGCCACCATCGGTCCGACGAAGTGTGACAGGTGAAAGAGCGTCGCGCCGACGCCCAGGGCGGCGGTCAGGTCCGCCCGCGGGACCAGGTTGGGCATGAGTGCCATCCGCGCCGGTGACCACATGCCCTGGGCCGCACCCGCCATGATCACCAGCACCACGAGTCGCTCCGGCGTGGCGCTGCCGCTCAGCACCACCGTTGCGATGACGACGGAACACAGCATCTCGCCGAAGCGCGTGAGCCGGGCCATCCAGAGGCGGTCCACGCGATCGACAACGACGCCGGCCAGCGGCATGACGATGACGAGGGTCAGGGCTTCGGCCAATGCGATGATGCCGAGCCACGCGTAGGAGCCGGTGAGCTCCCAGGCTAGCCACTGGATACCGAGGCGCTGGACCCAATAGCCGATCGTCGAGATCCAACCGAAGGTGGCAAACAGCGAGAACTGCCGGTGCCGCAGGGCTCGGCCCATCCCCCTCGAGCCGGCGAAGCGCAGGAGCCGTCGCCACCGGGTCGGGGCGGGCTCGGGAAGGGTCGCCGAGCTGTCGGGCCGGGGGTCCATGGCGACATGATCGGTCGGAAGACCTGAAACCGCCGTGTTCGCCCGTCGTTCCTACGGCAACGTGCGCCCGCGTCCCACAGGATCCGCCGCTGCCGGCGCAGGTGTCGACGCGCCCCAATGGCGGACCATCAAGGGCGTCGTCGCAAGGGAACGCAACCATGCTGGCCACAGCACTGTGCCGCGCGCGCTCGGGGATTGAGGCGCCGCTGGTGGAAGTCGAGGTACACCTGTCCGGGGGCCTGCCGGGTATGGCGGTCGTGGGCCTGCCCGAGACGGCCGTGAAGGAAAGCCGAGACCGTGTCCGCGCGGCGCTGCACACCGCGCGCTTCGACTACCCGCAGCGGAAGATCACCGTGGGCCTCGCCCCCGCAGATCTACCGAAGGAAGGCGGCCGCTACGACCTGCCGATCGCGATCGGGATCCTCGCTGCCTCGCGTCAGCTGCGCGTCGACCGACTGGCCGATCATGTGTTCGTCGGCGAACTCGGATTCTCCGGAGCCCTGCGGCCGGTTCGCGGCGTGCTGCCGGTCGCGGTTGCCTGCGCCGAGGCAGGACAGACCCTGGTCGTGCCGGAAGGCAACGCATCGGAGGCGGCCCTGGTCGACGGATGCCGGGTACTTGGCGCGCGGCACCTGCAGGAGGTATTCGGCTATCTGAAGGACGGCACCGGCCTGGAGCCAACCGCGCAGGGCGCGAAAGAAGCGGCGATTCCGGGCCCGGACCTGGCCGACGTGCGCGGCCAGCACCTCGGCCGTCGGGCGCTCGAACTCGCGGCCAGTGGCGGGCACAATCTGCTGTTCTTCGGCCCGCCGGGCTCCGGCAAGACCATGCTCGCGAGCCGGCTCCCGGGGCTGCTGCCGCCCATGGACGCGGCTGAGGCCCAGGAAACCGCGGCGGTCGCATCGGTGGGCGGCTGCTTCGACGCCGGCCGCTGGCGCGAGCGGCCGTTCCGCGCGCCCCATCACAGCAGCTCGGCCGTTGCGTTGGCGGGCGGTGGCTCGCGCCCGCTGCCCGGAGAGATCTCCCTGGCCCACAACGGCGTGCTCTTCCTCGACGAGCTGCCGGAATTCGACCGGCGCGTGCTCGAGATGCTGCGGGAGCCCATGGAATCGGGGCGCATCATCATCTCCCGGGCGGCCCAGCGCGCCACCTATCCAGCCCGCTTTCAGTTTGTCGGCGCCATGAATCCATGTCCCTGCGGCTACCAGGGCGCCGACGACGGCCGCTGCTGCTGCGCACCCCCCGCAGTCGCGCGTTATCAGCAGCGGATCTCGGGTCCGCTGCTCGACCGGATCGACCTCCACGTCGAGATTCCCCGCGTGTCTCCGCAGGCGCTCCGCGCGGCCGAGCCCGGCGAGCCCACGGCCGTCGTCCAGGCACGGGTCCAGCGGGCGCGCGAACGCCAGCTCGAGCGGCAGGGCTGCCTGAACAGCCAGCTCGGGGCCGATCGTCTCGATCGCGTCGTGCCGTTGAGCGGCCGCGACCTTGCGCTGCTCGAGTCCGCCTGCGAACGGCTCGGACTTTCGGCGCGCGCGTACCACCGGCTGGTCAAGCTGGCCCGAACCATCGCCGACGTCGAGAACGTGCCCGCCGTGAACGCCCGGCATCTGACCGAAGCACTCCAATACCGGCGCCTCGATCGTCGGCCAGCGGTGACCGTCCGGTAGGCGGCCTCGCGAGATCCCTATCGTGTTTCGAAACCATCGTCGAAGACCGCGTCGGGAATGATGATCAGGCTCTCCGCGAGGCGCCCGGTCTCGTCGATCGCGACCACGAAGCGACGATTGACCCCGGTTGCGCCCGGTGCAACGAATGCGCCGTCGAATTCGCCGGTGCCGTCGAGGACCTCGCTCAGCACGACTTCGTCGTCCACATAGAGCTCGAAGGTTTCACCGGCGCCCAGACCGCTGATGGAAAACGGGACGGCCTGTCCAGGGACAGCCAGCTCCTGATCGAGACGGAGCGTCGGGTCGATCTGCCAGCGGTCGCGCTCGTAGATGAACGACAGGGAATCGACGATCGTACCCTCGCTGTCGCGGGCCAGGAGCGTGACTGGCACTGCGTCAGCCGTCATTCCAACGGCGTCTTTTCGCAGCCTCAGTCGAATCCTGTCACCCGGGTTCAGGCCGAGTTGTTGACGATCCTGCGGCTCGATAATCGGCTCCGGAATCAGAAGCTCGCTGGCCTCGGACGGGAATCTCGTGAGAAGGGCCAGGGCCATCATCTCGCCGTTCTCGCCGAACACGTCGATGTCGACGACCGCATCGACGCCGGTCATCCCGCCGACAGCGCTTCCCGTGGCTTCGTCGCCATCCCGGTCAATCAGCATCGAGAACGTGAGGCCCAGCGCAGCATGCGCCGCCGTTTGTCCGCCGATCTCGAACGAGAAGTGGTCGTGTTCGTCGTCGGCCAGCGTCGAGAGCGCGGCCCCGAGGAGGTCGAGCGCGAGCGGTGCTCCCGCGAGCAGGTCACCCTGAGGATCGCCGGTCCCGCCGATACCGTAGGGGAGCCGGCGAGCCGGGCTGTTGCGCGTGCCAGGGAAGCCGAAACCGGTGAGCACGGGAGAGCTCTTCATGACCGATCGCTGACGCTGACTGATCACCAGACGATCGAGGCCGCCGGCGACGGTGTCGTCGACAAAGGCAGTTGCTTCCGCGTCCATCTCACTCATGAGGTTTTGCGGGACACGCTCTTCGGGCCTGATTCCGGCGACTTCGTCATCGTCGGGACCGAACAGACCGAGAATGTGACCGATCTCGTGGGCGAGAGTCCGCGCTGTTCGATCGACCGTCTCCCGCTGGACCAGTAGCACCGACGGGTAGCTGTCAATCGACATACCCACTTCGCGTACTTCGACCGGCCCCGCCTCGCCTTGCGCCGTGAAGAAGATCGACGTGCCGTCGTTCGATAGCACCGACACGGTCAGTCCGCGTCGGGTGGGGAGCGTATCGACCGCAAACCTGCCGCTTCGAACCATTCTGAGGATCTCTCCTTCCGAGGTGGCCTTGCCATCGCCGGCAGTGGCCCCGTCGCCACCGACGTCTCCGTTGGAGACGCCCTCGCGGATTTCCACGACGAAGAGGCGGATATC
>JBCCZC010000220.1:0-9260 GCA_039188505.1 Pseudomonadota bacterium | reverse complement strand
CTGGCGGAGCGGGTGGACGACGACTGAGCCTGGCTAGTGCTGATCCGGCAACGGTCGGCACTAGCGCGGCACAGGGAAGCCCCGCCAAAGTGGGCCGGTGCGGTTTTCGCGTAGCGAAAGATGCGCCGGGTTCGTGGCGATCAGCGCGTGAGGACTCCGGAAACGGCGCTGTTCGGATTCCGGGTCCGGAACGGCCACGGATGGCCGTTTACGAAGAAAGACAATTGGCCGGGCGCCACCGGGGCGCCCGGCCGGTGGATCAGGCGTTCTTGTATTTGACCGAACAGCCGTACGGGCGCGTCACCGGCGCTTCCACCGGCGTGCCGTTCGACAGCGAGTCCAGGGCGGCACGAACGTAGTTGTTAGCGCCCTCGACGGTGTTCTTGTTGGCCGACGGCTTGTCGTCGATGCCGCCCATGAAGATCAGCGTCCCTTCCGGATCGATGACGTACATGTGCGGGGTGGTCTGGGCGCTGTACGCCCGGCCGATGGTCCCTGCCTCGTCGAGGATCACGTGGCTTGGGGCCGCTTCGCGATCGCTCGTTAGCGTGTTGGCCATGTCCGGTGAAACGTGGCCCTGGGTGCCTGGGGCCGACGAGATGACGGACAGCCAGACGATGCCGTCGCCGGTCGCATCCTTCTGGAGCGTCTGCATGTTGCCCGTCTCGTAGTGCTTCTTGACGTAGGGGCAGTCGTGGTTGGTCCATTCGAGCACCACGGTCTTGCCGCGGAGATCTTCGAGCGCGACGGATTCACCGTTGGAGGTGACGCCGGTGAACGTCGGGGCAGGGGCGCCGACTTCGGGGCTGGCCGCAACAGGTGCGGCGACGGCCAGCGTCAGCAGGGTGGAGAAGAGGATGGCGGTTGTCTTCATCGGTTGACTCCTGTGTCGATGTTGATGGTTCAACTGGTGATGGCATCGATCACGATGCCTGGCGTGAGAACTTGGGGGAGGACCTCGGTCGATCCGTCGGGACGATAGACGATGTACAGCGGTACGCCGGCGCGGCCGAAGGCTTCGAGCACAGCGGTGATAGCTGGGTCGCGCGTCGTCCAGTCGCCGCGCATGTAGGTCACGTCATCGCGCGCCACCAGCGCACGGAACTCGTCCGTGTCGAGCGCGACGCGCTCGTTCACCTTGCAGGTGATGCACCAGGCCGCGGTGAGGTTCAGGAACACCGTCTGCCCGGCGCTCGTCAGCGATTTCAGCCGGTCAGCATCGTAGTCCACCGCCGTCTCGGCCGGCGCGGCGCCATTACCGGGTGCGGCCGCGGGCAGCGCCCCGGCCAGGCCGAGGGCCGCGATCGCAAGCAGCACTGCCATACCCTGGCGAAGCGGCGCTTCACGCGCAGCGTCCCACATCCACGCCGCGAGTCCGACCACCAGGCAGCCGGACAGCGCGATGAGCACGGCGTCGGGCCCGGACTGCTGCGCCAGCACCCAGACCAGCCAGATTGCGGCGCCATACATGGGGAAGGCCATAAGCTTCTTCAGGGCTTCCATCCAGGCCCCGGGGCGCGGCAGCAGGCGCGCTGCCGACGGTACTGCGGTCAGCAGCAGATAGGGCGCGGCGAGACCGAGGCCGAGCGCGCTGAAGATGGCCAGCGCCTCCACGGGCGGTCGCACGAGGGCAGCACCGGTTGCCGCGGCCATGAACGGTGCGGTGCAGGGCGCGGCGACGACGGCTGCCAGCACGCCCGTTGCGAAACTTCCGATCCAGTCGGAGCGCCCCGCGGCGGCGTGATCTACCTGGGTGAGTCCGTAGCCGAGGCTGAAGACGCCGGAGAGGCTGAGCCCGACGGCAAAGATCACCAGCGCCAGACCCATGACGATGGCCGGACTCTGCAGCTGGAAGCCCCAGCCGATCGCTTCCCCGCCGGCGCGCAGGCCGAGGAGGGCGCCCCCGAGAGCGAGGAAACTCAGGATGATGCCGAGCGTGTAGGCAACGCCCCCGGTAAGCCGCTCGCGGGAATCCGCGTCGGCGTGCTGGAGGAGCCCGAAGGCCTTGAGCGCGAGGACGGGAAACACACACGGCATCAGGTTGAGGATGAGGCCGCCCAGGAGCGCCGCCGCGAGCGCAAGCAGCAGACCCATCGATTCCGCAGCCCGTTCGGTCGCGAGCACGCCCCCCGTGCCGCCGGGGCTGACTTCCAGAGCGTACGCGGCATCCCCGCCGACGCGCAGGATGCCGCGCACGGCCTCGCGCGGCGGTGCATCACCCAATGGCGCGCGGAGCGTCAGGATGCCGTCGAGGAGCGTCGGTTGCTGATCGGCAGCGTGGTCGAGCACGCCCCAGCTGGCCGGAAAGAACCGCGCCTCGGCGGGCGCCCGCCCAGCGTCGGGCCGCGCGTCGAGTGGAAAGGAAAGGAGGATCGAGTCCTCGCCGACCGCGAATTCGCCGACGACGGTCAGCGGGGCCGGCTGCGAGGCGCGGGCCGCAGCGAAGAGCTCGGAGACGCCGTCGTCAAGCCGGGCGATCGGCCCCGTAGGCAGCTGCAATTCGAGGACTGCAGACTCCGGAATACACGCTTCCTCGCAGACGAGCCAGTAGGCGTCCACGGTGATGTCGATTGGCTCGCCGGCGGGCCAGTCGGGCGCCAACGTGAAGGCCGTCAGAAAACTGACCTCGTGGCTGTAGCCGTAGTTCATCAGGGGCCCGACGGGAATCGCCTCGGGCGTGGGCCACTGGATGGCCCCGGCTTCGACGCCGTCGGGTAGTTTCCAGGTCAGCTGGACCGGTTCGCCTGAGTCCCCCGGGTTCTCCCAGTAGGTGTGCCAGTGATCGATGATCGACTGGTGGAAGGCGAGGGTGAACGACTGGCCCGGTGCGGCGACGGCCTGTTCGGCTAGAATGCGCACCTTGACGTGGGGCGTGCTCGCCTCGGGGGAGCCGATCGCGGTTGCGGCGGCGGCCAGGGCGAGCAGTCCGAACAACATCCGAATCAACACGTTTTCTCGGACACGCGGTTTCAGGTGAGCCCGGCAACTTGCCAGCGCCGACGTGGCCTGAACGTGAACTCTTCTTCGCCGCGCAGGATTGACGCCCGATGCGACTGAATGCCTTCCAGGGACTGCTGCCGCCACTCGCCACCGTGCTGGCCGGCGGTGCCGTGCTGCCGCTGGTTGGTCAGTTCGACTATCTGGCGATCGTAGTTCCAGCCCTCCTGGCGCTGCTTGCGGTGGTCCTTGTGCTTCTGCCCAGGGCAGGCCGTGGCGGTATCGAAACGGCGATGGTCGGCGTCGTGCTCGCCGCCGCATCGCTGCTGTTGGCGACCACTGGGACCCCGGTCGACGGTCCACCGATCCTGGCGCTGCCCTCGACCCTGGCGGCGACGACCTTCGTTGCCATCGGCGTCGCAACCCTCGCGATTGCCCAGGTCCCCGCCGCATCCGTCGTGGCTGCCCGAACCCGTCACGCAGCGGCGCTGCTCCAGCTCATCGCGCCGGCGCTGGGGCTTTACTGGGTGCTCGTGGCCAGCGCGCGCGGTGGCGTCGCCGTCATCGATCTGCTGAGCTACGGCGTGTTCCTCGTGGTCTATGCGCCGGTGCTCGGCGCGGTGCTTGCGACAGCGATCCGCGAGACGCTACCGGCAGCCCTGCTGCTGATTATTCCGGCCGCCGCTACGGCTGTCCACGGCTTGCTGGACGGGCACGGCGATCTCTTCGTGGGCCTGGTCCACCTGGCAGCCATCAACCTGACCGGCTTCTTCCTGGCCTTGCCGCTCGTGGCGCTGCGGGAATTCCTGGCGGGCCAGAAGGCGATTGGTGTCGTTGCATTGGCCGGCGGCGCTGCGGCCCTGGTGCTTGGGCGCGGAGCGGCGGAAGCCCTATGGCTCGAGCTCCGCTTCACCGAACAGCTCTCTGGGGGCGAAATCGCGCTCTGGGTCGGCTTGCCCGCCATCGCTGTCGCAGCCGTCATCGTCGGCGCCGAGGGTCGGCGCAAGGCGGACTGATCAGGCCGTTGCCGGCGTCTCCGCGGCCGCCAGGAAGGCTTGGTAGGCCGGGTTCTCCGACTCGCAGGTCCAGTGGTAGCCGGTCGCGTCCAGGAAGCTGGCGAAATCCGCGTCCTCCTCTTCGGGGACCATGAACCCAGCGAGCACCCGACCGTAGGCCGAACCGTGATTGCGGTAGTGGAAAAGGCTGATGTTCCAGCGGCCCGCCAGGACGGTCAGGAAGTCCAGGAGCGCGCCCGGACGCTCGGGAAACTCGAAGCGATAGAGCGCTTCGCGGGTCGGCTGCGGTGGACGACCGCCGACCATGTGGCGAACGTGGAGCTTCGCGAGCTCGTTGTGGCTCAGGTCTTGGACCGCGTAGCCGGCATCGTCGAGGCGATCGATGACGCGGTCAGTCTCGTCCGGGGTGCCGGCGATCCGCATGCCGACGAAGACCTGCGCCCCGTTTTGCGCGGCGTAGCGATAGTTGAACTCCGTGATGGCGTGGTAGCCGAGGCGACGGATGAAATCGAGGAAGGCCCCCGGGCGCTCCGGAATGGTCGCCGCGAGCAGCGCCTCGCGCCCGGCGCCGAGCTCGGCTCGTTCGACCACGTGCGCCAACCGATCGAAGTTGATGTTCGCCCCGCTGTTGATGGCAACGAGAACGTCTTCCGGGGCGAACTCGCCGGCGAGTGCCTCGACGCCGGCGACCGCCAGGGCTCCCGACGGCTCGACCACCGCGCGCGTCTCGACGAAGATATCGCGGATGGCGGCGCAGATCTGATCCGTGTCGACCGTGATCACCCGGTCGACGAATTCCCGGCAGTAGTCGAAGGTCCGCTTCCCGATCTCGCGGACCGCAGTGCCGTCGGCAAAGATGCCGACATGGGGGAGGGTGGTCGGCCGGCCCTCGCGTAGCGCCGCTGCGAGGCACGCCGCGTCTTCGGGCTCGACGCCGATGATCTCGGTTTCCGGGCACAGGGCCTTGACGCAGGCCGCAAGGCCCGCCGCGAGCCCACCACCGCCCACCGGCACGAAGATCGCCCGCGGCGGCGCGCGCAGCTGCTGAACGATCTCGACGCCGACGGTTCCCTGGCCCGCAATGACCGTGTCGTCGTCAAAGGGGTGGATGAAGACCTTGCCGGTGTCGGTCGCAAACGCTTTCGCGTGGACGCAGGAAACGTCGTAGCTGTCTCCGACGAGCTGGATATCGGCGCCGAGCCGTTCTACGGCCTCGACCTTGATCCGCGGCGTGGTCCGGGGCATCACGATCGTGGCTGGCACGCCGAGTTGCCGAGCGGCCAGAGCCACGCCCTGGGCATGGTTGCCGGCCGACGCTGCGACCACGCCGGTGGCGATGTCCGCGACTGGCAGCGAGGCCATCAGCGCGTACGCGCCGCGCAGCTTGAACGAGAAGATCGGCTGCAGGTCCTCGCGCTTGAGCATCACCTTCGCGCCGAGCCGCGCGCTGAGCTGCGGCGCATCCTGGAGCGGGGTGCGCTCGGCCACGTCGTAGACCGGCGCCGTCAGCGCGGCGCGCAGGCACGACTGGGCGAGCGCGGGATTCACGCCGCTTGGCGCCGGGGGCGGAAGCGTTCGAGCATGGCGGCGCCGGCTTCGCGCGTACCGAGGCTGCCGCCGATGTCGGCTGTGCATTCGCCTGCCGCCACGCATTTGGCCACGGCCTGCTCGACCTCGGTGGCGAGGGCATCGTGGCCGAGGCTCAGTCGGATCAGCATGGCGGTGCTCAAGATCGCGCCGAAGGGGTTGGCCTTGTTTTGCCCGGCGATGTCCGGCGCGGAGCCGTGGATCGGCTCGTATAGTCCGCGGCTGGTTTCGCCGAGCGACGCCGACGGCAGCATGCCGAGGGATCCGCCGAGGACCGACGCCTCGTCGGTGAGGATGTCGCCGAAGAGATTCTCGGTCACGATTACGTCGAAGCGGGAGGGGTTCGTGATGAGGTGCATGGCTGCCGCGTCCACGTACTCGAAGGAGAGGTCCACGTCCGGGAATTCTTGATCGATCAGTTCCTGAGTCACGCGGCGCCAGAGGCGCGAGGTCGCAAGTACGTTGGCCTTGTCGACCAGGGTCAGGCGGCCGCTTCGCTGCTGGGCGAAGCTCGCAGCGCGGCGCACGACGCGTCGGATTTCCGGCGCGGTATAGCTACACAGGTCCGAGGCGGCCTCGTCCGACTCCTCCTGCTTGCCGAAATAGATGCCCCCGGTCAGCTCGCGGACGACCAGCATGTCGACCTTGTCGAGGAGGTCCGGGCGCAGCGGGCTCTGGTGGGCGAGGGCCGGCAGGATACGGATCGGTCGCAGGTTCGCGAACACCTCGAGCTCTGACCGTAGCCGTAGGAGCCCGGCCTCTGGACGCTTCGCGACGGGCACGTCGGCCCACTTCGGACCGCCGACAGCGCCGAGAAGGATGGCGTCCGACCGCTGGCAGAGGGAAAGCGTCTGTCGGGGCAGGGGCACGCCCGTCTCGTCGATGGCGGCGCCCCCGATCGGAGCGATCTCGAGGGTCCAGTCCTCGCCCGCCTGCCGGGCTGCAGCCGACAGAACCTCGCAGGCGGGTCCGACGACTTCGGGGCCGATGCCGTCACCGGGAAGAATGGCGATGCGTCGACTCATGCCGCGCGCTCCTCGTAGGCCTTGATGTGGGCTTCCTGTTCGAGCAGGAAGCCCAGGGGGTCGACGCCGTTCATCAGGCAGTGGCGGGCAAAAGGCTCGATCTCGAACCGCGCTCGATGGCCCTCGAATTCGACGAACCCCTCGCGGAGATCCACAGTAACCACCGTCTCGGGATGCTGGAGTAGCCAGCTGGCCTCGGTCTCGTCCAGGACCACCGGCAGCAGTCCGCACCGCGGTGCGTTCTGGCGAAAGATGTCGGCGATGCGGGAGCTGACCACCACGCGGAAGCCGAAATCAGCGAGCGCCTGGGGCGCATGCTCGCGCGAGGAGCCGCAGCCGAAGTTCTCACCCGCCACGAGAATTTCCGAGGTCTTCGCGATGGGCTCATTGAAGACGCAGCCGTCGCGCTCGTTACCGTCCTCGTCGAAGCGCCAGTCGTGGAACGCGGTGTGACCCAGGCCCTCCATGCTGGTGGTCGTCAGGAAGCGGGCCGGGACGATCTGGTCCGTGTCGATGTTGGCCTGGGGCACCGTGACGATGCTCGAGGTCAGCCGAAGCAAGGGTTTCATCAGGCCACCTCCACGGCGCGCAGATCGATGCGCGGATCGGCCACGGACCCAGCGACGGCCGAAGCGGCAGCGGTCGCGGGACTGGCCAGCAGGGTGCGCGCGCCGGGGCCCTGGCGGCCTTCGAAGTTGCGGTTGCTCGTGCTGATCGACGTCTTGCCGGCCGGCACGATGTCGCCGTTCATGGCGAGGCACATCGAGCAGCCCGGCTGGCGCCACTCGGCGCCGGCGGCGGTGAACACCTCATGCAGCCCCTCGGCCTCGGCCTGGCCGCGGACCGTCTCGGAGCCCGGTACGACCAGCATGCGCACGCCCTCGGCGACGCGCTTGCCCCGCATCACGCGGGCGGCGGCGCGCAGGTCTTCCATGCGGGCGTTGGTGCAGCTGCCGATGAAGACCATGTCGATCGGGTGTCCAGCCAGCGGCTTGCCGGCGGTGACCTGCATGTACTCGAGGGCGCGGCGCTCGGATTCGTTGGTCGGTTCCGGAATCGGCTGGTCGATCGGGGCGACCATGCCCGGGTTCGTCCCGTAGGTGACCGTCGGCGCGACGGCGGTCGCATCGATGCTGACTTCCCGGTCGAAGGCGGCGTCGTTGTCGGTGCGCAGCGAAAGCCAGTCCTCGGCCGCGCTCTCGAACGCCTCGGCGCTCGGGGCCATCGGGCGACCGCGAAGGTACTCGATGGTCGTCGCATCAGGAGCGATCATGCCGGCGCGGGCGCCGGCCTCGATGGACATGTTGCACACGGTCATGCGCGCTTCCATGTCGAGGGCCTCGATGCCGGAGCCGGCGTACTCGACCGCGTGGCCGGTGCCGCCGTCCACGCCGATCTTGCCGATGATGTGGAGGATCAGATCCTTGGCGCTGATGCCGCGGCCCAGCTCACCGTCGACGCGGATGCGCATCGACTTCGCCTTGCGCTGCAGCAGACACTGGGTGGCCATGACGTGCCCGACCTCGGTGCTGCCGATGCCAAACGCCAGCGCACCGAACGCGCCGTGCGTGCTCGTGTGGCTGTCACCGCAGACGATGGTCATTCCGGGCTGGCTCGCGCCGAGCTCGGGGCCGACCACGTGTACGATGCCGCGGCGCTTGTGACCCATGTCGAAGAGCTGAACGCCGTGCCGCTCGCAGTTCTCGAGGAGCTTCTCGACCTGGGCGCGTGCGTCTTCGCTGCCGTACTGCCACTGGCCGGCCGCGGTGGGGGGCGTGGTCGGCGTGGAGTGGTCGGCCATGCCCAGCGTGCGGTCCGCACGGCGCAGGGGAATACCGCGCCGTTCCAGCATCGTGAACCCGGCGGGCGACGTCACCTCGTGGATGAGGTGGAGATCGATATAGAGAACGCCGGGGTAATCGTCGGACTCGGGCAGGACTTCGTGCCGTTCCCAGAGCTTGTCATAGAGAGACTGCGGTTGCGCCATGCGGCTGCGACTCCTTCAGTTGATCGTCGTAGATCGGCTCCAGCCAGCCCCACTGGTCGGGGGTCGTGCCGGCGAACAGCCCGAAGAACAGGTCCTGGAGCTGCTTCGTGACGGGCCCCCGGCCGCCGCAGCGGACCGGGATGTCGTCAACGGAGCGGATCGGCGTGATTTCGGCCGCCGTGCCGGTGAAGAAGATCTCATCCGCGATGTACATCATTTCCCGCGGCATGATCTGCTCGATGAACTCGATGCCCATGGTGGCCGCGAGCTTCTTCACCGTGTCGCGGGTGAAGCCGGAAAGGATCGAGGATCCCGCAGGCGGCGTGTAGATCTTGCCTTCGCGCACGATGAAGAGATTCTCGCCGGCACCCTCGCTGAGCGTGCCGTCCTGGGCGAGGCCGATGCCTTCCGCGTAGCCGCGGCGCTTGGCTTCGCCGCTGATGAGCTGGCTCGACAGGTAGTTGCCGCCAGCCTTGACGCCCGCGGGAATCGTGTTGGGCGCGAGCCGGTTCCAGGACGAGACGCAGACGTCCACGCCCTTCTCGCGACCTTCCTCACCCAGGTAGGCGCCCCAGGGAATGGCGGCGATCGAGACCTCGGTGGGTGTCTCCGCGCCGGGCACGACGCCCAGCGCCCCGTGGCCCCGGAAGGCGATCGGGCGCAGGTAGGCCGACTGGAACCCGTTCGCGCGAACGACCTCGCGGCAGG
>JBCCZC010000219.1:0-9286 GCA_039188505.1 Pseudomonadota bacterium | reverse complement strand
TCCGCTTCGAATTTACCGGCGCGACGATCGGTACGTCCTTCGACGCACCGGGCGACCTCCGCCTGGCCAATCTCGACGAGGGGGCCGAATACACGTCCTTCACCGTGCTCGGCGGGGGTGTCGGCGATACCTTTGCAGTCGTCGAGATCCAGTCCTTCACGACGATTCTGGCAAGCAACGTCGTGGAGCTGTTCTACAACATCTCCGACAACGCCTTCAGCTTCGCCGATGTGACATCGACCGGCGTGCTGACGATCGACTACACCCTCCATGAAACTGCAATCGATGCGGCCAATGGCGTCAACTCGCTTGACGCGCAGTCCTTCGACTACATCGAGTGGGTCGACGGTATCCCGGTTGGCGTGTCCCAGAGCACCGTCTGCTACACCGATCCAACCAACGCCAACCAGCGGTTCGCCGGGAATGTCGGCGCCGCCGTCGACGCCGCTACCTGTGAATGCGGCGAGCTGTTCTTCGAGGATCCGAACCCGGTGGCACTGCCCAAGGGCGGCGACACGATTTACTGGCAGAACGGGTTTCCGGTCCAGCTTTTCGACATGCTCGACGACGATTCGTCCATCGTGGTCACCGGGGCCTTCGACTACATCGCGGGGAGCAGCACGTTCCCCGAGACCTACATCGGGTCGGCCGACTGTGCGCAACGGCTCGCCGATGGCGTCCTGCTCAACAACAGCGCCGCCGAATACGTGCTCGACGGCGTCAGCGTGCGCGAGCCGGTCTGTCTGGTTGCCGATCTCGTGACCCCGATCTCCGCCGGTACCTACGAGGCCGAGTTTCGCCCGCTGCCGGCCGACGGTTCGGTCGAGTTCGACCGGGGGACGCGAGCGTTCGGCACGCTCTGCGAGATCGTGGAACCCGGCGTTACGATCACCACCCAGTCCGACCCGATCGTCGTGTCCGAGGACGGCACGAGCGGCACCATCGACTTCCGGCTCACCGCGCCGCCCGCGGCAAACCTCACGCTCAGCATCACCACGGACGATCCGTCGGAGGCCACGGCAACGCCGAGCAGTCTGCTCTTCACGACGACGAATTGGAATCTGGAGCACCTGGTTACGGTGACCGGTGTGGACGATGGGCTGCTCGACGGCGACCAGGGGTTCACCGTGATGACCGGCATGCTGACCGGCAGCGACCCCATCTACACCGCGCTGGACATCCCTGATGTTCCCGGCACCAATCTGGATAACGACTCGCCCGCCGGCGTGAACGTCTCGCCGTCGTCCACGCCGCTCGAGACGAGCGAGTTCGGCGGCACCGCAACGCTCGACCTCTCGCTGCTCAGCGCGCCCTCGGCGCGCGTTCAGATCGCCGCCGAAGTCGACGACGATCGGGAGGTCGAGATCTCCCCGGCCAGCCTGAGTTTCACCGGCACCGACTTCGGCAGCCCGCAGCGATTCACGCTCACGGGGCTGGACGACACCGAGGCGGACGGTCCGCAGCCGTTCACCGTGTCCTTCCGCGTGACCAGCCAGGACGGGACCTACGACGGCCTGTTCGTTGCGCCCCTCGGCGGGGTCAATAGCGACAACGAAATGCAGATCATCCTGCCCCCGGAAGGCGTCGGTGAATGCGATGGGTTCGGCGCCTCCGTGGACATCTCCGGCAACCTCATCACCGTCGGCGTCCCCGGGATCGATACGCCCGAGTGCATCGCCAAGCGCAAGGGGAATGAGGCACCTGGCATGGTCGTGATCTATACGCTGGAGGGCGGCCAGCCCGTCCTCGACGCGATCATCCCGATCCCCGAGGGCCAGGTCGCGGAGAACTTTGGCGGTGCCGTTGCCGCCTCCGGCAACCTCCTGCTCGTTGGCGCGCCCGGCACGCCCGCGAATGGCGGCAAGGGCGGGGGCGCCATCCAGGCGGCCCTGTACGAGCGCACCCAGGGCCAGTGGAGCCTCAAGCAACCGCTCGGCGGCAACGGTGCCGGCGGCAACGACGACGCCTTCGGGGCATCGGTAGCGATCGACGGCAACACCCTGGTGGTCGGGGCTCCCGGTGACGCGGAAGACGAAGGGCAGGGGTCGGGCGCGGCCTACGTCTTCAACTTCGACGGGGCCGTCGTGACCCTCCAGGACAAGCTCAAGCCCGGCGGCAATCCGGGTTCGCTGTTCGGTAGCGCGGTTGCGGCCAGCAGCGGCAACATCGCGGTCGGCGCGCCGGGCTCCAGCATCGGCGGGGCACTGGCGGGTTCGATGACACTCTACAGCCAGATCGGCCAGAATCTCATGGATCTCGGCACGGTCAACGGCAGCGGCGTCGGGGCTGGCGATGCGTTTGGCTCGTCCATCTCCCTCGACGGCGGCCTGCTGGCGGTCGGAGCGCCGGGCGACGACACGGGTGGCGCCAATGCGGGTGCCGCCTGGGTATTCGGCTTCGGCGCTGCCGAATTCTCCGAACTCGGGGTCAACACCCCGTCCGACCCGGCCGCTGGCGGGCTCTTCGGCCAGTCCGTCGACGTGTCCGGTGGCAACATTCTGATCGGTGCGCCGGGCTCACCGGGCGGTGGCTCAGCATTCCAGTTCTCCGAACTGCTGGAGATCAACCAGATCGCCGCCGCGGCCGAGCAGCAGGGGGCCGGCGGGGCCGTTGCCATCGAGGACGATCGACTGCTGATCGGTGCGCCCCAGACCAACGCGAGCGCGGGCGCCGTCATGCTGCTGATCGATCCGGACCGGCTCTTCAAGGGCGATTTCGAGAATTGACAGCACGGTGTGGGGTCGGCATGCTGCTGGCCCCGCGGTCGATTCGAATGATCAGCTGACTCAGTTCGGCTTTTTCGACTTTTCTTCATCTCGCTTCTGGCAGTCTCCGCGGCCAGAATCCGGCCGCTTGCCGAAACGACGAGGGGAGAGCGCCTTGCGCCATCTGAACTACCATCATCTGCTGTATTTCTGGACCATCGCTCGCGAGGGGAGCATTGCTGGCGCCGCCAAGTCGCTGCACCTCACGCCCCAGACGATCAGCGGTCAGCTGAAGCTTCTCGAGGAGTCCGTCGGCGAACCGCTGTTCCACCGTGTCGGTCGCGGCCTCACGCTCACCGAGGTGGGGCAGGTCGTCAATCAGTACGCGGACGAGATCTTCGCGCTCGGCACCGAGCTTTCCCAGCGGATTCGCAGCAACCAGACCGGCGTCCCTTCTACGCTCAACGTTGGCATCGTGAACTCGATTCCGAAGCTGATCGCGTGTCGCATCCTGCAGCCGGCGATCGACGCGGCCGGTTCCCTGCGGATCGTGTGCACCGAAGGCAGCCTCGACCAGCTGCTCGGCGATCTCGCCGTCCACCGGCTCGACCTGCTCCTGTCGGACCGCCAGGTACCCACCGGTCTCAACGTCAAGGCCTACAACCACACGCTGGGCCGGAGCGCCGTGTCGATCTTCGCCCACACCCGGATCGCGGGCCCCTACGCGGCAGATTTTCCCCGATCCCTTCACGATGCGCCGTTTCTGCTGCCGCACAACTCCAGTTCGCTGCGCCGCAGCCTCGACGACTGGTTCGAACAGATCCAGATCTCACCCCGCATCCTCGCAGAGTTCGACGACAGCGCGCTCCTGAAGGCGTTCGGCGAAGCCGGCGTGGGCCTGTTTCCGGCCCCGACCGCGATCGCAACCGAGGTCGAATCCATGTACGACGCCAAGCGCATCGGCGACATCGAGTCGGTCCGCGAGACCTTCTATGCCATTTCGCCGGAGCGGAAGCTCAAGCACCCGGCCGTTCGCCAGGTCACGGAAGCGGCCCGCGCCCACCTGGGCGCAACGGATTAGGGAGCGGCTGACCCGGTTAGGGCATACCACGCCTCGTCGCCCCCGGACCTCCTCAGGGCCGGCGCGCCGGCTTGGCCGAGAACCGGAACCGGACCCGGCCGTCGGCGACCCGCTGGCCGTCGGCGTCATCGAGCGCCACCGGGATGTCGAGGTCGGCAGATGGCGACAGCTGCGGCAGCTTCCACCGGCAGCTGGCGGTGATGGTTCCGCGCGCCTTCCGTCGATAGCTCATCTCCAGCTCCGTCGCGATTCCCCGGACCTCAGGCGGCAGTGTGAAGAGGACCGAGAGCCCGACCGTCGTCTCCGTGAGCGTCGCCAGCGCACAGGCGTGAATGCTCGCGAGGTGGTTGCGGACCGAGCGGCGATCCGCGAGGGCGACGCGGGCAACGCCGTCGCTCAGTTCGATGATCCGCGGCCGGATCGAGGCGGAGTAGGGCGCCGTGAAGGCAATGGCCCGGGCCACGAGCCAGGGACCCGCCGGCCAGCGGTAGACGCGCCTCAGGCGCTCACCGACGTCCATGGGTCAGCCCATCCGGGTGACCCAGGAAAGCGGGAGGTTGCGCATGAGAACGCCCATGGGCGCCCAGGGCCACCAGGGGACGCTGGCCTTAGCCGGTTCGCGCTCGATCGCCTTCACCAGGGCACGGCAGCCGGTTTCCGTATCGACCATGAAAGGCGTGTTCTTCACCTTTTCGTTGAGCTCCGAGCGGATGAAGCCGGGATGGAGCGTCGTGACCTGGATCGGCGAACCCGTGAGGTCCGCGCGGATGCCCTCGGCCAGCGCCGAGACGCCCGCCTTGGTGGCGGCGTAGGTGGTCATGGCTCCGCGCATGCCGCGCATGGCGCTCATGGAAGAGACCATCACCAGGTGTCCGTCTTCCTGTTCACGGAAGATCTCGAGGGCGGCTTCGCATTGGGCAAGCGCCGCAACGAAGTTGGTTTCGGCAGTCTGGCGATTGGCGTGGAAGTAGCCGGTGCCCAGCGAGGCGCCCTTGCCCATGCCTGCGTTGACGAGGATCCGATCGATCTGGCCAAAGTCCCGCTGAAAGGCGCGAAACACCTCGAAAACTCGGTCGTGATCGTTGACATCGAGCGCGCGTACCTCGATCTGGATCGCCGGGTAGCGGGCCAGCAGTTCGTCCCGTAGTTCCTCCAGGCGGTCGGTGCGTCGGGCGCAGAGCGCGAGATGTCGGCCGCGGGCGGCAAACTCGCGGGCCATACCCCGTCCGATGCCAGAACTGGCGCCGGTGATCAGAATCGTACGTCTCATAACTTACCTGAAAAAGAAATTCAAAAATTCTGATTTATAACGGTTTCTCAATGACCACGACCTCGTTTCGACCGATCGGGCCGGCCGTCTCCTGCAGCGTGCCGTCGGGCCAGCGGACCTGCAATGACTCCGCCGCGATTCCTGCGGCCAGGCCGAAGGTCGCGACCGGCTCGACCTGCGAGAGGTAGCTGCGGGTCGGCATGATCGTGCGGTGCTGCACGCCCTGCGTGGTCGTCAGGGTAAGCTCGGCACCGATGCCACGGGGGTTGGCAGCGTCACCGCGCAGCGCCACCCGCAGCCAGGCGTGTCCCGTGGTCTGGTCATTCCGCAGCAGCAAGGGCGGCCGGGCCACCTGGGTCAGCACCACGTCGAGATCACCGTCAGCGTCGATGTCGGCATAGGCCGCGCCGCGACCCACCACCGGCTGCGGCAGATCCCCCAGCCCGCTCTCGGGCACGCGGAGAAAGCGGCGGGCGCAGTCGAGGCCGCACTGCCAGAAGAGCTGCGTTGACTGCGCATGGTTCTGGCTGGGCTGCACGACGTTGATCTCGTCCTCGACATGGCCGTTCGTCTGCAGCAGGTCGAGTCGCCCGTCGAGGTCCACGTCGAAGAAGAACAACCCGAAGCTCAGAGCCTGGCGGCTATCCGGTCCGACGCCCGTCGCGACGGACAGGTCGCTGAACAGGGTGTCGCCGGGAGGCGCCACGTAGAAGGAGGTCATCTCGTTCGCGAAGTTGTCGATGGCGATGCCGGTCTCGCCGGAATCGCCGAAGCGCAGGGCGTCGATGCCCATCGCACCCGTCGCACTGCCCGAGTTGTCGAAGGCCACGCCGGTCAATGCCCCCGCCTCGACGAAGGTGCCGTCCTGCTGATTGAGGAAAAGAAAGTTCTGAACCGTGTCGTTGGCCACCGCAAGGTCGATCCAGCCATCCCCGTCAAAGTCGGCGGGCAGGACCGCCAGCCCCTTGCCGGCCGGAGCGCCCGTGGCCGGGTTGAGGATCGCGATACCGGCTGCATCCGTGACGTCGTCAAAGCGGCCGGAGCCGTCGTTGACATACAGGCGCGAGAGGGTGCCTGCGTAGTTGGTCGGTGGCCCGTAGGCGCGACCGATTCCGGTGAGGCGGTAATCGACCTCGATGTCGATGTCCCGGGACCAGGTGACATAGTTGGTCACGAAGAGATCGAGATCACCGTCCCGGTCGTGGTCGAGGAATGCCGCACTGGTGCTCCAGTCCTCGGCGCCGCCCGCCACGCCCGCGTCGACCGTGCCATCGACCAGGCGGCGCCCGCGGTCATTGCGCAGCAGGACGTTCGGGCCCGCGCCGGTCACGAAGACGTCGGTCCAACCATCACCGTCGACATCGGCCACGGCGATGCCCATCCCGTAGTGCGGCAACAGCTCCGGCACGGTGCCCGCGGGCGCTGCGGCGAAGTTGCCAGTCCCGTCGTTGAGGTACAGGACGAGGCGCCCGGCGAAGGCGCCGCCGCCACGCCATGGCCACGCGCCCGAGTCGACGAAGGCGAGGTCCATGTCGCCGTCGGCGTCGAAATCGAAGAAGGCGACGCCGCCGCCCATGGTTTCCGGCAGCAGGCGTTCGCCGTAGGCGCCGTTGCGATGGACGAAGTCGATACCGGCAGCCGCCGTGACGTCCGTGAAGGGCAGGGCCGGGGCCTCGCGCTCGACTACGGCTTCGACGTCGCGCACTGCAATCGGTGCGGCCTCCTCGACGGGCGCCGGGTCATCCTCCTGACGCAGGATGGCAAACCAGGCGACCGCTGCCAGGGCCGCGATGCCAGCGAGCACCAGCAGCGACCCGCGCAGCGCCTTACCGATGATCGCGTCGTCCTGCTGCTCGTCGCCGGTGTCGGGCCGCGGCTGCTCACTCATGGCGACGGGATCGCCGCGCGAGCCACCGGCGTCGCATCCATCCGGGGTGCCCGCAGTTCGTAGAGCACGACCGGGTCGGCGGCGCGGTCGGCCGCGGGGTCCTTGCGCCGCGCCGCTGCGATGGCGCGGTCCCGGGCGTTGTCGTCGGGCCGATAGCGCGCGTAGTCAGCCCGCCGTGCCGCAGCCTCCTCCTCGCGCCCGAGGGCCGCCAGCACCTGGGCGGCGCCGTAGTGCGCGGTCGCATTCTCCGGATCGAGGCTCAGGGCGCTCTCGTAGAGGGTTAGCGCCCGCTCCTGGTCACCGATCGCCTGCTCGCTGCCCGGACGCCGCGTGCGGGAACGCTGGTACAGGGTTTCGGCCAGCATGTTCAACAGTCGATAATCCTGGCCGAAGTCGAAGCCCCGTTCGCGTGCCTCGTTGAACCGCGTCTCGACCAGGGCCTGAAAGCCCTCGATCGCCTCGTCGAAGAAGCCGTTCTCGGCATTCACCCGCGCCGTGAAGTAGGCCACGGACCAGGGATAGGCAGCAGGCTCCGCGGCCGCCGCCCGGCCGAGTGCCGTCGAGGCGTCTTCGAGTCGACCCTCTCGGAGGTAGACCCGGGCGAGGTTCAGGGGGCCATCGCCGCGTCCCGCACGTTCCACCGCCCCAAACGCCTCCTCGGCCTGTCGGAGCTGCCCGGCGCCACGCTTGCGCAGGAGGCCGATGCCGTAGTCGTTCCAGCGCTGCCACTCGGGGATGTCCTCCCGTGCCTGCACCGGGGTGGCCGGCTCGGCACCGGCGACGGGCAGCACGATGCGATCGGCGGCGATCGTGGTCACGGGGAGGTCATTGCCGTCGAAGGTTTCGCCTTCGAACAGTCGCAGGTAGGTGGTGTCGAACTTCCGGTAGTGGAGCGCCGCCTCGAGGGTTATCGTGGCTCCCGCGTCCTCGGGGACATCGAGGACGTAGTGAACCACGTCCGCCCCCCCGGGCGGGATCTGATTGTTGTAGAGCGCCACCGCGATGTCCTCGGCGTTCCGGCGGTCGATCCGATTACCGTCACGGTCGATCACGTAGCTGTTCACGAAGTGCGCCCAGCGGTCCACGGCCCCGTCGACGGGATCGCGCGCGCCGCTCTCGGCGAACACAACGTCAGCGGTGCTCGCCGTGAATTCGACCCAGACCTCGTTGGAATCCGCCGTACCCTGGGTGAATGGATGACCTAGCGTGAGAGTCCTGAGGACGACCTCGACCCGGTAGCGCCCGCCGGGCTCGAGCGCGGGAAGGCTCGGGCGCAGCGGTGCCAAGAGTTCACCGTCGATCCGGCCATCGGCACGCAGCCCAAAGATGTCGACACGCAGGGCCCCTTCGAGCATGTCCCGTTGGGCGTCGTTGACCCACTCCGGCATGCCCAGCAGATGGGGAATCGCCGTGTTGGCGCTGGGGAACTGATGCCCCTTGATCACCGATTCGCCGTCGACGATCTCGGCCCCAAAATCCTCGGACGGCATGCCTTTCATGTGGCAGCCGTTGCAGTTGTCCTGCGCCGCCGGGGGATAGTAGAACGAAGTGATCCCGTGGCCCGAGACCCCGCTGAGGTGATAGGTGTCGTAGTGGTTCTGACCGCGCAGCCACTTGTAGCCGTTGAGCGCCTCCGGCAGGTGCACCTTGTGGCAGCTCCCGCAGAATTCCGGCGTCTGGTGCAGGGGCTTGAGAAAGGTCCGCTTATGGAACGCGGGGTTGGCCTTCACCAGCAGCCGGTTGACCCAACGCAAGGCGGGGGATTCGCTGAACGCGAACGGGTAGTGGAGCGGCTCCTCGATCGTGTAGTCGGCGTTGCCGCGGACGCTGTTCACGTGGGTGATCGCGTGGCAGCCACTGCAGGTAATCCCCGCCTGGGACGTCGGATGGTTCACGTCGTCGAAGTCGGGATCGTCGAAGGCGCCGCTGAAGAACGGCACCAGGTCGTGGCAGCCGGCGCAGAATCGTGCGGCCTGGACGTTGCCGTCACGCTCGAGCGCGAAGGCGCGGGTATTGCGCACCGAGAAGAGGTAGGCCGGATTGTTGAAGGAGGCGAAGCGGTGCACGCTGTGGGCCCACTGCTCATGGGTGTCGCCATGGCACTCGGCGCAGTACTCGTCGTTCATCAGGCTCTCGGCGGGAATGAAGTCACCCGTGGCCGTGCGTGCAAGGGACGGAAAGAAGTAGGCCTCGCCGCTGTCGGGGCCTGCCTGATTCCACTGGCGCGGATCCTGGGTCTGGACGATCACGAGTCCGACGGCAAAGGCCCCTGCGACCGCCGCCACCGCTCCGCCGAGGCGCCAGTTGAGGCGTTTGCCTACGAGCCGATGGAGGACGAACAG
>JBCCZC010000218.1:0-9390 GCA_039188505.1 Pseudomonadota bacterium | reverse complement strand
GGGAACATCGCGTTCAGCCAGGTCCTGGCGATCCCGGGTCCGAGCACGCAGGAGACGCAGGAGATCGGCGACTTCGACGGTGACGGCACGGACGAGCTGCTGCTGCGAGACACGGCGACGGGCGAGTGGACGAGCGTCACCTTCACGCCCGGAACCGGCGCGGTGACGGGCACGCGGATGCCGGCCATGACCACCAGCTCCCAATGGACGCTCCAGGGCGTGGGCGACTTCGACGGCAACGGCCGGGACGACGCCCTCCTGCGCCGCTCCAACGGCCGCTGGCTGATCTACAACTTCGACGCGAGCGGCGCGGTGGCATCCGAGCCGAGGGTATCGATGACGCCCAACCGGACGTGGGAGGTCCGCTGGCTGGACGACTTCGACGGCGACGGCAACACGGACGTGCTGCTGCGGCGGACGAACACGCTGCAGTGGACGCTGTACCGCCTCGACGGCAGTACGATCCTCGAGCAGGGCAAGGCGCCGCTCACACCGCAGGCGGTCTGGCAGACGCAGCAGCAGTAGCGCGACCCATCGCCCAGCCCGTCGGCATGGCCGGCGGGCGCCGGCAGCGCCGCGATGCATGCATGGCAGGTAGGCTTGCTCGCCCTGCGCCATGCCTTCGCGCCAACCTGCGCGGATAGGCCCGGTTAGTGGCTCCTCGGCCTGATCCGGCAGTCGTCGCGAGCAAGGCACGGCGGTTCCAAGCGCCGCGGGGGAAGTCTAGCGATCGCTTGCCGCCGACGGGGCGATCCTCGACGACTCGCGGGCTTCGATCACCTCGCCACCGGGTCCAGGCACTCTCCCGCTCTGGCGGAATACCCAGAAGACCGATGTGGCGATCATGCCGTAGTAGCAGCCGACGCTGAGGCCCATGTACACGGACACCGAGCCCAAATACTGGTCGAAAAGGGCCTGCAACGATCGAGCAAGATAGACGCCGAAGAACACAGCCGCATTGAGTCCGACTAGCTCGCGCGCGGTCAGATTGGCGACAAACTTGAGCAGCGGTGAAAGCACTAGCGCGAAGACCACCAGGCCCAAGGGGTGCCCCCAGATGGAAAACAGCGGCGGAGCATCTCTGTACGGGATCACGATTGAAACCCAGCTCAGGAGTGCTGACGTCAAGAAGACCAATACCGCGAGGGTTGCCAGCCTCCAACGAGTCAGCCGGCTCGTCCAGCAGATTGCCCAGGTCGCGGTCCCGGAGATGGCCACTACAGCAATCCATCCATAATCGCCTTGGAGGAACACGTCGGCATTGGCACCGGTGGACCATCTCCTCGTCAGTCTGGCGAGGGGCCATGCAACGGCTGCACCGAGCCCCATGATCAAAGTGTTTCTTTGCGCCCGATCACTTGTTTTCGAAGTCGTGGCCCAAACGACGGCCGCTACGACGAGGCCGCCCTGGGCGATATCGAAAAGCGTGAGGTCGAGGCGATAGCCAAAATCCTCGACAAAGAGAGACGGAATCGCCGACAGAATCCCGGCAGCGATTCCGGCAGCGATTCCGGCGACGAACACCAGGAAGCCGGCACGGAGTGCATCGCGCGTTGTCAATCGAAGGAGAGGGCGCAACGACATGATCACGCCGAACGCCAGAAACGCGAAGTAGACCGTGATCCGAAATTCCGAGATCTCACCTACCTTCTCAAGCACATCTTCCAGTCGATAGCTCGCCGAGTCGGGCACGATGCCGACGGATTCACGCAGCTGGGCGATGTCACTCTGAAATTCATGGATCGATTCTGCGAGATCTCTTAGCAACCGGACCGGGAAGACCGCGAGCCCCGCCAGCGTGGCGCTGCCGAAAGCCCACGCGGCGAATTGAGGAAACGAACAGCCTCGCAATGCATCAAGCAGCTTTTCCACGTCCGTGAGAAAGGACTCTTCCGACAATTCCGCCGCATTTGAATCTCTGATTGCCCTGATCGAAGCAGGAAGTCGTTCCGCTGGCGGTAGCTCCGCACCCCCGACAAGCACGGGAATGATCCTGATCCCGCGCTCGAGCGCCGCCTCTATCTCTCTTCTGCAGAAATCCTTGGGATCGTTGATTCTCGGCTGGCCGTCCGCGCCCTCGGTGAACCAATCCGGGCCAATGAGGACGATGAGCACTTTCGCTTGACGCAGCGCGTCCTCGATCCGCTTCGGAAACCGATCGCCGTAGTCGATGGAGGCTGTGTCGAGGAACACCGAGTCGGCGCCAAAAGTCAGAGCAATGGCATCTCGCAACCGGATGGCCTGCAGCCGGGAATCGTCCCGTCGATAGGAAATGAAAATTCGCGCCATGCCCCAATCCGGAGAGTCGATCCCCGAAGATCGTAGCGTGTCACAGCCGATCAGACGACGCATCAGCCGAAACTGTGCCGCGACTCCGAAGCGTAAGCAGAGGTACGAGAACAGCGAGATCGGCCACAGAGGAGAGGGTTCCGGAGAGCGGCGCCAGCGCCACGGCGCAGAAGGCCCGACAGCTTAGCTGGCGGGCAGGAGGGATCTCAAAGCGGCCGCCAGTACCGTCGGGTTCGAGCAACAGCCCCGGATAGCGAGAAGAACGGTGGGTGCGTCAAGGTGGGGAATGGCACGACATTGGCGACAGGTTCTCCCGTATCTGCCCTTTCTCGTGGAGCCTACAGGGCTCCGCGAGAAATGGTGGCTATGGGTGGACTTGAACCGACTCGCGGCACGACACCTGACCAGCACGCTCCTGCTAGAGAAGAGTCTGCCCTGCTGACGTAGGAAATGCGGAAAACAAAAACTCGGTGGCAGGTTCGCGCAGAGTTCCGTTGCGCGTGGCCCCGACAGGGGCTGCGAGGAATGGTGGCTATGGGTGGACTTGAACCACCGACCCCGAGATTATGAGTCCCGTGCTCTAACCAGCTGAGCTACATAGCCACGCGTGCGAGCCGCGTAGTTTCTTGCGCCCACCGGGCCTTGTCAAGTCATCCGTTCCTTCCGGCCGATGCCGATATCGGCCGTTGTCGCTACCCTGCCGGTGAAGTTTTTCGCAATCAGGTGTAACCGGATCGCTCCGGGGCGCCTATAAGCCTGCGAAACCCCCATTCAGGAGTGACCCATGCAACGTCTCAGGAATCTCGCCGCCGCTGCTGTGCTGCTGCCGGCGGCCGCCGTCGCCGCCCCGGACGCCCCCGTACCCGCCGAAGCCCAGTGGTACATCCACGCCAACCTGCTCGAGATGCGGCAGACCTCCTCCGGTCAATCCCTCTACGGCTGGCTCGAGCGCGAAGTGCTCGAGGACATCAACGACGAGCTCGGCGTGAAGTTCGTCGACGAACTCGACGGCGTCACCGTCTTCGGGGCGAAGAAGCCCGATCACGAGAATGCGGCTGTGATTCTTCATGGCTTCCTGTCTCAGAAGACCCGCAATGAGCTGCTCGACCGCGCCAGCGAGGAGATGAACGTCTCAACCGAAGAGGAGTATGGCCGCACCTTCCATCGTATGGGCGGCTCCTGGTCCAAGAGTGCGAATGTCGACGTGGACTTCGACGGCGGCTACCTCGCCTTTGGCGACCAAGGCCAGACGATGGTCACCTCCGATCGCGACATGCTCGATCAGTTTCTCGCCGCCGACAGCCATTTCGAAGGCGCGGCGTCGAATTCGCTACTGACCATCCAGGCCGACCGCGCCCTCGTACACGGCGGCGTCGACACGGTCGGCGTCGGCGAGGGCGGCCCCTGGGACTCGCAGATGTTCCAGAACGTCGAGCGCATGGCCCTGGTCGTCGCCGACAACAACGGTCTGCTCGACATCCAGGTCTACGTGACCGCGACCGATCCGACCATGGCGCAGGCCATCAGCAACATCATTCAGGGCATGGTGAGCCTGAAGGTGCTGGCCGATGAAGAGCCCCAAGCTGCGGCGATCCTCGAAAACCTCGTGATCTCGACCGAGGGAGCGGACGTGCGGATGCAGCTGATGCTGGATCCCGAGTTCGTCATGGACGTCATCGACTGAACGACGGGTGGACCGCGCGACCGAACAGGATCTCGTCCATCGGGCCCAGCAGGGCTCGGTGGACGCGTTCGACCGACTCATGAGCGAGTGGGACGACCGGCTCTTCCGTTTCCTTCGGCTCCGGGGCCTCAGCCACGCGGATGCCCAGGACACGCTGCAGGAGACTTTTCTGCAGGCGTGGCGTCGTCTTCGCACCTATCGCGACACATGGCGATTCTCGACCTGGCTGTTCACCATCGCGGTGCGCGAGGCCGGTCGTAGGCACCGTCGCGAGGCACCCGAAGCGCCGGTTGCTGTGGCCGAAGAGCCCTCGCCGCTGGAGCACTGCGTGAGCGTCGAGACCCGTGACAATCTATGGCCGCTTGCGCGGCAGATCCTGAACGACGCGCAATTCAGCGCGCTCTGGCTTTACTATGGTGAGGAGTTCGACATCGCGGAAGTGGGGCGCGCTGTCGGTCGAAGCCAGGCGTGGGTCAAGGTCAACCTGCATCGGGCGCGCCGCAAGCTGGGCGACGCGCTCGAGGCCCGGAACCTGCCGGGGAGGCAGATCAGCAATGCATACTGACATCGAACAGCGGTTGCGGACGGACGCGACCGATATCCGTGGCGAAGCGCCGCAGCGCGTGCGCCACGCCGTGCTGGACGCGATCCGCAATGAGGCGCCCGAGCGGGCGACGGGCCCCGGCTGGCGCTGGCCCGCCTTCGGCGTCGCGGCAGCGTTTGCGGTTGCCGTGGCCATCGGCTTTAGCCAGCAATCCACACCAACGGTCGACGCCACACCGACCCCAGTGGTTGCGGCTGAAGCTGTCGAAGCGGCGCCCGTGGCCGAGGTTGCACGGGGCTCTGTGGACGCGATGCTGCTGGCGCGTGAAGCGGCGCTGGAAGCGGAAATGCAACGCGTCCGCCGCGACCTGGAGCGGATTCGCGGACTCGTGGAGAACGCCTAAGGGGTAAGCTCCTAAGAGAAGGCTCGTATCGCTGCTCGCCTCACGAGCGAGGCGAAGACCTAAGGGAAGGCTCGTATCGCTTCTTTTCGAGCTGCGCTCGAAAAACCGCTCAGACTCGCTAGCTTTGTCTTCAGGAGCGTAGAAGCGGATTGCCAGCGCATGGCATTCGGGCAGGCTCGTATCGCTGCTCCGCCTCGCAGCCGAGCCGGCCGGAATCGAGAGGGGTTGCCGTCTGGTCCGACTAATCGCGCCCAGGGCACGCGAGTGCTCTCAGTGAACCTGGTACCCCGGCAGATACTTCCCATCCTCGAAGCGGTCGAAGATATGGTCCACCGCCTCGTGCTGGATGGGTTCGGCTTCCAGCATCTCGCAGAGGTGTTGCTCGGCCACGTAGGCTTCCTGGTCCGTCCCGTCGACCAGCACCTTGTACCAGGGCTGCTCGCGCGACGCCTCGTATTTGGCGACCTTGTCGTACCACTCATCGGGCAGCATGAATTCCGGATCGACGTCGAAGATGACGCCGCGGTAGTTGAAGCGTTCGTGCCAGACGATCTGGCCCACGCTGAATTTGCCGGATCGGGATTCGTTGTCCATGGCGGAGATATGCAAACTCCGCGCCAGCAATTCAAGGTTGCCTCCATTTTGCGGCAGCGCCGCGGCCGCGTATCATTCGCGGCCTACCGCGCATGTGCTTTGGCGCGGTGATCCCAAGGGGTGGTCTCTGCGACCTGTCGGACGACAGGTTGCCCTGACCTGAGATGCGGCGGAGCCGCGAACCCTTTGCACCTGATCCGGATCGTACCGGCGTAGGAATGGGTCCAGCCAGGCAACAACCGCTGTTCTTTCCGCCGCACACCGGATCTCGAACCAGGCATCGCCCGGAGGAGATCCATGCTCACCGAAATCACCCTGCTGGCCGCGCTCGGCGCCGGTCAGACTGCCACCGACGAGATCGAGGAAGTCGTTGTCACGGCGTCCCTGCGCGAGGCAACGGCACGCGAAGTGCCCGCCAGCATCGCGATCATCGATGCGAAGACGCTGCAGGCCGCGGCCCAGCAGCACTTCGCCGAGGTGGTCGACCTCGTGCCCAACCTCAACTACTCGACCGCGACCAACCGACCCCGGTTCTTCCAGATCCGCGGTATCGGCGAACGCAGCCAGTACGAGGGCGCCCCCAACCCGTCCGTGGGTTTCCTCGTCGATGACATCGATTTCTCCGGGATCGGGACGGTCGGGACGCTCTTCGATATCGATCAGGTCGAGGTGCTGCGCGGCCCTCAGGGCACGCGCTACGGCGCCAATGCCCTGGCCGGACTGGTCTACATCCGCTCCCGCGACCCCTCTGCCGAAACCGACGCCCGGGTCGAAGCCATGGCTGGGGACTACGGACAGTGGAGCCTCGGCGCGGCTATTGGTGGCGCGCTCACGGAAGATGAGCGGCTGCTCGGGCGCGTCGCGGTACAGCAGTACGAAGCCGATGGATTTCGGGACAACGTTTTCCTCGGCCGTGACGACACCGACGGTCGCGACGAGCTGACGGGGCGCCTGAAGCTGCGCTGGCTCGCCACGGATGACCTCGTCATCGACCTGACGGCGCTGACCATCGACATCGACAACGGCTTCGATGCCTTCGCTCCCGACAACTCGTTCGTCATGAATACCGACGATCCCGGCCGGGACGTGCAGGAATCGACGGGCCTGGCGGCGCGGGCCAGCTACACCGGCCTCGAAGGCGCGGAGCTCGTCAGCCTGACCACCTGGGCTGACTCGGACATCCTCTACAGCTTCGACGGCGACTGGGGTAATGACGATTTCTGGGGCGAGTTCGCGCCCTACGACTTCACCTCGGAAACCGATCGAACCCGCGAGACCCTCAGCCAGGAATTCCGCCTGGTATCCACCCCCGGCGGAGAGATCTTCGGCGGCAGTACGGCGTGGCTAGTCGGCCTCTACTGGCAGTCGCTCGAGGAGGACAATCGGTTCCTGGACTTCTTCAACGACGAGGTCTTCCGGGATCTCACCAGCAGCTACGAGGCCGATCGCATCGCGGGCTTCGGCCAGCTCGACGTGGCCCTTTCCAGCGCCACCACGCTGACCGCGGGTCTCCGCGTCGAGCGTTGGTCGGCCGACTACACGGATGGCAACGGGCTGGACCTCGATCCCTCCGAGACCATGGTCGGCGGGCAGCTCTCCATCCGCCACGACCTCGACGACCGCCGGACGGTCTACGCAACGCTGGCCCGCGGCTTCAAGGCCGGCGGCTTCAACCTCGGTCTGAGCGTGCCTGAGGACCGCCGGGAATATGACGCCGAGTACCTCTGGAACCTGGAGGGCGGCATCCGCGGACGCTTCCTCGACAACCGCCTGGCGGCCTCCGTATCCGTGTTCTACTCCGACCGTGACGACGTCCAGGTCGGGACCTCCTTCCAGGTTGATCCCACGGATCCGCTGACGTTCGTCTTCTTCACCGACAATGCGGCAGGCGGCAGCAACTACGGCGTGGAGGCCGAGGCCGACTGGCAGGTCAGCGACCGTTGGCGCCTGTTCGGCGCCCTGGGTCTGCTCGAGACGGAGTTCAACGACCTCGAGACGCCGGAGCGAACGCTCGACGGCCGCGAGCAGGCCCACGCGCCCAGCTACCAGTTCGCCCTTGGCGCCGAGTACCGGACGTTCTCCGGCTGGTTCGCGCGCGCCGACTTCACGGGGACGGATGCGTTCTTCTTCTCCGACAGCCACGACCAGCGCTCGGAGTCCTACGAGCTGCTGAATCTGAGGTTCGGCTACGAGACCGACAGCTGGGCAGTCTACGCCTGGGGCCGCAACGTCACGGACGAGCTCTACGCGCAGCGCGGCTTCTTCTTCGGCCTCGAGCCGCCCGATTTTCCGGACCGGCTCTACGTGCAGCCAGGAGATCCGCGCCACTACGGCGTGACGGCCCAGTGGCGGTGGTAGCGGTGACCGAGGAAGCCAGAATTTCGGTCGAGATCTCACTGTATCCCCTCAGCGATGAGTTCCTCGGACCGATCCAGGACTTCATCGAGCGACTTAACGGCTACCCGGAGATCCGGGTGCTCACCAACACGATGAGCACGCAGGTCTTCGGCCCCTACGCGCGGGTGCTCGAGATCCTCGCCGGCGAGATGGCCACCACGCACGCGGAGACTCCCAAGGCCCCGTTCGTCATGAAGGTGCTCAACGGCGATCTCTCGCCGGAATGAGCGCGTTGCTCGAAGGCCTCCTCGCAGGTCTCGAGGCGATGACCGTCCTCGAGGCGGTCGCGGTGGCGCTCGCGCTGGGCTATCTCGTGCTGGCGGTCCGCGAAAATATCTGGTGCTGGGCGTGCGCGTTCGGTAGCACGGCGATCTACATCGGCCTCTTCTACGAAGTCGCGCTGCTGCAGGAGTCGCTGCTCAACGTCTTCTATCTGGTCATGGCCGTCTACGGCTGGTGGCAGTGGCGCCATGGGGGAGGCGACCGCGGCGAGCTCCCGGTGCAGCGCTGGTCTGCCGGTCGCCACCTCACCGTCATCGGCGGGACGAGCGTGGTCGTCGTCGTGGCCGGAACGCTGTTCGACCGTTACACGAATGCAGACTATCCCTACCTCGATGCCTTCACGACCTGGTTCGCGGTGGTAACGACGTGGATGGTCGCCCGGAAGGTCCTCGAGAACTGGCTCTACTGGTTCGTGATCGACAGCACTGCCATCTACCTGTACCTGCAGAAGGGGTTCGTCCTCACGGCGGTATTATTTTTCGTATACCTCATCATCATCGTCTTCGGGTATCGTTCTTGGGCTTTGAGCTGGAAGGCACAGCAGTCAGCACATGAACATCCGGGACTGGGCGAGCGTCGTCCCAGAGCTGAGGGGTGAAGACATCCAGATGGCGCCGCTGCGCGGCGGCGTCACCAACCAGTCATTTCTCGTCACCGGCGATTTCGGACGGTGGGTGCTGCGCGTTAACGTTGATGCCCGCGGCGTTGACCGGCAGCGTGAGCGCATGGTGCTCGACACGATCGCCGATGCGCGCTGGGCGCCGGAAGTCATCCGCAACGGGATCAACGACGGCTACCTCCTCTACGTCTATCGCAACGAACCCGTCTGGACGCGCGACCACGCGCGATCGTCGTCAGGACAGCGCTTGATGGGGACCTGGCTCGCGGATCTGCACGGTCGGCCGGCCACCACCGTTCCCCGGATCGAGCCGATCGCCGCCCTGAACGGTTACCTGTATGAGCTGCCGGCCGAGCGCCGACACGAGCTGGCGGAGCCGGTCCAGGAAGTCTGCGAGGCGTGGGCCGAGGAGGCCGGATCGTGGTCGGAGGCCCTATGCCATCTGGATCTGGTCGCCACCAACGTCATCGGTAACGTGGGCGTTCACGGCGTCATCGACTGGGAGTTCTCGGGTCGCGCTGAACCGGCGCTCGATCTTGCGCTTTACCTCCACTACAACGACCTCGACGCGGAAACGG
>JBCCZC010000217.1:0-9393 GCA_039188505.1 Pseudomonadota bacterium | reverse complement strand
CGCGCGACGAAGCCATGACCAGCGTACGTGGCGCCCCGGGGACCGAGGTGACGCTGCAGCTCGGTCGCGAGGGCGAGCGCAAGCCGGTCGAGGTGACCCTCGAGCGCCGGGTGAGCGCGCTGGCCAGCGTCAACTACGAGCTGCTCGACGACCGCTATGCCTACCTCGACATCGCCACGTTCCAGTCGGATACCGCCGAGGAGGCCAGCGCAGCCCTCGACGACCTCAAGGCCGGCTCGCCCGGCGCCATCACCGGCATCATCCTCGACCTCCGCGGCAACCCCGGCGGCGTGCTCGGGGCGGCCGTGGGGCTGACCGACCTGTTCCTCGAAGATGGCCTCATCGTCTACACCGAAGGACGCTCGAAGCACTCGGAACTGAGCTTCAGTGCGGGCCCGGGCGACGAAGGCGCCGGCGCGCCCATCGTGGTCCTGGTGGACTCGGCAACGGCCTCGGCCTCCGAGATCGTGGCCGGCGCGCTGCAGGACCATGGCCGCGCCGTCATCGTCGGCTCGCCGACCTTCGGTAAGGGGTCGGTCCAGACCGTGATGCCGCTCTACAACGGCGGCGCGATCAAGCTGACCACCGCGCGCTACTACACGCCGTCAGGCCGTTCAATCCAAGCTGCCGGGATCGCGCCGGACATCGATATCTCGGGCAACAGCTTCGCCCGGGACGCCATCCTGGACGGCCGCCGGGAGGCGGATCTCGCCGGGCATCTCGAAGGGGAAACGCTCGAGGCGGAGGGCGAGGACTACTCCCTGGCCGAGGGCGATTACGCCCTTTATCGAGCGCTATCGCTGCTGCGGGGCCACACCATTCTCAGCCAGCTGGACACCGACGGGTAGCGTCAGCCGGGCTTCTTGCCGGGGGCGATCGGAAAGGGTGTGACCTTCTCGCCCGACTCGCTGTCGCGAATCGTACAGGCGCCGCGCCGGTCCACTTCCTCGACCCGGATGACGCTGTGCATGGGCAGGTGGAGAGTCCGGACGTCGGCGAATTCTTCGCGCATCCGCTCTTCCGTCGGATCGATGACCATGGCGCTGTCGTCCTCGAAGACGAGCTCGCCGATCTCGACGAAGCCGTAGAGTCCGCTGGACGAGGCCGAGCGGGCGAACAGCTCGTAGACCTTGCCGTGGTTGTGGAAGATCACCTTGTAGAGGGGCTTGGCTGCCATCGTTACCCGGTTCTTTCAGTAGCGGTCGGCGGCCCGGCGGGGCCGATCGGCGAATCCGAACATGCGGCCAAAACCGGCCAAAAGCAATCCCGACAGGAAGCCCGCGATGTGGCTCCACCAGGCGATCGCGGCGTCGCTGCTGCTCGTGAGCGTATAGAGCACCTGGATCAGGAACCAGGTGCCGATCAGGGCGAGACCAGGCACGCGGATCATCTGCAGATAGACGCCGAGCGGCAGGACAACCCCCAACCTCGCCGCGGGATAGAGCACCAGGAAGGCGCCCAGCAGCGCGGCGGTCGCGCCGCTTGCGCCGATGATGGGCGCTGCGGAGTCCGCAAATTTGGCGGCGGACACGAGTGAGGAGAAGACGCCGCCGGCGACGACCACCGCAAGGAACACGATCCAGCCCGTGCGCCGCTCGATGCGCTGCGCGAAGAGCCAGAAGAACGCGAGGTTGCCGAGCAGGTGCACCCAGTCGAGGTGAATGAAGATCGACGTGAGCGGGGTGAACCAGTGCTCGCCGGCCCAGAAGCGGGACACCTCGGCCTGCTCCTGCCAGAAGACGATCGGGACCAGGCCAAAGCGCTGGTACCAGCTCGAAGGGTCATCACCGTTGACCACCACGAAACCCAACGCCAGCACCAGCAGCGTAACCGCGATGCTTCCGATCGGCAGGGGTTCCGCCCGCCGGGGCCGGGCCATCAGTCGCCTGGGTTTGCGTCGCAAAGCCACGTCAGGGCCCGGGGTTTGTCAACGCCGGCGCCACGGCCCTAGCGGGGCGTCCACAGCCAGCGGGTGCCGTCGGCCCGGACGACCACGCCCTCCGGGCGGATCCCGTCGATGACCAGGCCGGCGCCGAGCCGGTCGCCCTCGACGTGGCGGCGCAGATTGACGAGGACGAAGCGTTCCGCCGGGTCTTCGGCGTAAACGTGCATGTTCAGGCGCAGCTCCTCGAACCGCGTTCGGGCCGCCCCGGCGGGCAGGGCATAGATCGTCGGCAGATCCTCCGCTGGCGAACGCGTCGGGCGCCGCCGTGGCTCGGGCTCGACCGGTGCGCGGGTCCCCACGGCAACCTCGACGGGCACCGGCGTCGGCGGCGCTCCGGCGTCCGGCACCGGTTCCGGTCGCGTCGCAGGAGCGGGCGTGGCAACGGCGCGCGCTACCGGCGCGGACGAGAGCCGCGGCGGATCCGCCTCGAGCTGCGCGCGGGCCCGCGCGGCGATGATCGCGGGGTCGATGACCACCGGGGCCGCGGCCTGCTCGGGCGGCGGATCCCCGTCCCGGGGCGCTTGCATCTGCATGAGCGGTCCGCTCGTCACGGGCGGCTCGCTCATGGCTGTCGGCAGCTGGGGATTCACCGCACCGATGTCGGCCTGCGTCGCAGCGCGCGCCCCAGCCGGCGGTTCAACCTCGATCGCTGACGGTGTTGCCGCCGTCGCGTCCGGGAGCGCGGGCGCCGTCACCTCGGCAGGGGTAGCCGCGGACGTCCGGGCCCCGTTGGCTTCCTGCGCCCCGGGTCCATCCGAGCGTCCGAGCACCCAGGCCGCGACCGCGCTGATCAGTACCATCGGCACGATGATCGCGACCAGTCCCCAACGCCCCGGGCCCGTGTCGGCGGCTGGCTCGAGCGCGGGCGTATCGAGCGTGCCGGCTCGTTCGGCTTCGGATTTCTTCAGCGCTTTCAGAATCGTGGACATGGGGTTCCTCAGGGAAGCTCCAGCGACACATCGGCGAAGCGCGAGAGCTGCTGTAAGGTCTCGCGCCCCACGAGGCCGTCGCTGCGTACGCCGACCGACTGCTGGAATGCCAGCGTCCACTGCGTGAGTTCGGGTCCGAAGTAGGGATCCTCCACCATGCCGGCGAAGGGCGGCTGCGCCTGGGCGGCTGCAGCTTTGATCCAGAGGACGCCAGGGCCACGATCGCCCTCGCGGAGGACGTCGGACACGTAACCGGGCATCTGCCAGACGTCGACGAAGCGGCCCGACCAGGCGGCCTCGAGGGCGGCGCGATCAAGGGCCTTGCCCGTGGCGTCCAGGGCGGTGTCCGCACCGACCGTGAGCGGCAGCCAGCCGTCGGCGACGGCGACCAGCACCATTCGACCGAGGCTCTCGAGATCCTGCCAACGGCCGCGCTGCTCCAGGCAGAAGACGCCGGGCCCGATGCTCCAGCGGCAGTTCGCCGGCGTTGCGGGCAGCGCGATGCCGCGCTCGGTCAGGAGGCGTTCGAGGGCCGCATCGAGCGACAGGCCCGGCGGCGCAGTGGGATTCGCGGCAGAGACCGCTGCCGGCGAGGCCGCCGGCGTCACCGCCGCGATGGCCACCGGGGTCATTTCGGCGCTGACCGGCCGCTGGCCTGCGGCCGCGGCCGGTGCCGCGTCAACGGCGTCCCTCGCGGGTCGTTCGAGGCCGCTGATGAACCACCCGGCCGTGAGGACCACCGCGGCTACGGTCGCTGCCGCGGCAAGCCACCGCCGGCTGGCGCGCACATAGGGCACGCCGCGAACCTCGGCATCCGCCTGGTCGACGAGGTGCGGATCGATGGTCCTGCGTTCCGCCGCGTAGGCCGCCAGCAGCGCCCGGTCGGCGACGACGTTGACGAGCCGGGGCACGCCGTCCGTCACCCGATGCAGCCGCCGCAGCGCGGCGCGCGTGAACGGGTTCCGCGAACCGCCCGCCACCTGCAGCCGGTGGGCGATGTAGTGGCCGACGTCGTCCTCGACGAGCGGTGCCAGGTGGAAGCGGGCGGTGATTCGCTGGGCCAGCTGGCGCAGGTCCGCCCGCGCCAGCACGTCGCGCAGTTCGGGCTGGCCGAGCAGGATGATCTGCAGCAGCTTCTTGCGTGCGGTTTCGAGGTTCGTGAGCAACCGAATCTGCTCGAGGGCCGCGGGCGAGAGATTCTGAGCCTCGTCGATGAGCACGACCACGGTCCGACCGGCGGCATGGGCCTCGAGCAGATGGGCATTGAGGCGGTCGGTCAGGGCCTTCGCGCTACCCCCCGCATCGGCCACGTCGATGCCGAGCTCCTCGCAGAGCGTCTCCAGGAGTTCGATCGGCTCCAGGAGCGGATTGAGGATGAGCGCCGCTTCGGTGTTGTCCGGCAGGTCCTCGAGCAGCAGGCGGCTGAGCGTGGTCTTCCCGGTACCGACTTCGCCGGTGAGCTGCAGGAAGCCCCCGCTGCCCTCCTGGCCCAGGCCATAGCGCAGGTGCGCCAGCGCATCCTCGTGCTGGCGTCCCAGGTAGACGAACCGCGGATCCGGTGTGATCGAGAACGGCGGCTCGTCGAGGCCGAAGAACTTGAGGTACATCCTTGCTTGGGCTTGCCTGCGTGGTTCAGTCCAGGGCGAGAAGGCTGGCGTTGCCGCCGACCGCCGCGAGGTTCACGGTCACCGTCCGCTCCGTTGCGAACCGGCTCAGGTAGTGTGGACCACCGGCCTTCGGCCCGGTTCCGGACAGACCCTCACCGCCGAAGGGCTGGACTCCGACCATGGCGCCGATCATGTTGCGATTGACGTAGCAGTTTCCGGCGCGAACGCGCTGGCAGATCAGGTCCGCGAAGGTCTCGATCCGGCTGTGGATGCCCAGGGTGAGGCCATAGCCCGTGCTGTTGATCGCGTCGATCACCTGGTCGAGGTCGCGAGAGCCGTAGCGCACGACGTGCAGAACCGGTCCGAAGACCTCCCGCTCCAGGACGTCGAGGCGGGGAATCTCGTAGGCGCTCGGCGCGATGAAATGGCCGAGGGCGGCTTCGTCGCCGACCGGCGCCCGGTGGATCAGCTTCGCCTCCCGATCCATGCGGTCCAGGTGAGCCTGCAGCATGTCACGCGCGGCCGCGTCGATTACGGGCCCGACGTCGGTGCGCAGCAGAGCAGGATCACCGACGACCAGCTCGTCCATCGCGCCGGCCAACATCTCGAGGACCCGGTCCGCGACGACATCCTGCAGGAACAGCACGCGCAGGGCCGAGCAGCGCTGGCCCGCGCTACCGAAGGCGGACAGGACCACGTCCTTCACCAGCTGCTCGGGCAGCGCCGAGCTGTCGGCGATCATCGCATTCTGGCCGCCGGTCTCGGCGATCAGCACGCCGATAGGCCCGTCCCGGTCGGCCATGGCCCGGTTGATGCGCATGGCCGTCTCGGTCGAACCCGTGAAGGCCACGCCGGCCACGGAGGGTGCCGAGACCAGCTTCGCGCCGACGGTCGCGCCGGTGCCCGGCACGAGCTGCAGCACCTCGGCCGGAATGCCGGCTTCATGGAGGATGCGCGTGGCGTGGAAGGCGGTTGCGGTGGTCTGCTCCGCAGGCTTCGCGAGCACGGTGTTGCCGGCGACGAGGGCCGCGGCAACCTGCCCCGTGAAGATGGCCAGGGGAAAGTTCCAGGGGCTGATGCAGACGAAGGGGCCGCGGCCCAGCTGGTGCAGCTCGTTGCGCTCACCCGTCGGTCCGGGCAGGTGCTGCGGCTGGCCGAACTGGTGCCGTGCCTCCACCGCGTAGTAGCGGAGGAAATCGACGGCCTCGCGAACCTCTGCGATGCCGTCGGCCAGCGTCTTGCCCGCCTCCTGCAGCACGACGTTCATGAGCTCGCCGGTCCGCGCCTCCATGAGGTCGGCCGCCCGCTCGAGGCACGCGGCCCGCTCCTCGACCGGCGTGTCTCGCCAGGCGCGGAAGGCATCGGACGCGTTTGCCAGCGCCCGATCGACGGCGGCGGGCGCGGCCCCCCGCCATTGACCCACCACATCGGCCGTCCGCGCCGGATTGAGGATGTCGACGGCCTCCGTGGCCGAGTCGTCGCCCGGAATCAGCGGCTGGGCGGCAAAGCCGCTGGACGGTGCCTCGCCCATGGCGTTCGCAAGCTCGAGCTGGCTGGGCTCGAAATTCAGATTCATACCGCGCGAGTTCGCGCGCGACGGACCGAAGAGATGGACCGGCGCGGGAATCCGCGGGTGGGCCTTGGGTTCGGTCGCCGCGACCTGACGGATCGGGTCCGCGACGAGGTCGCCAACGGGAAGGTGCTCGTCGACGATCCGGTTGACGAAAGACGTGTTGGCGCCGTTCTCCAGCAGCCGCCGGACCAGATACGGCAAGAGATCCTCGTGGCTGCCGACGGGCGCGTAGACCCGGCAGGGGAAGTCGAGGCGATCCTTGCCGACGACCTCGGCATAGAGCTCTTCGCCCATACCGTGGAGGCGCTGGAACTCGAGCGTGCGGTCGTCACCCGCGAAGGCAACGATGGCTGCGAGCGTCTGGGCGTTATGGGTCGCGAATTGCGGGTAGAAGGCATCGCGCGCGTCGAGCAGCTTGCGGGCGCAGGCCTGGTAGGACAGGTCGGTGTTGATCTTGCGGGTGAAGACCGGATAGTCATCGAGACCCTGTTCCTGCGCGAGCTTGATCTCCGTGTCCCAGTAGGCGCCCTTGACGAGGCGCACCGGAATCCTGCGGCCGACGGTCCGGGCGCGCTCGGCAAGCCAGTCGATCTGCGCCGGCGCTCGCTTCTGGTAGGCCTGGAGCGCCAGACCGAAGCCTTCCCAGCCGTCCAGCGCCTCCAGCGAGAACACGGCGTCGAAGACATCCATGGCCAGGCGCAGCCGGTCGGCCTCCTCGGCGTCGACGGTCAACGCGATGTTGCGCGCCTTCGCCCGCAGGGCGAGGTCGCGCACCCGCGGCACCAGCTCGGCCATGACCCGCTCGCGCTGCGTTGCCTCGTAGCGGGGATGAAGCGCGGAGAGCTTCACCGAGATGCTCGGGGCGGCGAAGATGTCATCGCCGTCGACCGCCTCGCCGATCTCGTCGATTGCCCGCGCGTAGGCGTCGAGGTAGCGCTGCGCATCCGCGGCGGTCAGCGCCGCTTCGCCCAGCATGTCGAAGGAGTAGCGGTAACTGCTGTTGTCGCCGGAACGCGAGCGCTTGATCGCTTCCTTGATCGTGCGCCCCATCACGAACTGGTGCCCCATGATGCGCATGGCCTGACGCAGCGCAACGCGGATGACTGGCTCGCCCGAGTTCCGCAGCAGGCTGCCAAAGGCCTGGCGGAAATTGCCGACCGTGTCGGAGCCCAACCGGACGATCTTGCCGGTGAGCATCAATCCCCACGTCGAGGCGTTCACGAACATCGATTCGCTCTTGCCTAGATGCGACTCCCAATCGGCCTCGCCCAGCTTGTCGGCAATGAGCTGTTCGGCGGTATCACTGTCGGGGATGCGCAGCAGCGCCTCCGCCACGCACATGAGCAGCACACCTTCCTCCGAGGACAGATCGTACTGGCGCATGAATTGATCCAGCGGGCTCTGGTCCTCGGCGCGTTCGCGGACGCGGGTGACCAGTTCCTCGGCCAGCGAATCGATGCGCTGCTGCTGCTCGGGGGTGATCTGCATCGCATCGAGCAGGGCGCGGACGTGCTCATCCTCGTTGACGAAGCTCGCCGCTGCCATGGCGCCCCGATGGGCTTCGAGGACGGGCGGTTGACCGGCAAACAGCTGGGTGTGGTTCATGGCGGCTGGATCCAGGGAAAGAGCGGAATTGTAATCCCGATTCGGCCGCGGCGCTGCCCCTGCAGCAACGGGGTTCAGGATCGATTCAGTCGGTGCCTGTAACTTTCTCGGCCAGCGGGCCGTAAGGGAAACGAGTCGACCGCCGTCGGCAGGCATCAATGACGAGCGGCACTCCTCCCGGGCGGCACGTCAGGGGAGACTGAGGACATGATTGGACAAGGGGATTCACCATGAAGATCTACCGAAGCATCCTGGCTGCCGCGCTCCTGCCGATCCTGAGCGGGTGCGTGATCGTCACGGACAGCAGCGACTGGGACGATTACGACGGCCGCGCCAGCTGGAAGGAGCTCCAGGAGGACAACCGTCTGTACATCGCCGATCTGCGGATGGGCACCACGATCGATCTCGTTCGCGCTGACCTCGGCCGCCCGGATTTCTCCGAGGGCTACGAGAGCAATGGCGAGGAGATCGTCATCCTCCGCTACCGCACCCACCACCGGCACTCCGACGGCGAGACGACCCGCGACGAGACCACGCCGCTGGTGTTCGTCAACGGTCAGCTGGCCGGCTGGGGTGAGAACGTGATCCAGGACTACCCGATCGCGCGCTACCCGGCTGCGGGCTGAGCCCGACGCATCAGGCGGGCTGGCCGGCGTCGGTCAGCCCGCGTCCGCCCCGGATCCGGCGCCGAAGACCAGCCGGCGGCCGACGAAGAAGTTGAAGCAAAGCCCCACCACGCCGCCGACCCAGACGGCGAACAGCGGCCATAGCGCCTCCCAGCCCGGCGACAGCCCGGTCCGCATCCCTGCAACGATCACCAGCGAGTAGACCGCGTAGTTGATCAGGCCGCCGGTCCAGTGCACGCCGAAGAAGCGCACGAACTCGCGCCACATGACCCGACCGCTGTCGAGGTGATGGAAAGTGAAATAGCGATTCAGCAGGTAGCCGGCAACGAGCCCGGTCGAGTAGGACAACACCCGCGCCGTGTAGAGGTTGAGGAGCGGCTGTTCCTTGAGCAGGTACAGCATGCCGACGTCGATAACGCCCATGCAGACGCCGACGAGGGAAAAGCGGACGAAGGTCGCCCGATCGCTGGGACTCCGGGCGACTCGTTTGAGGGTTTTCTTGACCATAGCGCCAGAACCGCAAGGCCCCGGCTGAGGAACCCGGGTGCGCGCACTGTGCGGGTGGTGGCTGCATCCGTCAATGGGTGCCTGCGGGTTTGGGGCGTGCTGTCGGGCGTTGGCTGTGCCGCGCTGGGCGGTGCAAGCGGGGGCTGGATTGGTTGGTCGGACTTGCGGGAGAGCCGGCCCGCTGGCGTCGCTGTCGGGCGTTTACTGCGTCGTGGCGCGATGCTTCGCAAGCGGGCTGTGGATTGGTCGGCTGGTTTTGCCGGAGAGCCGGCCCGTCGGCGTTGCTGTCGGGCGTTTGCTGTGTCGTGGCGCGATGCGTCGCGAGCGGGCTCTGGATTAGTCGGCTGGTTTTGCGGGAGATCCGGCCCGCCAGCGTAGCTGTCGGCCGCTCGCTGCGCCGCGACGCGATGCGTCGCAAGCGGGTTCTCGATTAGTCGGCTGGTTCTGTGGGAGATCCGGCCCGCCAGCGTAGCTGTCGGGCGCTCGCTGCGCCGTGACGCGATGCGTCGCAAGCGGGCTCTGGATTAGTCGCCCGGTTTTGCGGGAGATCCGGCCCGCCAGCGTAGCTGTCGGGCGCTCGCTGCGCCGTGACGCGATGCGT
>JBCCZC010000216.1:0-9446 GCA_039188505.1 Pseudomonadota bacterium | reverse complement strand
GCAGGTTCGAGTCCTGCCGGCCCAGCCAGTAAGGCCCGCGTTCCGGTTTGGAACGCGGGCTTTTTTTGGTGTAGATCGCATTGCGGGGCGAGACCATGTTGAAGATGTCCGGGGTGATGGTTTTCACGGGTCAGGCGCATCCGCAGCTTGCCCGGGACTGTTGCGAACATCTCGGCGTGCCGCTCGGCAAGGCGAACGTCGGTCGCTTTAGCGACGGCGAGGTAGCGGTGGAGATCATGGAGAACGTCCGCGATCAGGACGTCTTCATCATCCAGCCGACCTGCCGGCCGACGGCGGACAATTTCATGGAGCTGCTCGTGATGGTCGATGCGATCAAGCGGGCCTCCGCGGCACGGGTAACGGCCGTGCTGCCGTATTTCGGCTACGCGCGCCAGGATCGACGGCCACGGTCGTCACGGGTGCCGATCACGGCCAAGGTCGCGGCGGCGATGATCGGTACGGTGCAGACCGATCGTGTACTGACGATCGACCTGCACGCGGACCAGATCCAGGGCTTCTTCGACCTGCCGCTGGACAACGTGTACGCGTCGCCGGTGCTGCTCGCCGACATCTGGCGGCAGGTGAAGCTCAGCGAGCTGGTCGTCGTCTCTCCGGACGTCGGCGGCGTGGCGCGGGCCCGGGCGCTCGCCAAGCGGCTCGACGATGCCGAGCTGGCGATCATCGACAAGCGGCGTCCGCGGGCGAACGAGGCGACGGTGATGAACCTGATCGGTGACGTTCAGGGCAAGGTATGCGTGATCGTGGACGACATCGTCGACACCGCGGGAACGCTCTGCAAGGCCGCCGCCGCGCTGAAAGAGCACGGGGCGAAGAAAGTGTACGCCTACTGCGTGCACCCGGTTTTGTCGGGCAACGCGATCGACAACATCGCGTCGTCAGCCCTCGACGAGCTGGTCGTGACCGACACGATTCCGCTCAGCGAGGCCGCCCGGGGCTGTGATCGGATTCGGCAGCTGAGCATCGCGCAGATGCTGGCGGAGACGATTCGACGCATCGCGATTGGCGAGTCCGTGAGCTCGATGTTCGTGGACTGAGGAGAAACGCCAGGGCTGTGGAGGCCAACGTCCACAGCCCTCGCGTTTTTCGAGCGTGGCTGGTCGCGGCCATGCGCGCGAGCACCGGCGGCAACGCCGGTTCATGACATTTGGAGACTGAAACAATGGCAGACGTCATCGAAATCCCGGTCGAGATCCGGGAGACGCAAGGGAAGGGTGCGAGCCGCCGCCTGCGTCGCGAAAATCTCGTGCCGGGCATCGTCTACGGCGGTAACCGTGAGCCCCAGGCGATCCAGCTCTCGCAGTATTTCCTGTCGAAGGCCCTCGAGGATGAGTCGTTCTACACCTCGATTCTGTCGATCAAGGCCGGCGAGAAGGCGCAGCGTGTGATCCTCCGTGACCTGCAGCGTCACCCGGTGAAGCCGATCATCATGCACATCGACTTTCAGCGCATCAGCGACGACGAGGCGATCCGCATGTCCGTGCCGATCCACTTCGTGAATGAGGCGAGTTCGCCGGCCGGCAAGAAGTCCGGCGTGGTCATCTCCCACCAGCTGAACGAGCTTGAAATCTCGGCTCTTCCGGGCGATCTGCCGGAGTTCATCGAGATCGACTTGGTCGAGATGGACGTGGGCGACAACTTCTACCTGCGCGACGTCAAGATGCCCGAGGGCGTGACGCTGACGGCGCAGGAAGAAGAGCTCGATCGGGCGGTGGCGTCCGCTGTCGAGGTGAAGTCGCAGCGTGCGGCCGAGGAAGCCGAAGGCGAAGGCCCGGAGCCCGGCGAAGTGCCGACTGCCGGCGACGAAGAGTAGGCCGGAGCGCCGCGGGGCTGAGCCATGGCATCCATTCGGGCGATCGTGGGCCTGGGAAACCCGGGCCCGCAGTACGCCGACACGCGGCACAACGCCGGCTTCTGGTTCCTGGAACGCCTCGCCGACCGGCGGGGCGTTTCCTTTCGGGCCGAGAGCAAGCTCGATGGAGAGCTTGCCACGCACGGTGTCGGCGACGGCCGGCTGTTCCTGTTCAAGCCCGCGTCGTTCATGAACGAATCCGGCGGGCCGGTCGGCAAGTTCCTGCGCTACTACCGGATCGAACCGTCAGAGGTCCTAGTCGCGTACGACGAGCTCGACCTCGAGCCCGGGGACGTTCGGCTCAAGCAGGGCGGTGGCCACGGTGGCCACAACGGCCTGCGTGATCTCTTCCGGCACCTCCCGGCAACGGATTTCGCGCGTTTGCGGATCGGCATCGGTCATCCGGGGCACAAGGACCGGGTCACGGGCCACGTGCTGGGGCGTCCTTCGGTTGCCGAGAATCGCGCCATCGACGACGCCATCGACCGGGCCCTGGATCAGGTCCCCGACGTGCTGTCCGGTCACTGGAACCGGGCGGTGAAACAGCTTCATACGGCAGCCTGAGGCTGCTCCAGCGAGGAACGAACGCATGGGCTTCAAGTGCGGCATCGTCGGCCTGCCCAACGTGGGCAAGTCCACGCTTTTCAACGCATTGACCAACGCGGCGATCGAAGCCGCGAACTATCCCTTCTGCACGATCGATCCGAACGTGGGCGTGGTGCCCGTGCCGGACCCGCGCCTCGGCGAGCTAGCGGACATCGTGAAACCGCAGAAGGTGGTGCCGGCGGCCATGGAGTTTGTCGACATCGCGGGCCTCGTGGCCGGCGCGTCGAAGGGCGAGGGTCTGGGCAACAAGTTTCTGGGGCACATCCGCGAGACCGAGGCGATCGCGCACGTTGTTCGCTGCTTCGAGAACGATGATGTGACCCACGTCGCCGGCCGGGTCGATCCTATCGCGGATATCGAAACGATCGACACGGAGCTGCAGCTTGCCGACATGGAGAGCTGCGAAAAGGCCCGGGTCCGCTTCGAGAAGGCCATCAAGGGCGGCGACAAGGACGCGAAAGCGGCGCTGGCGGCCCTCGACAAGGTGGTTGCCGCGCTCGATGACGGGCGTTCGGCCCGCTCCGCTGGCCTCGAGCCGGAAGAGAAAGCGCGGCTGAAGGAGCTCCACCTCATCACCCTCAAACCGGTGCTCTACGTGGCCAACGTCGACGAGGAAGGGCTGACGGGCAACGACCTCGTCGCACGGGTTGAAGCGCGCGCTGCGGACGAAGGCGCGCAGGTCGTTGCGATCTGCGCGTCGATCGAGGCCGAGATCGCTCAGCTCGATGCCGAGGACAAGGCGGAGTTCCTCGCGGACCTCGGCCTCGAGGAGGCGGGGCTCGATCGGCTGATTCGCGCGGGGTATACGCTACTGGGTCTCCAGACCTTCTTCACCGCGGGCCCCAAGGAGGTACGCGCCTGGACCGTCCGGCAAGGCGCGAAGGCCCCGGAGGCCGCGGGCCGGATCCACACCGACTTCGAGCGTGGCTTCATCAAGGCGGAGGTCACGGCGTTCGACGACTACATCGCCAATGGCGGTGAGCAGGGCGCCAAGGATGCCGGGCGGCTTCGCGTCGAGGGGAAGGAGTATCTGGTCGCGGAGGCCGACGTCATCCTGTTCCGATTCAACGTCTGACGCCGTTCTCAGCCGCGATCGGGCGGCGTACACTGGGAGCATGTCAGAGACGTATCCATGACGGTCCAGGTGGCCCGGGACGGGCCGGTCGTGCTCGTCCGTATCAACCGTCCCGAAATCCGCAACGCCGTTGATCGCGATACCGCGGAACTGCTGGCGTCCGCGTTCCGAGAGTTCGAAGCCGACGAGTCCGCTGCAGTCGCGGTGCTGCACGGTGCCGGCGAACACTTCTGCGCTGGCGCGGACCTCAAGGCGCTCGCCGAGGGACGCGGCAACCGCGTCAGCGAGCACGGCGACGGACCCATGGGGCCGACGCGACTCGAGCTGTCCAAGCCGGTTATCGCGGCCGTCGAGGGATACGCGGTCGCCGGTGGGCTCGAGCTGGCGCTGTGGTGTGACCTTCGGGTCGCTTCGGAGACCGCCGTTTTCGGCGTCTTCTGCCGGCGTGTCGGCGTGCCGCTCATCGACCTCGGTACGATTCGCCTGCCTCGACTCATCGGGCAATCGCGCGCCCTGGACATGATCCTGACCGGCCGATCGGTCGACGCGACAGAGGCGCTCCAGTTCGGCCTTGCCAATCGGGTGGTCGCCAGGGACGAGGCCGTGACCGTCGCCCGGGCCCTCGCGCACGACCTCGCGGCCCTGCCGCAGACCTGCCTGCGGAACGATCGGCGGTCGGTGCTCGAGCAGTGGTCCCTGGGTCTGGACGACGCCGCTCGACGCGAGCTTCGCCTGGGGCTCGATACGATCGCCAGCCGAGAAACCCACGACGGGGCTGTTCGCTTCGCCGACGGCGCGGGCCGTCACGGCGGACGCATCGACTGAAGAGACCATGAACGGGAGATACCCATGACCGGTTCCACCGAAAGCTGCGTCATCGTTGGCGGTGGCCACGCCGCGGCTCAGCTCTGCCCGGCGCTGCGCAAGTTTGGCTGGGAAGGCGAGATCTTGCTGGTCAGCGAGGAGCCCAGCTTGCCGTATCACCGGCCACCGCTGTCGAAGGACTATCTCAAGGGCCTGCGGGAGCTCGACCAGATCCTGATCCGGCGAGATGCGGTCTACGACAAGGCGGGCGTCATCCGCCTGCTCGGCCGCCAGGTGGTTAGTGTGGATCGCGAGGCCCGCTTCGTCTCGCTCGATGATGGCGCCCACGTGCGCTACGACCGGCTCGTCCTCGCCACCGGCTCCGTGCCGCGGCAACTCCCCGTGCCGGGGGGCGACCTGCCGGGCGTTTTCGTGGTGAGAACCGCCAGGGACGTCGACGGGCTCCGGGAAGCGGTGGCGGCCGGCGGCCGGGCCGTCGTCGTTGGCGGTGGCTACATCGGCCTCGAGACCGCCGCGTCGCTGCGGACGCTCGGCCTCGAGGTGACCGTCGTCGAAGCCCTTGACCGGGTCCTCCAGCGGGTGACATGTCCCGAGATGTCCCGGTTCTTCGAGCGGATTCACCGGGAGGAGGGCGTTGAGGTCCGTACCGGTGCGCAGGTGACGGAGATCCTCGGCAATGGTGCCGTGAGCGGTGTGCGCCTCGACGACGGCTCCGAGGTGCCCGCGGAAGTGGTGGTCGTCGGTATCGGGATCCTGCCCGAAACGACGCTCGCGGAGGCGGCCGGAATCGACGTCGACGACGGGATCGCCGTGGATGCCCATTGCCGGACCAGTGACGAGCGCATCTTCGCCGCCGGCGACTGTACGCGGCAGCACTGCACGCATTACGACCGCGCGCTGCGGCTGGAATCGGTTCAGAATGCGAACGACCAGGCGACGACCGCGGCGAAGGCCATCTGCGGTGTCGCCGAGGACCATGTCGCCTTGCCGTGGTTCTGGTCGGACCAATACGACGTCAAGCTTCAGATTGCGGGCCTGGCGATCGACCACGATCAGGTCGTGACCCGGGGCGACCCGGACGGCGATCGCCAGTTCGCTGCGGCCTACCTGCGCGGTGGCCGGCTCCTGGCCGTGGATGCGGCGAACCGTCCCAAGGACTTCCTCGCGGCAAAGAAGCTCATCGTCGAGGGCGCTCACATGGACGTTGATCGCCTGGGCGATCCAGAGCTCCCGCTCACCGAGGCGGTGCTCGCCGAAGAAACCTGAGTCATGCCGAAGCTCCCGCCCGTTCCGGCCATCGAACCGAGCTTCGACCAGCTCGCGCACTGGCCGGCGGGGATCTCCGGGAACACCCTCAACGGGGTCGGCGAAGCGACGCCCCGGCGTCCCACGCCTGTGCTCTGGCACGATCCAGACAGGCTGGCCCATGGAGAGCTCCAGAACTGGTTCTGGCGCCAGGGTTCCCGGATTCCCGAGATGGCGGCACGGCGGGAGGCTCGACAACGGATCATCGACGCCGAGCCTGGAGCGCTCGCGGCGCGCGCGAACCCGGGCACTCCCAAAGAGAACCATGCGGCCGTACACGCGGTGGCCCGAGCGGCCGGCGCTGAGCTCGTCGGCTGTGTTCCCCTGGACCCCGAGTGGGTTTTCTCGGGCTACGAATTCGACCATCCCTGGCTGGTCGTCCTTGGCGTTGTGATGGATCACGATCGGCTCATCAAGGCGCCGGCGGTCGAGGCTGGCCTCGAGGTCGTTGATCAATACACCCGCGGCTGGCACGTCGCTCGACCTGTCGCGGATTGGATCCGCTCGCGTGGCCACGCAGCGGAGGCCCACGGTGGGCCGATGGCCGGCCCCGTCAACCTGCTTCCCGCGGCGCTGGCCAGCGGCTTCGGGGAACTCGGCAAGCACGGGTCCATCATCAACCGGGAGTACGGCTCGTCCTTCCGGCTCTCGATGGTTGCGACCGACCTGCCGCTCCTGGTCGATGAACCGGACGAATTCGGGGCCGATGACTGCTGCGAGGGCTGCCAGGTCTGCGTGGACGCCTGTCCCGTCGATGCGATCTCCAATTTGAAACAGCTCGTTCGCGGCGCGGAGAAGTGGTACGTCGACTTCGATCGCTGTTTTCGCTACTTCGCCGAGACCTTCGGCTGCGCCGTGTGCATCGCCCGCTGCCCGTGGTCCTACCCCGACCGGGCGCCGGTTCTGGCAGAGCGCTGGACACGCCGCCGCCGGTGAGGTGGACACTTGACCACCTCCCGGGCTTAGAATCCTGGCTGGCCCGCGCAATCTGGAGAACGCCATGAAACGACTGCTACCCGCTCTGATCCTGCTGCTCGCAGCGCCGCTGGCTACCGCGCAGAGCTACGTCTTCCACGATCAGTTCAAGGGCATCTACGCCACGCCCGAACTGCCTGGCTGGGGGTTTGCAGCAGATATCCAGAAGGGCATTCTCTTCGTCGCGGTCTTCGGCTACGACGAGAGTGGCGACGAGGCCTTCTTGACCTTTATCAGCGACAAGGTCCCGACCGACAATATCTTCAGCTTCGCGGGCGCGGTCTTCCTGACTGACAGCAACGGCACGCGGACCGAACAGGTCGGGACGTTTACCTGGAACACGATCGCGATCGACGGCCAGCCCGGCGCTTCGATCAACGTGGACTCCCCGTTTCTCGAGGCCTCGAATCTCCGCATCTCCCGCTTCGGGTTCGTAGAGGACGACCCGCTGGACGTGATGGAAGGCAAGACCATCGGCCTGCTGCTGACTGGCCCTCTACCCGGCGCGAGCATCTATGCGACGCAGCTCGGCAACTACGTCGACTTCAACCGTCCCCGGCTGGCGTTCGAAGACGGGACCCCCTTCCTGCCCGGGATCGGTCTTGGTGCCGACATCTCCGCGGGCTTTCTCTTCGATCCGAATCTCGGCGCCTACGAGCTGCTCATTGTCGATGGCGATGAGACCGTGGCCTACCGGTGGACCCTGGTGAGCCATACGAGTCTGCAGGGCACCGCCTTCTCCTTCATCAACGGCGAGTCGTCGCCGACGGTGCCAGGCTTTGGCGTGTACATCTCGGAGCTCGTCGACGCGCCGGTTCGCAAGGAGAACGCAAGTGTCGATATCGACGCCCTTCAGCGGGCGTACGCGGCACTGCGCGAGGCGCGCTGAGGGGGGCGGGCCCGTGCGGGCACTGGAGCCACGACATGGCTCCGGCGCTCTCTCGCGCCCCAGGGGCGGCTAATCCGCTCCGGGACGCTCGACGACGACGCCCAGCGCGCGCTTGATCGTGATGACGACCAGATCTCCGACGGCGGCACGACGCAGGTTTTCGGGATTTCGCGCTGCGAACTCACGGACATTGCCGGCCGGCCCGCGCAGCTTGAAGGTGTTGGTCTCGAGGTCGATGGCTTCCACAACTGCCGTGATGACCGCTTCATCCACCAGCACGCCGCCGGGCATCGAGCCCGCCTTCGCGCGACCGTTCAGGGACGCCGCCGCGGCCGCCGGATCGAGCCCCTCGGGGTTGGCGTGAACCGAGATGGAGACCTCCTCGATCAGCTCGCCCAGAACCGCGTCGCCCGGCTCGAGCTGGGCCAGGTTCCGCATCTCATCGCTTGCGGTGAGGGTGAACTCCTCGCCAGCGCGGTTGCGCAGGGTCACAGCTCGGCTCTGCGGGTCGACCCCCAATGATCTCCGCGGAGAAGTTGATCTTCCGGCTAGCTGCGATCGCCGGCTTCGAAGCGGCATGGTTGTCGGCCACGGCGAGGGTGCTGACCAGAGCGAGGGTCAGCAGCAGGATCTGGAACTTCATGGATGGTCACTCCTCGGTGCGGAAGGAAAGCGCATGGGAAGGGTAGCAGGCAGGCCCGGGGGCGGCACCATGCTGCTGCCGGCGTTGACGACGCGGCCGGGACCGCGCCATCTTTGGCGGCGACGCATCCCACAGAGGACAGTCCTTTGAGGCAGCACGGCTGGTTCGAGCTCGAGACCTGCGACCGCATTCTCGTCTTCCGACTCTACGACGCCTGGAACATGGAAACGGCCAGGGCCTACGTCGACCAGATCGACGACTACTGCCCGGATCCGACTGGCGGTCCGTGGGCGCTCGTCAACGATCTTCGCCGCTGGGGCTTCTCGGGTCTGGAGCTCATGGCCACGATCCAGGAGCGCGCTCGGGTCAACACCGAGCTGGGGCGCACGCATTCGGTATTCATCGTCGGCGACGACAATCCGATGGTGAGCGAGCTGGTCCGGGAGGCGGTGCTGGATGTCGCCGACGGTGTGGCCAATGCCTTCGTGCACAGCGATGAGGAGGCAGCCGCCTGGCTGGCCGAGGCGGCTTTCGACACGACGGCGTATCTCGCCAGCTGCCGAAAACCCCGATCGTCCTAACATCGCCGTGCCCGTGCCCGCGCCGGCGGCCATTTCCGAGTGGCGGCTCAGCGCGCGGAGGACTCGATCGTCAGGTCGTCACGTCGCTTCAGGCAGAGCTGCGCGGCGGCCAGATCCTCAAGCGCGGATCCAACGGACTTGAAGACCGTGACTTCGTCGGCGGACCGACGCAGCGGTCCGCCGGCGGCCGCGATGCGATGCAGGTCGCCCGCCACGTCATCAAAGCTGAACACGCCCGCGGTCGCGGCCTGGATGAGTTCCCCCGCCTCGTCTAGCGCCGCTTCCAGCGTGTCGACGTAGACCTGGTTGGCCCGGCTGATGAGCGCCGAGTCCGTCTCGCACATGTTGGGCTTGTACGCTCCCACGAGGTCGATGTGAGTTCCCGGCTCGACCCAGGCGCCGCGCAGGAGCGGGTGCTCAGACGGCGTAGCCGCGGAGATGATGTCGGCCCCCGCGGCGGCTGCCTCGATCGAGGCGACCGGGCTGCAGGCCACGCCGCACGCTGCCTCGACCCAGGCCGCGGCCGCACTCGCGTTGTTTCCATTGCGTCCCCAGATCCGCACCGCGTCGATCGGCCGCACGGCAGCGTGGGCCAACGCCAGCTGCCTGGCGACGCGCCCGGTGCCGATGACGAGCAGTGACCTCGATTCCGGCCGGGACAGGCGGCTCGAAGCCAG
>JBCCZC010000215.1:0-9461 GCA_039188505.1 Pseudomonadota bacterium | reverse complement strand
GCTGGACGGCTCGACGACCGCCAGAGCCGCGCTGACCGCAATGGCAGCGTCGAAGGCGTTGCCGCCGGCCTCGAGAACTTCGAAGCCCGCTTCCGTCGCGTGGAAGTGGGCGCTCGCAATGGCTGCGCGCGGTCGGTCGGCCGTAGCCGAAGTGGTCGCCATGAGCAGGCCAAGCGCGCAGGAAAGAAGGATTCGGATCATTCGCATTCGGTGACTACTCACGTCAGGCGCCGGTATTTACTCTCGAGGTCCTCGCGGGATTCCTCGTGTTTGGGGTCGGTGAAGATGCATTCGACGGGGCAGACTTCGACACACTGCGGCTCGTCGAAGTGGCCGACGCACTCCGTGCAGCTCTTCGGATCGATCTCATAGATCTCGGGCCCCATCGCGATTGCGTCATTGGGGCATTCCGGTTCGCAGACGTCACAGTTGATGCACTGGTCGGTGATGTAAAGAGCCATGATCCTGGGCCCGCCGGGGCGGGTCTGCATTGGAAAGTCGGATTCAAGCCGATCCGGCGTCGAGGAAATGCTTTCGCAGCGCCGCGTTCACCGACGGGTGGACGAAACCGGAAACGTCGCCACCGAGCCGCGCGACTTCGCGAACCAGCGACGAGGAGATGAAGCTGTACTGCTCCGCCGGCGTGAGGAAGAGTGTCTCGACCTCCGGCATGAGGTGGCGATTCATGCTGGCCAGCTGGAATTCGTACTCGAAATCGGAAACGGCCCGCAGGCCGCGGATCACGACCCCCGCGTTGACCTGCTTGGCAAAATCGGCAAGCAGTACGTGAAAACCCATGACCTCGACATTGGGAACATCGGCGAGCGCCAGGCGCGCGAACGCAAGGCGGTCATCGATCCCGAAGGCCGGGTTCTTGCCCGTGCTCCGGGCGACGGCCACGATGGTCCGATCGAATAGCCGCGCGGCCCGCTCGAGCAGATCCATGTGTCCGTTGGTGATCGGGTCGAAGGTACCCGGATAGATCGCGATGCGCGGATTGGCCAACGGCGTAAGCCTCTCGCCTGGGGGATTGGGTTCGGCGCGCGATTGTAGCAAGGGCGCGCCCTGCGCTCATCCCCCGTCCGCCGCGCGCTCCAGCAGGCCGAAGCGAACGTCGCCGGCTTCCTTGTCCCGGAGCCACCGGAAGCCCGCCGGCAATTCGATCATCGTAGCCCGCGGCGCTTCGACGTACATGAGCCCCCCGGGCGCCACCGCCGCGGCGACGCGCGGGAGCATGTCGGCGTGCAGATCGGCGTCGAAGGGTGGATCCACGAACACGATCGAGAAGGACGCGTCGGCACCCTCGAGAAAGGCCCGCGCATCGGTGTTGACCACCTGGACCGCGTCCGCACCGAGCGTGACGGCCGTCTCCGTGAGGGATCGAGCGACCCGGCCGACGCTTTCCACGAGCACCACGGACGCGGCGCCGCGGGAGGCCGCTTCGAAGCCCAGCGCACCGGTTCCTGCAAAGAGGTCGAGGCAGCGGGCCCCGTCGATCCAGGGCGCCAACCAGTTGAAGAGCGTCTCGCGGATCCGGTCGCCGGTCGGCCGCAGACCGGGCGCGTCGACGACGTCGATTCGGCGACCGCGCCAGCGGCCACCGATGATCCTGACCTGCCCCGGTTGGCTTCGACGGCCGCGAACCCTATCTTGGTGACCTGATCGCCCCACGGACGCCACCATGTTCAAATTCCGCGGCAAAGACAAGGCGGAGAAGGCCGAGAAGCCGGCTACGCCCGACGACCCGGCCAACCTGCTCAGCGCCGAGGGCGAGGAGAACTCCGGTGCGCTCGAGGATCGCATGCAGCGCTCCCGCGGCAGCTTCGGCCAGACCCTCAAGAACATGTTCCGGCTGCGGCGCCAGCTCGATGACGAGCTGTTCGAGGAGCTGGAGACGGCCCTGCTCATGGCCGACGTCGGGGCCGACACGACCATGGAGATCATCGACGAGCTGACGAAGGGCGTGAAGCGCCGCGAGCTCGGCGACACCGAAGCCGTGATCAAGGCCCTGCGCGAGCAGCTCGTATGGCGGCTCAAGCCCTACGCGCGCCCGCTCATCGTCGATCCCAAGGCCAAGCCCTACGTGATCCTCGTCGTGGGCGTCAACGGCGTCGGCAAGACGACCACGATCGGCAAGCTGGCCAAGCGCTGCAAGGAGCGCGGACTGTCCGTGATGCTTGCTGCCGGAGATACCTTCCGCGCCGCCGCCGTGGAGCAGCTCCAGCAGTGGGGTGAACGCAACGACGTTCCCGTCATCGCCCAGCAGACCGGCGCCGACTCGGCTTCCGTCGTCTTCGACGCGATGGAGGCCGCCAAGGCCCGGGGCGTTCAGATCCTGATCGCGGATACGGCCGGGCGCCTCCATACGAAGTCCAACCTCATGGACGAACTGTCGAAGATTCGCCGGGTGCTGAAGAAGCTCGACGCCAAGGCGCCCCACGAGGTGCTCCTGGTCATCGACGGCGGTACGGGCCAGAACGCCCTGCAGCAGGCCGAACAGTTTCAGCAGGCCGCTGGTGTCAGCGGCGTCGTGGTCACCAAGCTCGACGGCACCGCGAAGGGGGGCATCGTCATGGCGGTCGCCCGCCAGCGGCGGCTCCCGATCCGGTTCATTGGCGTCGGCGAGAAGATCGGCGACCTGCGCCCCTTCGACGCGGAGGAGTTCGTGGACGCCATCCTGCCGGGCCTCGAGGAAAGTTGAGCTTCGCCGAGCGCCTGCTGGCCTGGTATGACGACCACGGCCGCAAGGACCTCCCCTGGCAGGGCGGCAACGCGTATCGCGTCTGGCTTTCCGAGATCATGCTCCAGCAGACGCAGGTGGCCACGGTCATCGGCTACTACGATCGCTTCCTGACCGCGTTTCCCACCCTCGCCGACCTTGCTGCGGCCTCCGAGGATGAAGTGCTGGCGCAGTGGTCAGGCCTCGGCTACTACTCCCGGGCGCGCAATATCCGGCATGCAGCCCGGGCGTGCGTCGAGCTTCACGGCGGCGATCTGCCGCGGGACTTCGAGGCGCTGCTGGGCCTGCCCGGGATCGGTCGCTCCACGGCCGGCGCGATCCTCGCCCAGGTGCACGGCGATCCGTTCCCGATCCTCGACGGCAATGTGAAGCGGGTCCTCGCGCGCCATGCGGCGATCGAGGGCTGGCCCGGGCGCACCGCCGTCCAGCGAGCGCTCTGGGAGCTTGCCGAGACGCGCACGCCGTCCGCGCGGGTGGCCGACTACACCCAGGCGATCATGGATCTGGGCGCGACCGTCTGCAGACCCCGCGAGCCCGCTTGCGATTGCTGTCCGGTCTCGAGCGACTGCACCGGCCGCGCTACCGGCGAGCCCCTGCGCTATCCGGCGAAGCGGCCGCGGAAGGCCCTACCGGAGAAGCATCGCTTCGCCCTGCTCGTCGTCCACGACGAGACCGTGGTGCTCGAACGACGCCCGCCGACGGGCATCTGGGGCGGCCTCTACGCGCCGCCGCTCGTCGAGGAGCTCGACATCGTCGGATCGGCCCATCCCATGGCGGCACCGATCCGCCACACGTTCACCCACTTTCGGCTGGTCATGACGCCGGTGCGCCTCGAGACCTGGCCTGCCCGTCTCGAGGACCTCGACCGGCGATCCATCAGCCGCTCGGATCTTTCGAGCGTCGGCCTTCCGCGGCCCGTGGCCGGCCTGCTCCAGGACCATTTCCAAGGAACCCTCCAATGGCAAGAACGATTCATTGCGTGAAGCTCGAACGCGAGGCCGAAGGTCTCGATCGCGTGCCCTACCCCGGCGACCTGGGCAAGCGGATCTTCGAGGCGGTCTCGAAGGAGGCGTGGCAGCAGTGGCTCGCCCACCAGACCATGTTGATCAACGAGAACCGACTCACACCCATCGACCCGAAGCACCGGAAGTACCTCGAAGAGCAGATGGAGCGCTACTTCTTTGGCGATGGCGGCGACATGCCGGAGGGTTACGTACCGCAGGGAGGCTGATTTGCCGAATTTCTGATGTCGGCTTAACGGCGGGCAAAGACCATCTTCGAGATTTCTTCGAATTGGCTGTGAATTGCAAGCCCATCCTCGAAGGTGCACAGCCAGTGCACCCAAGGAGGATGATCCATGAAGAAGACTCTGCTGCCCCTGCTGTTCCTGACCGCCGGCGCGGTCCACGCCCAGGCCGTCGCACCGCCTGCACCGCCGGCCATGCCCGCCAAGAGCGTCTGGGCCGATCTCGATCTGACCGAGGCGCAACGCGAGGCGCTTGACGCGGCCTATCGCGCTCACGGGGACCGCATGCGAGATTCCCGCGAAGAGCTCGACGAGGCGCTGGAGTCGATCCTGTCATTCGAACAGCTCGAGACGCTGCTCGCCCATCGACCGGTCGCCCCGCCTGCTCCGCCCGCGCCGCCCCGGCCCCCGCGTTCGGGAGGTGCCCAATGAACCGGCGCCACCTGCCATGGATGGTGGGGCTCGCGCTGACGACCGGCCTGGCCGGCGCTCAGCAAGTGGAGCGGAGCGACGAGATCTCGCCGGTGCTGCGGATCGAACGAGATGCCCGAACCGACGGTCAGCGCGGACGCGAGCGTCCACCCCGAACGGACACGGCCGTGGCGCCGATCGATGGCGTCGGCAATAACGTAGCGACACCCACCATGGGTGCGGCCCACACGCCGCTGACCCGGCTGCTGCCCTCCGCCTATGGCGACGGCATTGCCAGCCTGGCCGGGGCCGATCGTCCCTCTCCCCGGGCCGTCAGCCAGGGCGTGAACGCTCAGGACGACTCCCTGCCCAACGGCTACGGCCTCAGCGACATGTTCTGGCAATGGGGCCAATTCCTGGACCACGACATCGACCTCACGGACGGCGCCAACCCGCCCGAGTCAGCGCCCATTCCCGTGCCGGCCGGCGATCCGTGGTTCGATCCGCAGGGAACCGGCGAGGTCGTCATCGACTTCAACCGCTCGATCTGGGACGAGGCCAGCGGTACAGACGCCGACAATCCCCGCCAGCAGATCAACGAGATCTCGGCATGGATCGACGCCTCGAACGTCTACGGTTCGGACAAGGAAAGGGCCACGGCACTCCGAACCCTCGATGGAACCGGGAAGCTGGCCACCAGCGCCGGCGACCTCCTGCCGTTCAACACCGCGGGCCTCGCAAACGCCGGGGGCAGCTCACCGGAGCTATTCCTGGCCGGTGACGTGCGCGCCAACGAGCAGATCGGCCTGACGGCGATGCACACGCTGTTCGTGCGGGAGCACAATCGGATCGCGGATCGCTTGTCGGATCGGAACCCGGACTTCGACGGCGACCGGATCTACGAGGAAGCCCGCCGCATCGTCATGGCGCAGATGCAGGTCATCACCTACCGGGAATTTCTGCCGGCCCTCGTGGGCGAGAACGCGCTGCCGCCCTACCGAGGCTACCGCCCCGACGCCGACGGTTCGATCCGCAACAGCTTCTCCACGGCGGCCTATCGGCTCGGCCACACGCTGCTGAGCCCGCTGCTGCTCCGGCTCGATGCGGACGGCAACGAGATCGAAGCCGGCCACCTCTCCCTGGCTGACGCGTTCTTCTCCGGCCGTCGGCTGGCGACCGAAGGGGGAATCGATCCCCTCCTCCGCGGCCTCGCAGCGCAGGCCTGCCAGGAGCTAGACGTCTACGTCATCGACGAGGTGCGGAATTTCCTGTTCGGTCTCCCCGGCAGCGGTGGCTTCGACCTCGCCTCGCTGAACATCCAGCGCGGACGTGATCACGGCCTGCCCGACTACAACTCGGCCCGGCGGGCCCTCGGCCTGCGGCCCGCGCGGCGCTTCGCGGACATCAGCAGCGACCCCGAGGTCGTGGAACGGCTGGCGCGCACTTACGCAACGCCGGACGACATCGATCTCTGGGTCGGCGCGTTGGCCGAGGACCCGGTTCCGGGGGCGCCCGTGGGCGAACTCCACCGCGCCATGCTGGTTGACCAGTTCGTCGCGCTGCGAGACGCGGACCGGTTCTGGTACGAGCGGGTGCTCGATGGGCGCCAACGGCGCGAGGTCGAGCGGACGACGCTTGCCGACATCATCCGACGCAACACGACCATTGGGGATGAGCTCCAGAACGACGTGTTCCGGGTGCGCTAGCGCCTCTGCTGTTCATCATGCACGGCGGTCCGCAGCGCGGGCCGCCGTACCGTATTCTCGGGTATCCTCGACGACCATGCCTGCACCACCGCCTGAACCGCCCTCGCAACCGTGAGGATCCGGCTGTTCACTCGGCTGCTCCTCGCCTTTTCCGGCGTGGCGGTCGCCGCGCTGCTGGTCGCGGCCGGCGTCTGGCGCTGGCAGTTCTCGACGGGTTTCCTCGACTACATGAACCGTGCCGAGCAGGCCGAGGTCGAACGGGTCGCCTCCGCCCTCGCAAACGCCTACGCGCGGGAAGCGGCCCGCCGCGTGGACCCGGACTGGCGCCAGCTATGGCGCGGCACGCCGCGCTTCGGTGGCGGCGACGGTCGTCCCCGCCGCAACGACGGTCGCCCACCGCGCAACGGCCCGGGACGCCGTGATCGCGGCGCGCCAACAGCTGCGCCGCCCGTTCGCGCGGAACCGCCCGCGTCCCCTGCGTCCCCTGCGCCACCGGCGCCACCACGACCGGGCCGGGACCCGCTCGAACTCGATCGCCGCGTTGCGTTGTTCGACTCCGAGGGCCTGCGCATCATCGGCCCCAGGCTCCCGCCCGGTCCGTGGGAGGAACAGCCGGTCGTCGTCGCAGGCGACACCGTGGCGGTCCTGCGCCGAGCCGTACTCACCGAGGTCGGAGCAGGCCCCGGGCAGACGTTCGTGAGCCAGCAGAATCGATTCCTCGCGAGTTCCTTCCTGGCCGTCGCCGTGCTCACGACTCTGTTTGCCTGGTTCTTCGCCCGTCGGCTTGTGGCGCCGGTCCACACGATCGCCGACGGCACGCGAAGGCTGGCAGCAGGGGACTTCGACACGCGGATCGACGTCACGCGTACCGACGAGCTGGGTGACCTCGCACGGGATTTCGACGACCTCGCCCGCCAGCTCGCGGATGCGGAGGCGGCGCGACAGCGCTGGATGGCCGACATCGCCCACGAGCTGCGCACGCCGCTGACGGTGCTCCAGGGCGAGATCGAGGCGCTCGTCGACGGCGTTCGCGAACCCGATCCGGAGCGCCTGCGAGCGCTGGAGTCCGAGGTGGCCTGCCTGACTCGCCTCGTCGGGGACCTGCGGACACTGACGCTCAGCGATCGCGGGGCGCTGGACTACCGGTTCGAACAGATCGATCTCGCCGCCGTCGTTCGACACGCCGTGGACGGGTTCCGCGCGGGGGCCACCGAGGCTGACCTGAGCCTGTCCTTCGAGCCACCCGGGCGCCCGTGCTGGATCCGGGGCGACGCCGACCGGCTGCTGCAGCTCTGCAACAACCTGCTCGGCAACTCGCTGCGGCACACGGACCCCGGTGGCGAAATCCTGGTACACCTGGGGCGCTCGCCGACCGGCCTGCGCCTGGCCATCGAGGACTCGAAGCCAGCGGTGCCGCATGATGAGCTCGAGCTCCTGGGTACGCCGCTTTACCGCGCCGCCCGGGATCGGGGCCGGGACTCCGGCGGAAGCGGCCTCGGGCTGGCGATCTGCATGCGGATCGCGGACGCGCACGACGCCCGCATGACCTTCGCCGCCGCCGATCTGGGCGGCCTTGCCGTGACCGTGGAGTTTCCTGCCAATGCGTGAGACCGAACTGCTCATCGTCGAGGATGATGACCGCATTGCGGCGGTCCTGACAGACTACGCCGAGGCATCCGGTTATGCGACGCGCCGCGTCGCCCGTGGCGACCTCGTCCTCGAGACTCTCGACGCGAAGATGCCGGACCTGATCCTCCTCGACATCATGCTCCCGGGAATGGATGGGCTCGAGGTCTGTCGCCGCGTGCGCGAGCGCTCGAGCGTGCCGATCATCATGATCACGGCTCGCGTCGAGGAGATCGACCGTCTGCTGGGGTTGGAGCTCGGGGCCGACGACTACCTCTGCAAGCCCTTCTCGCCGCGCGAGGTGATGGCGCGGGTGAAGGCCGTGCTGCGACGGACACGCGGCGAGATCGGCCCGCGCGACCGACTGGTCCTGGACGACAACGCCAACGCCGTCGAGCACCGGGGCCAGCGCGTGGAACTCACACCGACGGAATTCGGCCTGCTCGCGGCGCTCGCGGCGCGGCCGGGTCGGATCTTCTCACGCTCCCAGCTCATGGACGCGGCCTACCGGGATTTCCGCGTCGTATCCGATCGAACGATCGATGCGCACGTTGGCAACGTCCGCCGCAAGCTGGCGACGCTCGATCCCGACCGCGAGTTCATCGCGTCCGTATACGGGGCCGGGTACCGCTTCGAGGCCTAGCGCGATAAGCGCGATTAGCGCGTCGAATTCCGCCGAAGCGGTGGCTGCAGCAGGCCAGAGTCCACCAGGAGACGACGCATCGTCGCGCGGCTTGCCTTCAGCGGTCAGCCTGCCGCCTGCCTCGAAGCCCGCTTTCGATCGGTTTCCGTGAGGAGCTTCTTCCGGACGCGAAGATGCCCCGGCGTCACCTCGACGAGCTCGTCGTCGTCGATGAACTCGAGCGCCTGTTCCAGGCTCAGCTTCACCGGGGGCGTGAGCAGCAGCGCATCGTCCTTACCGGCCGCACGGATGTTCGTGAGCTGCTTCGCCTTCAGCGGGTTCACCGTCAGGTCGTTGCTCCGCGAGTGGATGCCGATGACCTGCCCCTCGTAGACGTCCACGTTGGCGTCGATCAGGAGGCGACCGCGCTCCTGCAGGCTGAAGAGCGCGTAGGCCAGCGCCTTCCCCTTGCCGTTGGAGATGAGCACCCCGTTGTTCCGCCCACCAATCGTCTCCTTCACCTGCGGGCCGAAGTGGTCGAAGACGTGGTGCAGCAGACCCGTGCCCGCCGTAATTGTCCGGAACTCGGTCTGGAAACCGATCAGTCCGCGGGCGGGAATCATGTACTCGAGGCGGACGCGTCCCTTGCCGTCGGCCACGATGTTGTTCACCTCACCGCGGCGATCGCCCAACCGCTCCATGACCGCACCCTGATAGGCCTCCTCGACGTCCACGACCAGGTGCTCGTAGGGCTCCTGGATCTGCCCGTCGACCTCCTTGATGACCACCTGCGGCCGGGAAACCGCGAGCTCGTAGCCCTCGCGTCGCATCGTCTCGATGAGCACGGAGAGGTGCAGCTCGCCGCGCCCCGACACCTTCAGCTTCTCCGGGTCTTCCGTGTCCTCGATGCGAAGCGCCACGTTGTGGCTCGCCTCGCGCTCGAGACGCTCGCGGATCTGGCGGCTGGTCAGGTACTTGCCGTCACGGCCCGCGAAGGGCGAGTCGTTGACGCAGAAATTCATGCTGATCGTCGGCTCGTCGACGGTCAGGACCGGCAGCGCCTCGGGCTGCTCGCGGTCGGCAACGGTCTCGGAGATGCTGAGCTCCTCG
>JBCCZC010000214.1:0-9505 GCA_039188505.1 Pseudomonadota bacterium | reverse complement strand
TCGGGCCGCAATCCCACGGCCTTGGCGTGGGCGAGAAAATCGGGGTAGGAGGTACGGATATTCTCCGTGTCGTGAACCTCTGCCCCCGCAGCCGCGGCTCCGGCAATGAGCAGCGCCATCGCGCAGCGATGATCTTCCGCTGCGTCAACAGCGGCCTGCCGCAGTGAACCACCCTCGATCCGGATGCCGTCCGGCCGCTCTTCCAGGTTGGCCCCCATCGCCGCCAGGCCCTTCGCCATCACGGCGATGCGATCGCTTTCCTTCGCCCGCAGCTCCTCCGCCCCGCTGAGGACCGTGGTCCCCTCGGCCAGGGCAGCGGCCACGAACAGGACGGGGAACTCGTCGATCGCCGCGGGCACGTCCGCCGCGCCGATGTCGATGCCCCGAAGTCGCGCGTGCCGCACCCGCAAATCCGCGACCGGCTCGCCACAGACCTCGCGCTCGTTCGTGATGGTGATTGCGCCGCCCATGCGCTCGAGGAGCCCCAGGATCCCGGTTCGCCGTGGATTCATGCCGACGCCCTCGAGCCGTAGATCAGAGCCGGGGATCACGCTTGCGGCGACCAGCCAGAACGCAGCAGACGAAATATCCCCCGGCACGTCGATGCGCCCGGGCGTATGGATCTGACCGCCGCCCCGAACGATGACCGTCTCGCCATCGACCTCGAGCGGCGCACCGAAGGCCGCGAGCATCCGCTCCGTGTGATCCCGCGTCGGCAGGGTTTCCGTCACTCGCGTCGTGCCTTTGGCGTAGAGCCCGGCGAGGACGACGCAGGACTTCACCTGGGCGCTGGCCACCGGCGGCGTGTAGTTGATGCCCCTGAGGCCATCGCCCGCGGGACGGACGACCAGCGGCGGTCGGCCGTCGTCGCCGGTGATCGACGCCCCCATTGCGGTCAGCGGGTCGATCACCCGGCGCATGGGCCGACGTGTGAGCGACTCGTCGCCGAACAGCGTCGCTTCGAACCGCTGTCCCGCGAGGATTCCCGCCAGCAGACGCATCGCCGTCCCGGAGTTGCCCATGTCGAGGTGTTCTAGCGGCGCCAGCAGGCCGTACAGCCCGACGCCGTCGACGACGCAGTAGCCGTCCTCCGGCTCCGAGATCCCGGCCCCGAGTGCGATCATGGCCGCCCGGGTGGCGAGAACGTCCTCCCCCATCAGCAGGCCATAGATTTCGGTGTGCTCCGGCGCGAGCGCCGATAGCATCAGCGCGCGATGCGAGATGGATTTGTCACCCGGGACGCGCAGGGTTCCCTGCAGCGCGCCGGAAGGCTCGATGGTGATTCGCTCCATGGGTCGTGATCCAGCGTTGGGTCAGATGGTGGCGACCGGGTAGGACCCGAGCACCTTGCACAGGCTTGCGACCGTCTGCAGTCGCCGGAGCGCCGAGCCGAGCGGCTCTTCGTCAGCATGACCTTCGACGTCGATGAAGAAAACATAGTCCCATTTCCCGGTCTTCGACGGTCGCGATTCGATCCGGGTCATGTCCACGCCACAGCCCGCAAGCGGCTCGAGGAGGTGATAGAGCAAACCCGGCTGGTCCGTCGACGACAGCAGCATCGACGTCTTGTCATGGCCGCTCGGTGCCAGCAGCTGCCGACCGACGACGAAGAAGCGCGTGGTGTTGTCGGCCTGATCTTCGATGTTGGCGTGGAGAATGTTGAGGTCGTAGACGCTGGCGGCGGCCTCTCCGGCGATGGCCGCGGCGTCCTCGGCATAGCGTACGCGCCGCGCCGCCTCCGCGTTGCTGGCCACCGGAATCTTCTCCGCGTGCGGGAGATTCGCATGCAGCCAGCCGCGGCACTGAGCCAGCGACTGCCGATGGGAGTAAACCCGCTCGATCCCATCGAGCGACGATGCGGTGGTCAGGAGGTGCTGGTGAATCCGCAGTTCCACCTCGCCGCAGATCCGGAGGGGCGAGGCAATGAACATGTCGAGCGTGTTGCTGACCGCACCTTCGGTCGAGTTCTCCACGGGCACGACGCCAAAATCGGCATCGCCCGCCTCGACCTCGGAGAAGACCTCCTCGATCGTGTTGAGCGGCAGCGACTTGATCGAATGGCCGAAATGCTTGATTGACGCCGACTGCGAGAAGGTGCCCTCCGGGCCCAGGAAGGCGATCCGCAAAGGCTCCTGCTGGGCCAGGCAGGCGGACATGATCTCGCGGAAGAGGCGCACCATCTCCTCATCCTTCAGCGGGCCGTCGTTTCGATCGACGACGGCGCGAAGCACCTGGGCTTCCCGCTCCGGCCGGTAGTAGTCGACGGTCTGCGCCTGCGGCCCCTTGGCCGTGCGCATCTCGACGGCGAGCCGCGCACGGTCGGAGATCAGGCGCTGGATTTCTTGATCCAGCGCGTCGATCCGGCCGCGCAGCGTGGCTACGGGATCCGTCAATTGATCGCCAGGAGTGTCGCTCATCGGGGTGGCTCTAACGGGGTTGAGGCGACACCGTATACCCCGAAGGTGCAGCAGGCTTCAAGCACGACGCTCGAAATCCTGGAGAAACCCGACGAGCGCGTGCACATCCGCGGGCTCGATCGCGTTGTAGAGGCTGGCACGGAGCCCGCCCACGGCCTTGTGCCCCTTCAGGCCGACGAAGCCGGCCGCAGCCGCCTCGGTCAGTAAACGCGAGTCGGTCGCCTCGTCAGGCGTCCGGAAGGTGACGTTCATCGCCGATCGCAGATCCGCAGGCGCCGTGGTCCGGTAGAAACCGCTGGCGTCGAGTGCGCCATAGAGGCTATCCGCCTTGCCCCGGTTCCGTGCGCCGATCGCCGCCAGCCCACCGCCAGCGATGATCCACTGGACAACGAGGTCGAGGACGTACCACGCAAAGGTCGGCGGCGTGTTGCTCATGGACGCACCGGCCACGAGCGCACGGTAGTTCAGCATCGTTGGCAGCTCGTCCGGACTCCGCGCCAGCGCTCGCGGTGAGAGGACGAGCAGGGTGACGCCCGCGATGCCGAGATTCTTCTGGGCCGCCGCGTAGATGCAGTCGTAGGGCGCCAGATCGACCTCGGCCCAGGCGATGTCCGAGGACATGTCGCAGACGACCAGCGCGTCGGTCACCGGCGGATCGTGCCACTGCAGCCCCTCGATGGTCTCGTTGGAGGTGACATGCACGTAGCTTGCGTCGACCTCGCCGATGTTCGCCCGCAGGCTGCCGAGGCAGGCATGGCCACGCGCCGCCTCGCGCAGTGCCTTGCGGCCCCAGTGGCCGTCCGTGGCGTAGCGCGCGGGCGCCCCGCCGTCGTGAAGATTCATGGGTAAGAGCGCAAACTGGCTGCTGGCACCCCCCTGCACCAGCACGATCGAGCGATCCTGAGGAACCGCAAGGAGCGACCGCAACCGCTCGAGGGATGCCTCCGCGAAGTCCATGAACGGGGGTGCGCGATGGGACTGCTCCATGACCGGGAGACCGGTTCCCGACCAATCGTCAAGCTCGTCACGAATACGATCGCGGACACCGGGCGGGAGAGCGGCCGGGCCGGGAGAGAAATTGATCAAGCGCTGTCCCCGCCTGAAGCCACCCCGCTCCGGTCGCCAGCGCCAGCGATCACGAACAGCCAGCTCTCGTCACAGGGCGCATGCGCCGGGCCAACCGCCGGACCGTTGACGAACAAGGGAGACAGCGATCGAGCCGGACACTGCACCATGCCCATCGAGGTTGCCGAGGTGGCTTTCGATCCCGCACTCCCGTGCATCCCGTAGCTCCTCGATCCTGCGTCGCGACGAGGCGGGGATCGGGGTCAGAGATTGAAGTAGAGCCAGGCCAGCATCGCCGCTGAAAGCGCCACGCACACCGTAATGATTGCGGCATCAAGGCGGCTGCCTGGGTTCTGCACCGGTGCGGGAGCGGGCTTTGGTTTCTCCGCAGCTGGCGCGGGTTCCTCCTTCGGCTCCTCCAACGAGATGGCCTGGAAGACCTGCGTGTTGCCGCTTTCCTGCTGCTGATCGCCCGAATAGGCATTCCCCGGGACGAAGCCGGGCGCTTCCACCAGCAGGCGCTCTTCGCCGACGGCGATCTGGTCGCCTGGAGAAAGCTCCGCGTGGCGTACCTCATGACCGTTCACGTCGAGCACCGCGTCACCGGCCTCGCGGCGAACGTAGACCCGCTCGCCCGCGCGCCCGACTTCGAGCGTGAAGTCCTCCGGCAGATCAACCCGAATCTCGGCTTCCGGCGAATTTCCGATCGTGACCGTACCGTCGATGCCGAAGATCTGGCCCGAATAGCGGCCTGCCAGCCCTCGCAGGACCACCCGGGCCGGATTGGTGTCGACGTCTAGCGCTTCGAAGGGATAGGGCGGCGTCGTGGTGTTGATCTCCGCGCCCCGCAGGATCATGTCCGTCCGGCCGATCGTGATCCGGTCGCCGAGCCTCAGAATGGCGCGCGCCTGCACGGAGCGTCCGTTGACCTCGACCGAGTTGGTCGGCAGGTCATCCACGCTCAGCGTAATGCCGCGCTTGTCGACCGTGAGAATCGCGTGGCCGGCCACGTCATCCCCGATCATGACGTCGTCCTGCTCGGTGCTACCGATGGAAAAACTCCCCTTCCCCACGGCAAAGTCCTGATGATCGCTATTAAGAAACGCAAGCTTCATGCGCGATCTCCCTGAAATCCCAGCGGATAATCTACCATCGAGAGCGAGAATTGCCTACTCGCTGCCGCCGTTATCGGAATCATCGTCCTTGTCCTTTTCGCCGGCTTTCTGCAGCAATCCGCGCAGCAGCGACTGCCCGAGGTCCTCCTCTTCCTCGTCGTCGGTCTCGACGCCGAGCTTGTCGAGGATCGCGTTCTCGATTCGACCCTGCTGGCTCGAGAGCAGCGCTGTGGCGATATCGACGTCGACTTCGGGCGCCGCGAACGACCCTGACAGCGCGACGGGTACGCGGGTCCCCTCGAGCTCGGCCAGCTCACTGCCCTGCCCCTCCGGGGCGCCGATCAGAATCGGCTCGAGCCGGTAGTCGAGGGTCTGCCGAGCGACATCCACGGTGCCCGCGCCGTTGACCCGCAGGTACGGTGAAGCCAGCTCGAACACCTTCGACTCCAGCACACCCGCGTCGATGTCGCCGGCGAACACGAAGCTCGAGAAGTCGGTGGTTCGATCCCCCTCGTCCAGCAGCGCAGGGTCGCCTTTCCCGATCAGTGCGAGGCCCTTGCGGAGCGTACCGATGACGTTGATACCGTAGAGCGCACCGTCCGTCAGGCTGAGCGATACGTTGCCACCAAGCCCCGGGACGGGATCCGCCGCAAAGGCGTCTTCCAACGCGAGGCTCGCCGACAGCGCACCGGTGCCGGTCAGCACCTGCTGGTCGAGGAGCGCGGTCAACATCGGCCCGGCGGACACGTCGGTGACGTCGAGATCCACGGTGGTCCGGCCCGGCTGGGTCCCGGTGTCGACGCGCACGGCTGCGTTGACCGCCCCGCCGTAGAGACCGCCGCGGACGGGTTCAACGGCGATGCCATCGGCGTCGGCCGCGATCTGGAGTTCGATGTCGGTCGCCTCGAGGCCGGCCACGATGAACTGCCCCACTCGCATGCTGCCGTTGAGGGCCGGCAGCTCCGGCGGCGCGATGGGCTCGCTGCCGCCGGCCTCGACCGGCGCCTCTTCGTCGGTCGCCGGCGGCAGGTAGCGATCGACGTTCAGCGTGTCCACTTCGAGATCGAACTCGATGCGATCGCCGACGGACGCTTGTCCTGTCAGGGTCGAGTCGTCGAGCTGCGCCGTCAGCGACGCCAGCGTGAAGGTGGAGCCCCGCAGGTTGAAGGCCGCATCAACGCCGAGGCGTTTCATCGCGGTCGGGTCCGCGGTTCCCGCATCGTAGAAGCCGCTGTCGGCAAGCCAGGCACCCACATCGAACGGATCGACCGTCAGCGTGCCGCTCACCGCAGGCGTGCCCTGCATGTCGGTCGCGTCTGCCGAGAGCACGATGCGGGCATCTCCGGACCGAACCTCGAGCCCGGGCAGTGACGCCGTCCCCGCAGCGAGATCGACGGTTGCCGGCTGACTCGAGGTGACGGTGACGTCGATGCCCTGTTCGTTCACGATTTCGAAGGATTCGAGCGCCAGCCGCGGGCCGGCCTCAGCCAGCAGCGCCTCGGCCACGAGTACAGCGCTCACGGTCCCGGCGTATTCGTCATAGGCATAGCGGGTGGAGAAGTCGAGCTGGGTCGGTTGATCTGATGCCACCGGCGCAATCGAGATATCGAGGTCCTCGAGACTTGCGGCCGTGCCCGTGCTGGCGTCGGTGAAGCGGATCGACGCGTCGATCAGGCGAAGCGCCTCCACGCTGAGATCCAGCGGGGGGCTCTCGATCGTCACGGACGTCCCGTCAGGCGCGTCCGGCGAGTCCCCGGTTCCCGCGCCCGTCGCCGTCGCATCGACCAGCGACTCCCAGTTTCCGCGACCGTTCTCGTCGATGGCGAGGTTGATCGCGACGCCGTCGAGGACGATCTCGCCCACGCGCAGCTCGTTGCTCATGAGCGGCACGAGGTCGACAGCCGCCGCAATGCGATTCGCCTGCAGAAACTCCCGCCCTTCGAAGGCCGGGTCGTTCCCGAGGCTCGCGGGGCCCGCCTCGAACGCTAGGGTCGGAAAGACGGTCAGCGATAGGTCGCCGGAAAGGTCGAAATCGCGTCCCGTCTGTTCCTCGACGGCCGCGATGATCCGGTCCCGATGGTCATTGGGGTCGAATACTGCGGCGACGTAGAACAGCGCCCCCGCAATCAGCACAACGACGACCACGACAAGTCCTAGCAGCCATTTCAGCAATCGCATCTATCCCCTCTCCCTGCCGGCCTTTGCATCCTGCCTGAACGACCCTGAATCGCGCGAGCTTGCGCGATGCAGACTCCTGGCCCCGATCCTCGCCCAGCCCAATGCCGAGGGCAAGTGCTCACGAGCCTTCACGGGACCCATGCTAGTATCGCCCGCGTCTTCAATCCCCAGCAATCCGGGTGACGCCATGTCGCGAATTCATATCGTCAGACCGCACAACGGTGACAAGGAGCGGGCCCGCGAGGCCATCGAAGAGGCCGCCCTGCATATCTCCGAATCCTACGGCGTCCACTACGAATGGGAAGGCGACCACATCCACTTTTCGCGCCCCGGCGTGGACGGGGTCATGCGCGTGGGTGAGGTCGACATCGAGATCGACGCGACCCTCGGCATGTTCCTGGCCATGCTCAAGGCCCCCATCGAGCGTGAGATCGGCAAGGAACTCGACAAGCGCTTCGCCTAGCCGTCGATCGCACCTGTGGCGTCGCCGCGGGCCGCCATGCGCTGCGGTCTCCGTCCGATCAACCCGATACGAAAGCTGCTGGCCTTCTCGCCATTTGCAATTGCAAGCGCCGCGCGATTATCGCTTCGCCCGAGCGCATCAGCCGACTTTCGTCACGGCCCCTCGGCGTCGGTCCCGGGCGACTCTGCCGGCTTGAGCAGATCGTCCAGCCGTTTGGTGAGATTGCTGTGCTTGTAGGACGGAATGGCGAACACCCAGCCGTCCAGCCGGGACGCAAGATCGGCAACCGCCGCCGCGTCGGCCACCTCGATCGTGCTTTCGGCATCCGCTCCGTCGGTTCCCGTCTCGTCCGGCGCGACAGCGACCAGCGCCGGGTCGAAGTCCAGCGCGACGGTGACGTAGCGAACGTCGTCGACCCGCCAGGCGCTCACCGTCGCGCGGCGGCCATCGAAGCCCGCGAAGGTCGCCCGGACGGGCTCGGCCTCCCCGGGATCGAAATCGCTCCGGGCCACGACGTCCTCGAGCCTCAGGCTCGCCAGCGCGCCCGCGATGGAGTTGCCCGCACTCGGTGACAATAATTCCCGGCCTTCGGGGACGTCCGCCACGGCGAAGTTCGGCAGCCCGGGTTCGGCCTTGGTGATCGCGACGGTGCCGCCGTCGGGGTGGGTGATCACAACGCTCCGCACGGTCTGCGTCGGCAGGTCCAGGATCGCTCGCTCCAGCCAGTCCTTCGGGTCAGCGTCGAGCCGAAGATTGCCGGATGCCGCCCATGACTGCGCCTCGCCCGCGCGGCGTACGAACGTCGAAGTCTGCCCGCGGGACGCGAGGGCACCCACGATCACGTCGAAGGATGCCGCCGGCAGCTCGACCTCGATCCGCCGGCTGCTGGCGCCCGCCGTTGCAGGGTCCTCGACGCCGAGACGACCGTAGAAGTCGGGATTGGCCGTTTTGGCCTCGACGAGACGCGCCTCGGCAAACGCGAGCACGCCGCGGCGCAGGTCGGTGACCTCCGCGGGGTAGCCGCCGCGCTCAGCGATGGTCCAACGATCCTCCACCAGCTCAAGCGTCGTCACCGCTCCGGACTCCGCGTCCGTGATCCGGATCGAATTGACCTCGTTGACAGCGTCAAGCAGTCCCGGCGCCAGCATCTCTCCCGGCGAGCGTTCAGGCGCGGCTTCCCGGCCCGCGGTCAGCCAGAGCGCCAGCGCGGCCACGAGGGCCGTCACCGCGGCAAGGGTTCCGAGCATCTTCGTCTTCATGGCTCAGGCCCTCCGCTTTCGGGCCCGGGCGCCCGCGGCCGCCAGGGCAAGGATCGTGAGGAGCAACGGCACGAGGCCGATGTTGATGATCTTCAGCCACGTTCCAAGGCTTTCGATGTCGCTCCGAAGGTTGGCCTGAACCGACCGCAGCTCCTTGCGGATACGCACCCGCTCGTCGCGGAAACGCTGGAGCTCGGCCTGCTGTTCAGCGCTGAGAATGAGCGGGTTGCCGTCGTCCCGTCCGGCCTGGAGTTCGCTCAGCTTCCGTTCCGTTTCCTGCAGTTCGCGTTCGAGCTGCTGCTCGGTGGCGCGGAACCGATCCTGCGCCTGCCGTTCCAGCTCCTGCACCTTCGTGAACGGCCGCTGTGAGGTGGCCCGACCGCGGATGCTGATGAGATCGCTGCTCCCGGCAAAGCTGTCGACCATATTCAGCACCATGTCACCGTTGTTGGCGAACGCGCTCGCGATCCGCTGGCCAAAGAACTGCTGTACCTGGACCCACAGTCGGTCGGCCAGCAGGTCGGCGTCAGCCAGCACGATGAGGTTGGCCTCGGCGATCGCCGTGATCTGCGCAGGTCGCTCGTCGGGCACATCCCCGTCGAGCGCGGGAGCGCCTCCCGGGAACGCCGTGGCCAGCGGCCCCTGCATCCGGGCCGCGAGCGTATAGATCTGATCCGCCGGCATGAATCCGTCGAGCAGGCTCTCCGGGTCGAACAACATCCGGACGCTCTCCGCCGGCACCATGCCCGCCACCGCGGAGCTGGTCAGCAGAGGCACGAACTCGAACTCCGCTTCCGGCGCCGGGGCGAGGTGCCCGCTCAGCGCGAGATTGACGCCATTGAGGTTCGCCATGGTGACCTCGTCGGTGTTCATGGCGTCCTGCGTCAGACTCAGCACGCCGATGTGGCGCACCGGGCGGCCACCCTGGCCGCCGACCTGGGCGCCGTTGACGGCGTCCAGCACGACCTGTTCCGGATCGTAGGCGATGCCCCACGCGTCGAAGAGCCG
>JBCCZC010000213.1:0-9553 GCA_039188505.1 Pseudomonadota bacterium | reverse complement strand
TGCTGGTCTATGCCGCCCATGCATCGATCACCGCGTTCTTTGCGGTGCAGGGCAACGTACCGGCGGGTCTCCACGCCACGACGGTTTTCGCATCGTTGGCCCTCCTGCCGGTCGCCTACCTGTTTCTCGCCGTGAAGCCGAACCGCACCGTCTCCGATATCGCCTTTGCCGCGGCTCACCTGGCCCTGGTCATCGTCGCTGCGGTCCGAACGGTACTGCTCCTCGTCGCGCCGCAGTGGCTGGAAGGGAGCATCATGGTGTCCCAGGTGCTCTGGCCGGGCGTCTTCACGGCCAGCGGCATCTTCGCCATCACGGGATACATGGAGGAGGCCCAGGCCGAACTGCTTCGCAAGGCCTTGCGGGACCCGCTGACTTCCCTGCTGAACCGGCGCGGTTTCGGTGAGGCCATCGAGCGCGCGCTAACGAAGGCGCGGGCCAAGGGTCAGAACTGGGCCTTGATCTTCGTCGACATCGATCACTTCAAGTCGATCAATGACCGGTTCGGCCACGATACCGGCGACAGTGTCATCCAGGCCGTCGCCAAGGCACTGCGTGAAGAGCTGCTCGCGGGCGAGGAGCTCGCTCGCTACGGCGGCGAGGAGTTCCTCCTCTTCGTCCCCGTCGACGACGAACACGCGCTCAGCGCGCGCGCCGAACGCCTGCGGCAGGCAGTTTCGAGGCTCGCCGTCGGGCCTGACGAAGAGCGGCTCAGCGCCAGCCTCGGCGTCGCCAGGCGGAGCGTCGACGCCAGCTTCGAGTCGGTGTTCAAGCTCGCCGACGAGACGCTGCATCGCGCCAAAGCCAACGGCCGTGACCGCGTCGAGTATGCGGTCGATGAGCTTGCAGGGAGCCAACCCGCCTGAGCGCGCCGGGCCGCCGAAGCGACCCGGCGCCTGTGATCTACCTGGCCTCGAAGCCGTCGGTGAAGATCGTATCGCTGCCGAAGGGACCGCCCAGGTCGAGCCGCGGGACGCGAATGCGGATCCAGTCGCTCGGCCGTGATTTCACCATGCGATCGGAGGTGCTGACCACGCGATAGCGGTAGGTGAACTCCGAGCCTGCCCGGACATCCGCGTAGGCCTTGACCGGCGTGCGGGCCAGCAGGATCTCCGATCCGTCGGGGTTCTCGCGATAGACGAGGTAGCCGGACACGCGATCGTCCTCTTCCGCATGCCACTGGAGTTCGACGAAGGTCCCCTGGTCGGACGCGGACGCGACCAGCGCAAAGGGCCGCGGCAGCGCGCCGACGACGGCCTCGAAGCGGTTGTTCGTCCCGTCGGATTCGTCGACGATCCCGTCGGCATTGACCTGGAACACGAGCGTCCGGGCCTCGTCCTCGAAGAAGTCTTCGGGCACGTGCACCCTGACGCGACGCAGCTCGGTCATCCCGGGATCCGGCACGGAGACCTGTCGCTCGTCGCCGACGATGCCGATGCCGAACGGTGAGTCGAAGGTCGTGGTCAGCAGCGCGCTTCCTTGCGCATCACCGCCCCGATTGGCGACCAGCACGTCCGCATCGAAGCTGGACCCGGGCACCAGGCGGTCGGGCAGGCCCGAGACGTCGACCACGACCAGGTCCGGCGCGAGCGAGGCCATCTTCATCTCGATACCGCGGTCCGGGTCGACGCCTTTTCTGACGACGCCTGGGACGCTCTTTGGCGCGCGCTTGCCGATCTGGTTGAGCACGTTCCGGTCCAGGTCCGGGCCGATGGCGCCCAGGGTGATGATCTGGTTCGCGAAGCCGTCGTAGATGGCCGAGTTTTGCCAGTTGATCTGCCCATCATTGGTGAGCGCGGTCACCATCGCCGGAACGCCGACACCGTTGATCGGAATGCGCGCCAGGTCGCCGCTGCCCAGCACCACGCCGATCGGGTCCGTGTCCTGGACGTTGCTATTCCCGAAGTAGCGGAAGACCACGGCGGGTGTTCCCGAGCCGTTCAGCAGCAGCTGCGGCCGCTCGCCGTAGAGCGCCCGGCCCTGTTCGTCGGTCTGCATCGCGCCGGACCAGGTGCAGACGCCCGCAGTGCATCCGGTCGTCTCGGCCACGTGGAGCGCGCGGCGGCCGCCGAGGAAGGCGTCATTGGGCGGCGTTGCGAAGGGCAGGAGTCCCGGGTCGTAGCCGATGCTCGGATCGATCCCGGTCGGTTCGCCCGGCGCCTTGCCGAAGGCAGCCAGCACGTCCTCGTAGCGGTCGTCCTCGTTCTTCGCGGCGAAGGTGCTGCCGACGGTGAAGGTGGCCATGAGCGTGCCGTTCTCGCCGGCGATGGAAGGTGACGCCACGCCCAGGGGCAGCCCGGCGGCGTCCTGGGCGGGTCCCAGATCCAGAAAGCGGTAGCGCATGAAGCGCTGCATGAGGTCGAGGTTGACCCCATCGCCACTCTTGCTGGCGGTGATGCCCGGATTCTCGATCCACATGGCCACCGGTTCGCCATCGAGATAGGTCGCGGTCGGCTGCACCTGCTTGATCGTGCTGGTGGCGTCGATGGGCTGCGGCGCGGTCCAGCTGTTGCCGTCGAAGTAGGCGTAGTGGACCGAGTAGTCGTGCATCTCGTAGTCGCCGCTGTCGTCGCGCTCCCAGATCGCCATCACCTCGCCGCCGGCGGGGCATCCGGTGTCGCCGGCCCTGCATGCGGCGAGCTCGACACCGCCGTCGCCGAAGGAGTCCTGCGGCAGGGTCAAGTTCTGCACGGGGCCGAAGCTGCCCTGGTCGTAGACCGCGTAGGCGAGATGGAAATTGTCGAGCCCGGACGAGACGTCCTCATCGTCGAGGTTCTGGAACTGGGTGTCGGAGAGCGACGTCTGCGACCAGACCACGACGGCGGTATCCGCGTCGATGAATGCGACCGCCGGGCGCATCGCGCCGGCGCCCGAGCCGAGGACCAGGATGCCGTCGTCCGAGTGGTCCGTGACGATTCCGAAGATCGAATCCCAGACGCCGAGGGTCACGCCCTGGCCGTTGCTGGCGATGTCGGTACGCCCGACCGGTGGATCGAACTGGTCGAGGAACGGATCCTGGAACAGGCCCTTCTCGATGATCGGACAGCCGTTTCCCTCCTCGATCCGGAACAGGTTGAACTCGTCCTCGGCCTTGACGCAGAGCTCGCAGAAACCGAGCGCGACCCGATAGCGCAGATCGAGGTCGAAGTTGAAGCAGACGCCGGCCTCGGGATTGTTCTGGACGATCTTCACGGGCATGGCGACGGCGATGTTCGGCGAGACGTCGACCCGTGCCGAGGCCAGGCCGAAGAGGATCGACAGGTCGAAGAAGATGTCGATGCCGGCGTTGACCTTCGGCTGCACCAAGAGATTCAACTCGGGCTCGGGCACGGCGGTGAAGGTGCCGAAGAGCTTGAGGGTCAGCAGGAACCAGAAGTCCGCTCCGAGCGTCGCCGCTGCGATCGGCGGGATGCCCCAGGCGTAGCGGAAGAGAGGAATCTTCCCCGTATTGATGAGGGTTCGCGGCTCCTCTTCGCCGATCTGGATACAGAAATCGTCGCCGCTGGCGCAGGGCGAGACGAACTTGCGTTCCACGCCGACGGGGCCTTCCGTCGGCAGACTCTGCTGCTCCATCGTGCCTTCGGCATTGCCGCTGAACTGCGAGGACGTCGCCGCGTAGCGCATCCGCGACTCCGCGCCCGTCGAGAGCAGGGATCCCTCCACCGTCGCCGCGCTCAGGTTGTCGTTCTCGAGCTGGCCGATGCCGACGCGCTGGAGTCCCTGGTTGTTCGAGGAGGCGTCCTTGGCCTGGGTTGGCTCGATCACGCGGATGTCGATGCGGCTCGGCGACCAGTTGACGTCGACTGGCGACTGGCCGTTACCGGGATCGTAAAGCGCCTCGTTCATGAACCACGGGTCGGCCTCGGCAACGCGCAGCGCCGTGCTGCTCGAGATCGGGCCGGTGGCGGGTTCGGCGACGAAATCGACGGCGTAGTCGCCTGCAGGTAGCCGATAGATCGGCTGCATCTGGCCATTGGGGTCCTCGAACTCCCGGATTCGGGCCGTGAACGCCTCGAGTTTTCCGTCGCAGACATCGCCGCCGCCGAACACCGTCTTCTCGACGATGATCCGACCCTGCGGGTCCTTGATCCGCACGCTGGGCGGACTGTTGACCAGCTCCGGACGCAGCACCGCGTCGTAGGGCTGCTTGATGATCAGCACGTCGTCCTCGTCATCGTCGCCGACCGTCGAGACCGGCACGAGGAAGCCCGCCCCCTTGCCGCCGCGTTGGGGGGGCTGCGGATAGGTGAACAGCGTTTGCCAGCCCTGGCGCTCCTCGTAGACCGGGCCGACGGCCTGAAGCAAGGCCGTTCCCTTGCCGCCGCGCTCCTGGAGGGGAATGCTGAGCGGCAGGAATGGCGCCGAGACGAGGACGTCGAAGGACTCGGGAAGGAGACCCTCGATGACCGGATTGGTCAGGAATCGCGACGGTCCGTTGTAGCCGGGCAGCGTGACCTGGACTTCGATTTCGGGGTCGAAGTCCACCGGCTCGCCGACCGCGTCGTAGATGTTGATGGTCTCGTCCGTGAAGCCCACCACGAAGCGGCTCGGCGCGCCGAAGCCGTTCGCGTTCACGAAGCCGAAGCCCTGGGGCAGTGCGTTGATCTTTACCGAGAAGAGGAGCTCGGGAGGCTGCTCCTCGACAGGCGGCTTGATGATCTTGCCGGTCTTCGGGTCAATGAACGCCTGGAGCCAAGGGCTGATTTCGACCACCTCGCGGACGCCGATGCCGAGGTCGCCGTTCTGATCACGCACGCGCCCCTCCGAATCGGTCCGGTAGACCGTCAATGCTTCCGGACACGTCTCATTGATCCGGTCGTCGAGGATCGAGAACGACGGAAGGTCCAGGAATACACCGGCGATGTCCGGATTCACCGGCGCGAAGAGCGTTGCTTCGGCAGGAAGGCTCCCCTTGCGGCGCTTGCCTCCCGGAGCCGAGAGGAACGGCGCGTCCGCGCGGACGACCGAGACGCGAACGTCCTGGATGCCGTTGCCGGCCACGTCAACGACCCGCAGCTGCAGCCGCGGCGGATCGACATTCAGCGTATCGTCGGCCTCGAAGCGATAGCAGTCGGTCTCGCCCGTGTCCGGATCGGTATAGACAAAGCCGTACTCGTCGGTCGGGCCCGACTGCGGCAGCGGGTAGGTGCCGAAGGACGGGTTGTTGAACAGCACCCCCGTGATCGCGAACGCGCCGTTCGGGGCCGCCGTTGCCGAGCCGAAGGGGAGGGGGGCAAAAAAGCCCTCGCCGCACAGCGCGATCTCGGCGGCGGCCAGGAAATCCTGCGGGTCGAGATCGTCGGGCAGCTCAAGGCGGCCCTCGATGTCGAGGCCGCCCAGGAGCCCTTCCCCGCGCGTGACTTCGACCTGCGGAATACGGATGGCCGTGGTGGCCCTCTCGACCCGGCTGACCTGCGTCGACCCTTCACCGACAGCAACACCACCGATCCGGTTCTCGACGGTGATCGTCACGGTGCCCGGCAACCCCTCCGGGAGAAGGAGGTCCAGGTTGGCCAGTGGATCGGTGACGCCGATCGGGCCAGCCACCATCAGGCCCTCGGCGAAGGCGACGACGGTCCCAGGGACGAGATTCTCGACGGTCAAGGTGATCTCGCCGCCGCCGAAAGCCGTACCCGGGCTGGCGTCGACGATTAGCTGGGTGGGCTCACCGCCATCGGAGGGGTCCTCGACGGTGAACGGTGCGGTCGCCGACAGCTTGCCGTTGGCCTCGAGGATGAGTTCCATCGTGTAGGCGCCCGCGGCGATGTCGGGCACGTTGAATGGGGTATCGATCGCGCCGCCCGGCGCGGGTATCGATGACCTGACGATGGTCGGGTTGGTGCCGCTCGCGCTCAGCTGGAGCCGGTAGGTGAAGTCGTTCGAGAGATTCGTGGCCGTCGCGTCGATCGAGTCACCGGGTTCACCGCTGTCCGGTTCCAGCGTGAGCGTCCCCTCGCCTGCGGCCTCCTCCACCGTGAACGGCGTCGAGGCGACCAGCGTGCGGCCGCGATCGCTCAGGAGTTCCGCCGTATAGCTGCCGGCCGCAACGTTCGGCACGTCGAACGCCGTATCGATAGCACCATCGGCTGCGCCGATCGATGAGAGCACCGTCACGGGGCGGATACCGGAACGCGAGAGTTGCAGGGTGTAGGTCACGCTGCTGCCGAGCCCAGTCGCGGCCACCGTGATCGGGTCCCCGGGTTGTCCCGAGCCCGGGCGTAGCGCCAGCGTCGGATCACTGGCCAGCTCGCCCACGGTGAACGGCGCCGACGCGGCAAGCGCCCCGGTCGCGTTCTCGATCAACTGCATCGTGTAGTCGCCATCGCCGACCGCGGGAACATTGAATTCGGTGATGAAGCCACCGGTCCGATCGGGGGCGATCGGAGACTGGATGACGACCGCGTCGGCGGCACCGATGTCCAGCTGCAGCGTGTAGGCCACACCGGCGGCGAGACCGGCGGCCTCGGCGTCGATCAGGTCCCCGGGATCGCCCTGATTCGGGCTCAGCGTCAGCGTCTGCGCCACGGCGCCGGCACTCCAGAACAGCATGGCGACGACCAGCCAGTGTCCCACTCGTTTCATCGCACGAACTCCCTTTCCTTAGCCGCGGGTACGGCGGATACCAGGGAGAAATGCCGCTCTTGCTGGAAGCGAACGCCGGGCCGATCGGCGTGCTTTGCCGCGACGTGGCGCGCGGCGGCAGTCGGCCTTACCGCGGCGTCGGTGGGAAGGTCAGGTGGCCCGCTTCAGCTACCGCAGGCTTCGAGCTCGTCCGGGAATCCAACCGATACCGGTTCCCGCGTAGCGACGCCGGCGGTCGTGGCGCGTGTCCATGCCGCTGCCGCGCCGGCGCAGTCTCCAAGCTCAAGGCGAGCGGCCGCGAGGTAGTAGTACGGCATGTAGGGGACGAAGCGCATCCCGATGAGGCGCACCTTGTCCAGCGGTCTCGGCTCGAGCGTCAGGGCTTCCTCGAGGCTCGCCTCGGCCGCGGCGTATTCGCCCAATTCATAGTGCTCCAGGGCCAGGAGATAGTGTTTCTTGAAAGAGGGGTTCCTCGCTGGCGTAGGCCGAAGCGTGTCGTCCAGTGCGTAGGGACCGGATTCCGGCGCGGTTACACCGCAGGCTGCCATACCGGTCCGTAGCAACTCGAAGACCGGATCCGATCGGGCGATTCCCCGCTCGATCTCCAGCTCCCAGGCCGCGATCGCTCCATCGCAGTCGCCCTGGCCGAATTTCGCGGAGCCGAGGTACAGATAGGGGACATACGGCGCGAAGCGCATGCCGAGCAGGCGGACCTTGGGCTGGGACTCGGGCTCCGACTGAATCGCCCTTTTCAGCAGGGCCTCTGCGCGCCCGAGGGCACCGGCCTGCAGTGCATCGAGGGCGTCGAGATAGTCTCGCTTGAAGTCTGCGCCCGCAAGCGAGCACAGCGGCATCGCCGCGAACAGTGCAGCCAGAAGCAGTAGCCGAACCTGTCGGGCCATCAACGTCCTCCTTTGACCCCCATCGTGGCCCGCCAGACAGACTCGTGTCTTTGGGGGATTGCAGCGCAGGTCTGTAGGGATCTACCCCGCCGGCCCAGACGCGATCACGATCGGCGTCGATCGAAGTATCCGGGATCGGTTTCGATCGCGGTCACAACGCTATCCAGAAACTGGCGAACCGTCGGCGAGACGAGCCGGTTGGAGGGGAACACCGCGTGGAGCTCGCGCCCCGGGTGCTCGTGCTCCGGGAGCACGTCGACCAGGCGGCCGGATCGCAAGGCATCGCCAACAACGAAGGCGGGCAGCAGCGCATAGCCGGCGCCTTCGAGGGCCAGCGCCCGGGCGGCATCGAGCTCGTCCGTCGACAGCGCGTCACCGACCGTCACCTTGCGAATTTCGCCGGCTTCGAGGTAGCGCCATTCGTTCATGCGTCGGTGCCCGATGCGCGTCGTGATGGTCGGGCGGTCGGCGAGCTGCGATGGGTGCGTGAGGCGACTGTCGGCGTCATCAAGGCGGGGCGCGGCGACGAAGTGGTAGCTGAGGTGGGTCAGCTTGCGGGCCGCCAGATTGGAGTCGCGCAGGGGACCCAGCCGGAAGGCAAGGTCGATCCCCTCGCCGACCAGATCAAGATAGTGATTGCTCGTGGTGAGCTCGATCGCCACGGCGGGCCATTGTTTCCGGAACGCCGCCAGCCATTGCGGCACGACGGTCGTGGCCAGCGACGTCGGCGCCGTCAGGTGGAGGCGCCCGCGGGGCGCATCTCCGCCGTCAACCAGGACGCGGGTCGCTTCGTCGAGATCGAACAGGGCATTGCGGGAACGCTCGAAGAATGCGCGCCCCGCATCGGTCAGTCGCTGCTGTCGTGTCGTTCGCTGGAGTAGTTTGACGCCCAGCCGGCTCTCGAGCGCCGCCACGCGCCGACTGACCGTCGCCACCGGCACACCGAGCACCTCGCTTGCCGCGGTGAAGGTGCCCTGTTCGACGACGCGAACGAACGCCGCAACCGTGTTGAGATCGACATTCATTATTACTCCAGCGTAAAGGTTATATCCATAGAAGCATATTAATCACCTCAAACAATCTAATTACGCTGACATGACGATAAACGCAAGGGAGAATCTCGACATGCACATCGCAATCATTGGCGCCGGCAACGTCGGTCGGGCGCTCGGTGCCCGCTTCAGCGAGACCGGCCACAAGGTGACCTACGGTGTCCGCGACGTGTCGGACGCGAAACATGCCGACCTGCCGTCACGCGCCGCGCCCGGCGATGCCGCCCGGGAGGCCGAGGTCATCATCCTCGCTACGCCCTGGCCCGCGACCGAGGCCGCCGTTGCGTCGCTCGGTGAATTGGGTGATCGCATCCTCGTCGATGCCACCAATCCGCTGACAGCCGATCTCTCGGGTCTGACCCTGGGCCATGCCGACTCGGCGGGTGAACAGGTGGCCCGATGGGCGCGGGGCGGCCGGGTCGTGAAGGCGTTCAACACGACCGGTGCAGCGAACATGCACCAGCCGGTCCGGGACGGCCGCCGCTCGGTGATGTTCGTGGCGGGCGACGACGCGGCAGCGCGCGGTCGCATTCGTGAGCTGGCGCACGCCATCGGTTTCGATGCCTACGAGTTCGGTCCGCTGGCGCGCGCCCGGATTCTCGAACCCTTCGCGCTGGCCTGGATCTCGCTGGCCTATGCCGAGGGCCTCGGGCCGGAATTCCTCTTCTCGCTCGTGCGGGACAGCTAGCCCGAATACTGCACCAGTTTCGCAAGGCAACCGATTTCGTCATTTAAATCATGGGCTTGTGCCGAGACTTCGGCAGATCAGAAAGTTGCACTGTGCGACGCTGCCGGTTTCTCGCTGCCTCTGACGGCACCCTATTCTGTTACAGACAAGGGCTCGATCGACCTCAACCCCTAGCCACCACGCGCTGATCGTTGATCCGGGCGCGCTTCTTTCGCTCCGCGAAAACCGCCCGCCCTCCTCAACGGCACGCGCTGATCGTTGATCCGAGCGCGCTTCTTTCGCTCCGCGAAAACCGCCCGCCCTCCTCAACGGCACGCGCTGATCGTTGATCC
>JBCCZC010000212.1:0-9613 GCA_039188505.1 Pseudomonadota bacterium | reverse complement strand
TTTCGGACATACGTGAAAGCGGAATTGCGGGGCATATCGGGTCAGGACGAATATGCCGACGGCATGGTCGAGCACGACCGTCATGTCGGCCAGCTCCTGGACAAGGTCGACCAGCTCGGCATCACCGACAACACGATTGTGTTCTATTCCACCGACAACGGCCCGCACATGAACACCTGGCCCGATGCGGCGATGACGCCGTTCCGCGGCGAGAAGAACACCAACTGGGAAGGCGGCTGGCGGGTGCCGGCGATGGTCCGCTGGCCCGGCAAGATCGAACCCGGTTCGATCTCCAACGAGATCATGCACCACATGGACTGGCTGCCGACGTTCCTCGCCGCGGCGGGCAACGACTCGGTCAAGGAAGACCTGAAGGAAGGCGGCGTCCGGGCGATCGGCCGGCGTTACAAGGTCCATCTGGACGGCTACAACTTCCTGCCCTTCTTGACGGGTGAGGCCGACACCGGCCCGCGTGACGAGATCTTCTACTTCTCGGACGACGGCGACCTGACGGCGCTGCGTTTCCAGGACTGGAAGGCGATCTTCATGGAGCAGCGCGTCGAGACGACGCTGCAGGCCTGGGCCGAGCCGTTCGTGCCGCTCCGGGTGCCGCTGATCTTCAACCTCCGGCGTGACCCCTACGAGCGATCTCAGCTCACGTCGAACACCTACTACGACTGGCTGCTGGACCACGTGTTCTTCCTCGTCCCGGCGCAGGAGTACGTGGGCCAGTTCCTCGCGACCTTCCAGGAATTCCCGCCGCGCCAGAAGGCGGCGAGCTTCTCCCTGGACCAGGTCCTGGACAAGCTGCGGGAAGGTACCGGCAGCTGAGCCATCGGGCCACGGCGGGACCGGGGATCCCCGGTCCCGCGATCACTTTTCGCGTTCCCCGCCAGGGAGGGCCAACTTGAGCGCAAGAGAACAGGTCGGCGAACTGCGCCGGCGCATGGGCCAGTCGATCATCGGCCAGCAGGCCGTGATCGAGCGGCTGCTGATCGGCCTGCTGGCCAATGGCAACCTCCTCGTCGAGGGCCTGCCCGGGCTCGCAAAGACCCGCGCGATCAAGGCGCTGGCGAAGAACCTCGAGGCGGACTTCAGCCGGATCCAGTTCACGCCGGATCTGCTGCCCTCGGACGTCACCGGCACCGAGGTCTACTACCAGAAGGACGGCGCCGGCGAGTTCCGCTTCGAACCCGGTCCGATCTTCGCGAACATCGTCCTCGGCGACGAGATCAATCGCGCGCCGGCCAAGGTCCAGGCCGCGATGCTCGAGGCCATGGAGGAGCGGCAGGTGACCGTTGCCGGCACCACGCACACGATGCCGCCGCTGTTCATGGTCATGGCCACCCAGAACCCGGTCGAGCAGGAAGGGACCTACCCGCTGCCCGAGGCGCAGATGGACCGGTTCCTCATGCACGTGAACATCGAATATCCGCCGGTCGAGGACGAAGTGGAGGTCATCCGGCTGGTTCGCGGAGAAGAGATCGCGGCCGGGAAGGAAAAGAGCGCGTCGGGTGAGAAGCCCGTGCTGATCCCCCAGGACGCCATCTTCGAGGCCCGCGCCGAGATCGGCCAGATCCACGTGTCGGACGCCATCGAGCGCTACATGGCCGATCTCGTCTACGCGACCCGGACTCCCGAGAAATACGGCGAGGATCTCGACCGCTGGATCGACGTCGGCGGTAGCCCGCGGGCGTCGCTGGCGCTCGACAAGTGCTCGCGCGTTCACGCCTGGCTCAACGAGCGCGATTTCGTGGATCCCGAAGACGTGCGCGCCATCATCAACGACTGCCTGCGCCACCGCCTCATGCTGTCCTACGAGGCCCAGGGCGAAGGGATGCGGGCTGACACGGTCATCGACGAGATCGTCCGCGTCGTGGCTCTGCCCTGAATCGAGGATCAAGGATGATTCGTCTGCTGACCGCACTTCTGCTCCTCACGGGCGCCGCCAGCGCCGACCCGCTGCCGTCCTGGAACGACACCGCGAGCCGCAGCGCCATCATCGCGTTCGTGCGCGCGGTGACGACGGCGGATACGCCGACGTTCGTGCCCGAAGCCGAACGCGTGGCCGTCTTCGACAACGACGGCACGCTCTGGTCCGAACGCCCGGTCTACTTCCAGCTGCTCTTTGCCATCGATCGCGTCAAGGCGATGGCGCCCGATAACCCCGAGTGGGCAGAACGGGAGCCCTTCAAGTCGGCGCTGGCCGGCGACATGGCCGCACTGGCAGCCCAGGGAGAGCATGGCCTGCTGGAACTGGTGATGGGGACCCACGCCGGCATGACGGTGGACGAGTTCGCGGCCGTGGCCCTCGACTGGGTGAGCACCGCGCAGCATCCGCGCTTCGATCGGCCGTATCGAGAACTCGTTTACCAGCCGATGCTGGAGCTCCTTGACTACCTGCGAGACAACGGCTTCCGCACGTACATCGTTTCGGGCGGTGGCATCGAGTTCATGCGCCCCTGGACCGAGCCGGTCTACGGTATTCCCCCGGAGCAGGTGGTCGGGTCGAGCATCAAGACGCGCTTCGAGCTGCGGGACGATGAGCCGGTTCTCGTCCGCCTGCCCGAGATCAACTTCATCGACGACAAGGCGGGTAAGCCTGTCGGCATCAACCAGCACATCGGGCGCCGGCCGATCTTTGCTTTCGGCAATTCGGACGGCGATCTGCAGATGCTGCAGTGGACCATGGGTGGCCAGGGCGCCCGCTTTGCCGGCATCGTTCGCCATACCGACGCCGAGCGCGAATGGGCCTACGATCGTGACTCCCACGTCGGCCGCCTCGACCAGGCGCTGGACGAGGCCGAGGAGAAGGGCTGGGTCGTGGTGGACATGCAGGCGGACTGGAAGCAGATCTACCCGTATCCCGTGCGATGAGCGTCGACCCGCGTGTCCACGTCACCCTCGAGCACCTGCGTTCGCTCCAGGGGGCCGCACACGGGCTGAATTTCCTCCCGCGCCAGCCGGCGCGAAGCGTCCTGAACGGTCGGCACGCCTCACGCCTCCGCGGTCGCGGCCTGAATTTCGAGGAGATGCGTGACTACCTGCCGGGTGACGACATCCGGTCGATCGACTGGAAAGCCACGGCGCGCACCGGCAGTCCCCACGTCCGCGTCTTCACCGAGGAGCGGGATCGTCCAGCGCTGCTGGTCGTGGACCAGCGCATGTCGATGTTCTTTGGCTCGCAGCACAACATGAAGTCGACGACAGCTGCGGAAGCCGCCGCGCTGGCGGCCTTTCGTATCCTGGCCGTCGGCGATCGCGTCGGGGGCATCGCCTTCGACGACGAGCGCCAGCTCGAGGTGAAACCCCAGCGCAGCGCCGGTGCGGTCTACCGGTTCCTCGAGCAGGTGGTCGAACTCAACGAAGGCCTCCATCCGGATCGGCGCGGCCAGCCGCAGCCGGGCTGGTTGAACTCGGTCCTCGGCCGCGTTTCCCGCATCGCCACGCACGACCACCTCGTGCTCGTCTTCAGCGACTTCGACGGCATCGACGCGACGACGCGGCGCCGGCTCGCGGGCCTGGCAACCCACAACGACGTGATCCTGCTGGCGGTGCACGATCCGACGGCGAGAACGCTGGAGTCCTCCGATCGGCTGGTGCTCGGGGATGCGGATCGGCAGGCGGAGTTCGATCTCGGGGCAGAGCGGCTTCGCCAGACCATGACCACCTGGTCCACGGCACGGCTGGACCGGATCTTCGCGTGGCAGAACGAGATCAATCTCTCGGTGCTTCCGCTGAACGCCGGCGAAGAGACCTTGCCGCAGCTCCGGCACCTGATGGGCGCTGATGCTCCCCAGCGGCGCGTGCGGTGACGGAGACGAATCCGTACGAGGGGCTGAATCTGCCCCAGCTACTCGACCGGATGCACGGCATCGTCGAGCCGGACCCGGTGTCCATGCTGCCCGCGACGGATGGGTGGTGGGTACTGGCCGGCTGGCTGGCAGCGGTCGGGATCATCCTCGCCGTTCAGGCGCGGCGTCGCTGGGTTGCCAACGCGTACCGGCGCGAGGCCCTCGCGGAGCTCGACGCGCTGGCGGCACCGACGGGGCACGAGCTGGGCCTGCTGCTCCGCCGCACCGCCCTCGCGGCCTTCCCGCGGGAAAAGGTCGCCAGCCTGCACGGTGATGCTTGGGCCGAGTTCCTGTGCTGGAGCGCGACCAACGATACCGTCGTGGCTGCGGCGGCCGTCGACCTCGCGGGCGCGCCCTATCGTCAGGACGTCGACCCCGCCGCCCTCGTCGCGCCGGCTCGCCGCTGGATCGAGGTGCACCGTGCTTGAGCTAGCCCATCCCTGGGCGCTCGCGCTCCTGCCGGCGCCGCTGCTGGTCCGCTGGCTCACGCCTTCCCGGCGCGAGCGTACCGGCGCGCTGCGGGCGCCGTTCTTTGACGACCTCGTGCGGGCCACCGGCGTCGAGGCCCGCAGCGGGGCGGTGGTCCTGCGCAAGACCTGGTTCCAGCGGATCCTGCTGATTTGCTGCTGGCTGCTGGTCGTCGGCGCGCTCGGCAAGCCGCAGTGGGTCGGTGATCCGATCGTGCGGACCGAGTCGTCGCGCGACGTCATGCTGGCGATCGACCTCTCCGGCTCCATGAACTACGTGGACTTCCCGGGCGCCGACGGCACGCTGGCGAGCCGCTTCACGGCGGTGCAGCGCGTGGTCGATGCCTTCGTCGCGTCGCGGGACGGCGACCGGGTTGGACTGATCGTGTTCGGCTCTCGCGCCTATCTGCAGCTCCCGTTCACCCGAGACCTCGACAGCGCGCGGGCGCTCGTTGCGCTGATGGATGTGGGCATGGCCGGTCCGCAGACGGCGCTCGGTGACGCCATCGGCCTGTCGATCCGCGCCTTCGAGGAATCGGAGGTGGACCAGCGCCTGCTGATCCTGCTGACCGACGGCAACGACACGGCGAGCAAGATGTCGCCGATCAACGCCGCCGAGATCGCCCGGCTGAATGGCGTCGAGGTCTACACGATCGGCGTCGGCGATCCCGAGGCGACCGGCGAGGACCGCGTCGACTTCGCCGCCCTCGAGGCGGTGGCCGACCGCACGGGCGGGGCGTTCTTCACGGCCGACGACGAGGCGGCGCTCACGAGCGTGTATGAACGCATCGACGCCCTGAGCCCCGGCGAGGTCCGGACCCAGAGTTGGCGCCCGCGGGATTCCCTGGTCCACTGGCCCGCCGGCGCCGCCGCGCTCCTCGCCCTCTTCGGCTACGCGATGCTGCTGCTGGGCAGCCGCCGGCGGGAAGTCAGTCCATGAGCGGCGTCGACCTGTTCCAGTTTCTCCGCCCCGCCTGGCTGCTGGCCGTGCCTGCGCTGCTGCTGCTCTGGTGGCTCCTGCGCCGCCGGGACGCTGCGGCGACCACGGCCTTCGGGCCGATCGCGCCACATCTGGCCTCGGCGCTGGTCGTCAACGCCGGCGCGCGGTCCGGGCCGCGCCCGGTGGACGCCGGCATCCTCGCCGGCCTGTTGGTTGCCGTCGCGGCAGCCGGGCCGACCTGGAGCCGGCAGCCGAGCCCCTGGTTCAGCGAAACGGCGCCACTGGTCATCGCGGTCGAGGTATCCGACTCGATGCGTGCCAACGATCTCCAGCCGACGCGGCTCGATCGTGCCCGCTTCAAGATCCAGGGCCTGGTGGCCGCTCGCACAGGTGCCCGGACCGCCCTGATCGCCTACTCGGGTACCGCACACATCGTCATGCCGCCGACGACGGACGCCGCGGTGCTCGGTCCGTTCCTCGAGAGCCTCGATCCCCGGATGATGCCCCAGCCCGGCGCCAACGCAGCGGCCGTGCTGCCGCTCGCGACCGAGATGCTCGGGGCCGAGCGGACCATCGGCTCGATCCTATTCGTCAATGATGGGTTCGACTCCACCGATATTCCGGCGCTGACCGAACACGCCGCGACGCCGGGCACGCCCGGGCTCGTCAGCCTCGTCGTCGGGACGGACGCGGGTGGCGTCGCCCTGCTCCCCGACGGATCCCAGGCCCGGAGTGCCGATGGTAGTGCCGTCGATACCCGCATCGATGCGGCCCTGCTGCGCCGCGCAGGGGACGCGGGCGCGATGCCGGTGATCCGCGCCGATGTCGGCGACGCCGATATCCGTCGGGTCCTGGCCGCGGTCGAGTCGCAGCTGCGCCTGGCGGACGATCCCGATGCCCGCTGGCGCGATGAGGGCTGGTGGTTCCTGTGGCCGGCGGGCGCCCTGCTGCTGCTCGCCTTCCGCCGCGGCTGGACGATGCAGTGGTGAACGTGATCCGGAACACGGGCCTTCAGCTGTCGATCGCGACGGTGCTTGCTGTGCTGCTCCTCGGCTGGCTCGGGTACCGGGAGGGCAGCTTCCCGGGCCTCTGGCTGACGCCGGACCAGCAGGGCGTTCGGGCGATGAAACAGCTCGAGTTCAGCATGGCCGCGGATCTTTTCGAGGACTCGTCCTGGAAGGGGACGGCCGCCTACGAGGCCGGGCGTTACGAGGATGCAGCGGCGTTCTTCGGCCGGCTGCCGTCGGCGGTCGGCTTCTTCAATCGCGGTAATGCGCTGATGCGAAATCGGGAATACGGCAAGGCCATCAGCGCCTATGAGCAGGCGGTGGCGGACGAGCCGGACTGGCCCGAGGCGCAAGACAACCTGGCGCTCGCCCACTACGTGCTGGACTACATCGAGGATGCGCGCGAGGCGTCCGACACGGGGGATGAGTCCGAGCTGAGCGCAGACGACTACGCCTTCGACAACACCCGGGAGCGAGGCCGGGAGATGGAGATCACGCAGGAGAGCACGCTCGAGCTCCAGTCCGCGGAGAAGTGGATGCGGTCGGTCGACACGGAGACCCGGGACTTCCTCCGGTCGCGCTTCGCGCTCGAAGCCGCGCAGCGGGGGCAGCCGTGAGGCTTCTGCCGGTACTGCTCCTGCTGCTGCCGGAGCTGCTCGCCGCGCAGGACGTGACGCCCGTGGTGCGCACCAGCCTGTCCTCCGAGGAGGTCCGGGTCGGGGAGCCCGTGAGGTTGACCGTGACCGTCCTGGTGCCGACGTGGTTCCCGAAGCCCCCGGTCTTTCCGAGCTTCGAGCTGCCCAATGCCATCGTGCGGCTGCCGCCGGACAGCTCCTATCCGACGAGCGAACGCGTCGGCCGCGATACCTGGTCCGGCATCGTGCGCAACTACGAGGTCTATCCGCTCCTGCCGGCGACCTATGCGGTCGGGGGGCAATCGCTGCGCGTGACCTGGGCAGATCCTCCGCGGGATCCCCACGTGGCGGATGTGCCCGTTCCCGTCGTCGAGCTGGCGGCCGTGGTACCGCCGGGCGCCGAGGGGCTGAATCCCTATCTCGCGGGCCGGTCGCTGACGGTCGAGCGCCGGGTGGTCGGTGAGGTCGAAGCGCTCGAGACCGGGGACGCGCTCGTGCTCGAGTACGTGGCGGAGCTCGACGGGCTGCCGGCGATGTTCCTGCCACCCCTCGTCGACACCGCGCTGCGGCCCGGGCTCGCTATCTACGCCGACGAGCCGAAGGTCGAGGACGGGAACGTCGCCCGCCGCACCGAACGGGTCACGCTCGTCTTCGAGCTTGGTGGTGGTTTCGCGCTGCCGGCGCCCCGGCTGCGTTGGTTCAACACGGAGACGGGAACCGTCGAGGTCGCTGAGGTCCCGGCGATGACCGTGGAGGTCGCCGGTGAACCGCCGCCGCCGGACGAGCCGGAAGTAGCCGTCCCCAGCCTGACGATCAAGCTGCTCGCGGGCCTGGTCGGCGCGGGCGTCGTTCTCTGGCTGCTGCGGATCCTCGCGCGTCGACTCGCCGACCGCCGGCGCCGCTGGCGGGCCTCCGAGGCTGGGGCCTTTGCCGCCTTGCGGGAGGCGCTCGGCTCGGGTGATGGCCAGGCCATCGATAGGGCCTTCGCTACATGGCTCGCCCGAGCGGATGGCTCACCGGGTCCGGTGGCGTTCGCTCGTCGTTGGGGCGATGCCGATCTCGTCGATGCCCTCGATGCACTCGCGCGCAGCCGCTTCGGCAGGGAGGCGTCCGCCCCGAAGCCGGACGGTGTCCTCGGCGGGCTCAGCGCCGCTCGGAAGCGCTATCTGGTCAGCGAAACGGTCCACGCAGCCAGGCCTTTGCCGCCGCTGAATCCCTGACGTATTGGTCGCTGTCCTGCCGCCTCCGATGACCTATACTGCCGCCTTTCAACGGAGCGACCCCCGACCATGCGCCAGCTGACCCTTCTTCTGCTTGCCCTCCTGCTGACGGCCTGCGGCGGCGGCTCCAAGGTCGTCAAGGAATTCGAGGACCCTGCCTACGACGGCCAGATGACGAAGATCCTCCTCCTGCTCCCGAACCTGTTTCCGCAGTCGAACCAGTACACGCGGGAGAAGATCGTCGAGGAGCTGGAGAGCCGCGGCATGGCCGTCGCCGTGCGCAGCGATTTCTTCGGCGCATCGGAGCGCCTGACGCGGGAGAAGCTGATCGCAGCGATCGCCGACTCGGACGTCGACGGCGTGCTCCTGGTCGACCTCGAGGGCGCCATGCGCGAGGACCGGGGCCGGGCCTCGTTCGCAGACGCGCGCGGCACCTACGCCGACTTCGAGGACGAGATCGGCTACATCCTGTCGGTCGGTGGCAACATCGCGCCGGTCTACCGCGAGACTCAGACCGACGTCTTCCTGCGCGTCCGCCTCTTCCCCGAGTCGACGAAGAAGCTCGCCTGGGAGCAATTCCTGCAGTTCTCGAATCCGGGTTCGGTGTACGACCTCGTCGACAAGGCGGCGCCCGTAATCGCCGGAAAGGTTGCCGCTTCCGGCATCGTCGCGCGGAACTGATTGCCGCCCGGGCGGTCTTCCGAGGACACGATCCAGGGATGCACACGTGAGAAAAGCACTTCTGATTCTGGCGCTCTGCGCGCTTGCCGCTTCGACGAATGCCCAACCCCGCTTCGACCTAGAGGCGACGCCGACGGCCTTCGGGCTCTTCCCGGTCGTGGACGCAGACATGGACCGCGTCTACGCCCGCCCCGACGCCGGGCTGGAGTTCTACAAGTCGGTCTTCGTCGCTCCAGTTTCGATCGCGTTCCGCCCGGATCGCGCGCCGTCAGGTCGACGGCTGGATCCGTACAAGCTCCAGGAGATGAGCCTCTACTTCCAGCGTGCGCTGCGTGAGGCGCTGGCCGGGACGAGCTATGCCGTCGTCGACCAGCCCACGCTCGGTACGCTCAAGGTCGAGGCCTCGATCATCGGGCTGCGCCTCGGCGCCGGCGTCGATACCGACGAGAGTTCCCCGGCGTACTTCGATTCCGTCGCGGAGATGACGCTCGTACTCGAGCTGTCCGACGGGCTCAGCGGTCAGCTGCTGGTGCAGGTCGCCGATGACGGCAAGGCCGTGCGCTCGCTGGCCGACGATGCCTCGGTCAGCGACCGAGATACCGTGATCCGGCTCCTCGAAGGCTGGGCGGGTCACGTCGCGGCGCGGATGGACCAGATCCACCGCCTCGGCGGGTCGCTGAACAGCAACCGGTGAGCGAGGCGCCCGCAGCGCAGCGCCCCAACGCCGCCGCGGGCCTGATCCTCGCCACCTAGGGCTTCGCGCTGGCGTACGCCGTCAGATCAACCTGCTCGGACGGGAGTAGCGGTAC
>JBCCZC010000211.1:0-9685 GCA_039188505.1 Pseudomonadota bacterium | reverse complement strand
CGTTGACGGCAGCCATATCCGGCACGTTGCCCCGTCAGCCCTGCGCCACCGACTGCGGCGCGACCCCCTCGACGAGGCCGGCTCGACCGTGCGCGTCGAGCGCGCGCTCGAGGAGCTGTGTGGCGCATGACCGGCGTCGAGCCACGTTACGACGCCTGGACCGACGCCCAGCTCGCGGCGGCACTGCTGGCCGTGGATCCGGACGGCCTTGGCGGCGCCAGCCTGCGCGGGCTGGCGGGACCGCCGCGAGAGGCGTGGCTGGAGCACTTTCGCTCGCTGCTCCCGGCGGACGCTCCCGCCCTTCGGATGCCCACTCACATCACCCCGGACCGCCTGCTCGGCGGCCTGGACCTGACGGCGACGCTGGCGAGCGGCCGCCCAGTGATCGAAGCCGGGCTGCTCGCACGCGCCGACGGCGGCGCGGTGATCGCGGCGATGGCAGAGCGGATGACATCCTCGACCGCCGCGCTCGTGGCCGGCGCCCTCGACAGCGGCGAGATCCGCCTCGAGCGTGACGGTTCTGGCCGCTGCTTTCCCGCACGCATCGTAGTCATCGCCCTCGACGAAGGGCTCACCCTCGAGGAGGCGCCGCCGGAATCCCTCCAGGACCGGCTCGCGTTCCACCTCGATCTCGGGCTGATCCGCAGCGTCGCGACGTCGCCGTTTGCGATCGACGGGGCCATGGTCGCGGAGGCCCGGGGACGGCTGCGATCCATCGTGTCGCCCGAGGCGATCCACGCGGCGCTCACCGAGACCGCGATGGCGCTCGGGGTCGGGTCCCTGCGGGCGGCGCTCTTCGCTGCGCGCGCTGCGCGCGCGGCCGCCGCCCTCGCCGGCGAGGAGGTGGTCAGCGATACGGACGCAGCGCTCGCCGCCCGTCTGGTCTTGGCGCCGCGAGCGACGACCCTGCCCCGCGACCCCGAGGCCGAGCCGGACGAGCCTCAGGAGGCGACACCGCCGCCCGAGAGCACCGAGAGTCAGGGGGATGATGCAGACGACGAAGCCAGGAGTGATCGCCCCCCGACCGACGTCGTGCTCGAGGCGGCTCAGGCCGCCATTCCACCAGGCCTTCTCGAGGCGTTGCGCTTCGGGGCCCCACGTCGTTCGAGGAGCCGAAGCGCCGGCAAGTCGGGGGAGAAGTCGAAGTCCAATGCCCGGGGTCGACCGATCGGCACGCGGGCCGGTCAACCGACGCCGGACAAGCCACTCAATCTGGTGGCGACGCTCCGGGCGGCGGCACCCTGGCAGCGCCTTCGCGGCGCGCCGCTGTCTGCTGCGGCGCCGGAGGATCGGCGCGTTGCGGTCCGCGGCGACGATTTCAGAACCACACGATTCAAGCAGCGCACCGAGACCGTAACGATCTTCGTGGTCGACGCCTCCGGGTCGGCCGCCATGCAGCGACTCGCCGAGGCGAAGGGCGCGGTCGAACTGCTCCTCGCCGAGTGCTACGTAAGGCGGGATCAAGTGGCGCTGATCGCCTTTCGCGGCACGAGCGCCGAGCTCCTGCTGTCGCCGACGCGATCCCTGGTTCGCGCGAAGCGGAGCCTCGCCGGGCTTCCCGGCGGCGGCGGCACGCCGCTGGCGACGGCGATGGAGGCGGCGACGGAGCTGGCTGAGCAGGTCCGGCGACGCGGTCAGACGCCGGTCGTGGTCATGCTCACGGACGGCCGGGCGAACATTACGCGCGGCGGTGAGGGCGGTCGCGCCCAGGCCCATGACGACGCCCTGACCGCTGCCCGGGGGATGAACACGGCGGGCGTTTCCACGATCTTCGTGGACACCTCACCGAGGCCGCAGCGGAAGGCCCGCGAGATCGCGGAAGCCATGGACGCACGCTACGTCCCCCTGCCCTTCGCCGACGCCCGCGGGCTGTCGGCGGTCGTGCAGGGGCACGCGACCGGGCGGGTGGCGGCATGACGTCCGTCGCCGTGCCGCTGCCTGGAACCGCCCCGCGGTCCCGGCTGCGCTGGGACAAGCACGGGCTCGACTGGCCGAACCGATCGGTGAGCCGGTTCATCGACGCGGCCGGCATGCGCTGGCACGTGCAGCGGACCGGTGCGGGACCGGAACTCCTGCTGCTGCACGGCACCGGGGCGTCGACGCACTCCTGGCGGCACCTGCTGCCACGCCTCGCCGAGCGCTTCACGGTGACCGCGCTGGACCTGCCCGGCCACGGTTTCACGGCGCAGCCCCCCGACGGCGACCAATCCATCGATGCGATGGCGCGACGCATCGCCGAGGTGCTCGCGGCGCTGGACGTCGACCCGGCGTATGGCCTCGGGCATTCCGCCGGAGCCGTCATCGGCGTGGAAATGATCCTGGATGGCCTGCTCGCGCCAGAGCTGATGGTCGGCATCAACGGTGCGTTCTTTCCGTTCCCCGGAGTCACCGGACCGATCTTCGGGGCCCTCGCGAGGGTGCTCGCAGGGACACCGGTCGTGCCCGCCGTCATGGCCCGGATGGCGAAGGATCCCGAAGCGGTCGAGCGACTGCTTCAGGGCACAGGTTCGTCGATCGACGCCGAGGGTGTTGCTCTCTATCGACGCCTCTTCGAAGACCGGAGCCACGTCCGCAACACGCTCGCCATGATGGCGCACTGGAATCTCCATCGACTGCAGAAGCGACTCTGGCAGCTCGAAACGCCGCTGCACCTGATCGTCGGCGAGCGCGATGAAACGGTGCCACCGCGCGACGCAGAGCGCGTCCGGGAACGGGTCGATTCCTGCATCGTCACCACGGAGCCAGGGCTTGGACACCTGGCCCATGAAGAGGCTCCGGAACGAATCGCGACGACGGTGCTGCACGCCGTCTTCGGCGCCGGTCCGATCGGCCACGGGAGGCAAGACCATGCTTGACGACGCCAGTACCCTCGACACGGTCGACGACCACACCCACGGCGCCGGCATCGAGAGGCCGGACGAGCGCCCCCACGCGGTCGTCATCGGCTCGGGCTTCGGCGGTCTCGCCGCCGCAGTCCGGCTCGGCGCACGTGGCTATCGCGTCTCGGTCTTCGAGCAGCGCGACCAGCCCGGCGGGCGCGCCTACGTGTACCGCCAGGACGGCTTCACCTTCGATGGCGGCCCGACTGTCATCACCGCGCCGTTTCTCCTGGAGGAGCTCTGGGCGCTCTGCGGACGGCGCCTGGCCGACGACGTCGAGCTCCGGCCGGTATCGCCCTTCTACCAGATCCGTTTCCACGACGGCGAGGTCTTCAACTACTCCGGCGACACCGAGGCCATGTGCCGCGAGATTGCCCGCTTCGAGCCCGCCGACGTGGACGGCTACCGGCGCTATCTCGAAGCCAGCGAGGCCACCTTCAAGGTCGGCTTCGAAGAGCTCGCGGACGTGCCCTTCCACAGTCTCCGCGACATGCTTCGAATCGTCCCCGACATCGTTCGTCTCGGCGGCGCCTCGACCGTCTACGGGATGACCTCGCGCTACTTCAAGAGCGAGCGCCTGCGTACGGTGTTCAGCTTCCACCCGCTCCTGGTCGGCGGCAACCCACTGACGACCACGGCCATCTACGGCCTGATCGCCTACCTCGAGAAGCACTACGGCGTCTTCTTCGCCATGGGCGGAACGGGGAGCCTGATCCAGGGCCTCGTGAACCTGGTCCGCGGTCAGGGTGGCAGCGTGACCTGCGACGCCCCGGTCAGGGAAATCACGGTCGATGACGGCCGCGCGAGCGGCGTCCGCCTCGGCGATGGCACCCACGTGGCCGCCGACATCGTCGTGTCGAACGGCGACGCGGCCTGGACCTACGCCAACCTGCTGCCCGGCCGCAAGCGCAAGCGCTGGACGGACGGCAAGATCAAGCGGTCCCGCTACTCCATGAGCCTCTTCGTCTGGTACTTCGGCACCGACCGGCAGTACCCCGACGTCGAGCACCACACGATCCTGCTGGGTCCACGCTACCGCGGCCTGCTCACCGACATCTTCGGACGCAAGGAACTGGCCGACGACTTCTCGCTGTACCTGCACCGACCGACCGCGACGGATCCAACGCTCGCGCCCGAGGGCTGCGATGCCTTCTACGTCCTGTCGCCGGTCCCGCACCAGGACAGCGACGTCGACTGGGAGGAGATGGGCGAGCGCTATCGCCAGCGCATCGCCGACTTCCTCGAGTCGACCACCCTGCCCGGCCTCGGCGATGCCGTGGTCAGCTCGCACTTCATCACGCCGCGCCACTTCGAGGACGACCTCCTGTCCTTCCGGGGCGCGGCCTTCGGCCTCGAACCAACGCTGCTCCAGAGCGCGTGGTTCCGTGCCCACAACCGTAGCGAGGAGCTGGACGGCCTCTATCTGGTCGGTGCCAGCACGCACCCCGGCGCTGGTGTCCCCGGCGTGCTCTCGTCTGCCAAGGTCCTGGACAAGGTGGTCCCCCATGCCGAAACGCTGGCCTGAATACTCGCTTTCGAGCCCCGCCGACTTCGAAGCCTGCCGCCGGCAGTTGCGCAGCGGCTCGCGCTCGTTCTTCGCGGCCTCCCTGCTCCTCCCGCGGAAGGTCTGGGAGCCTGCGGGCGCGCTCTACGCCTTCTGTCGGACCGCGGACGACCAGATCGATCTGAGCGGCGAGGACCCGGAGGCGATCCGGGATCTCTACGATCGCCTCGACGGCATCCTCGCGGGACGCCCGCGGCCCCAGCCGCTCGATCGCGCCCTGGCTGACGTCGTCTCACACTTCGAGATTCCGGGCACGCTGCTGACGGCGCTCCTCGAGGGGCTCGCCTGGGACGCCGAGGGCCGTCGCTATGAAACGCTTTCGGACCTTTATGATTACGCCGCTCGTGTGGCGGGCACCGTCGGCGCGCTGATGACCGTCATCATGCGCCGACGCGATCCCGACGTCGTGGCCCGGGCCTGTGACCTCGGCGTCGCCATGCAGCTCACCAACATCTCCCGCGACGTCGGCGAAGACGCCCGGCTGGGGCGGGTCTACCTGCCCCTCGAATGGTTCGACGAGGTCGGGATCGACCTTGATGCGTGGCTGGCGGCGCCGTCCTTCTCGCCGGAAGTCGGTTCGCTGGTCGAGCGCCTCCTCGAGCGCGCCGAGGCGCTCTATTCGCGCTCGGCCTCGGGGATCTCCAGGTTGCCCGTACGCTGCCGACCGGGCATCCACGCCGCCAGCATCTTCTACCGCGAGATCGGGCGGGAGGTGGAACGGGAGGGGCTCGATTCCGTGTCGCGCCGCATGTACGTGCCCACCAGCCGCAAGCTCCAGCTCCTTGGATCGGTGTTCCAGGCAACGATGACCACCGCGCGCCGGCCGGCGATTCCGCCGCTCGACGAGGTCCGATTCCTGGTGACGGCGGTCGCCGGCTGAGCGGAACGGCTACCGCGCGATACGCGGCATGCGGAAGGGCAGGAGCAGTTGGACCCACCGGGACGCGAAGCGGTCCAGGTCGAGGCTCTCGTGCATCCCCTCGACGGCATGGCCGTCGAGCGTAGAACGCATCACCGAGCGCGTGTAGAAGGGCGTGTCCTCGAGCGTTCGCACGATGGACGCGGGCCCCTCCGAGCGCGTGGCTCGCGGTACGCGCCAGATCATTCCTGGCGGCAGACCCACCGGTCCGGGAGGCGCCAGCGCCTCGAGTTCGCCCCCGTGCGCCGCGCGGAAGGCATGGCAGGTACTGCGGCCGTCCCGTTCGACCACTTCGTAGAGGAGCCCCGTGCCGCCGGGCAGATGCGCTCGTGACCAGTTCCAGCCGGTGAAGGCCGACTCGAGCGGCGCCTCCCCGCGATTCCCGTCCCAGTAGCCGGGGCCCGACCAGCGCAGGTCGGGGGAGATCATCTCGACCTCCACCCGCGCGTGCGGCGCAACGGGCCACCAGCGATGCAGGCCCCCGCTGTCCAGCACGACGTCACGGGTCACGATCGATTCCGGGTAGACGCGAACGGTCCCCCGGACGCGCCGTGGAATCGGGACCGCCCACTCGTCGATCGAGAACTCGAGGCACTCTCCCGTCCAGCGGACGCGGCTCGGCCCGACCGCCATGCCCTCGCGGTCGCGCTCCAGCTGACCGCGCCCCCGCTCCGTCAACGCCCAGCGCCCCTTCGGCCCGTAGAGAGCGACGTTAAGCGCGCAGTGATGCGCCGGGTCGCCCTCGCCTCGCCCGCGCGCCCACGCATAGTAGGGCGAGAAGACGCTGCCGACGAAGGCGATGAGGGTGACTCCGTAGCGGTCGTCATCGGAAATTCCATCGACGTACCACCATTGGTAGCCGTCCTCGGCGACCGGCTGATCGAACCACGGGAAGCCCTCGGGATGCCAGGCCGTCATCGTCCGCCGTCCCCGGTGGCCAAAAGGGTCAGTCCCCGCAATCCCGTCACCGCGTGGGCCGCTGGCCGGTCGGCGAGAACCGCCGCCGCGGCAATCCGACCGGAAAGGGTCGCCATCGGGACACCGGCGCCGGGATGGACGCTGCCCCCGGAAAGGTAGAGTCCAGGCACCCGCGAGCGTGCGCCGGGGCGCCGGAAGGAACCCAGCATGCCGTGGAGATTCGGCCCGTAGAGCGCGCCACCGGTGGCCGGGAACAGCCGGGCAAAATCTTGCGGCGCAGTTTGCACGGATCCGGCCTCGGTGCGCTCGATCGTCAGGCCGCAATCCCTCAGGAGACCGAAGGCGGCTTCCTCGTACCGAGCCAGCGCCGTCTCGTCCATCGCCCTGCGGTCGCCGTCCGCCGGCGCGTTCACCAGGCAGAGAAGGCGCTCCCGAGCGGGCGCCGAATCCGCCGCGGCATCACTGCCGCGGTCCTGAGCACAGACGTACACGGTCGGGTCAACCGGCAGGCGACGGCGCCCGTAGAGGGCGTCGAATTCCGCGCGGTAGTCGTCCGAGAAGAACACGTTGTGGCGTGTGAGCGGAAACCCGGCGGTGCCGGCCCGCATCGACCAGGTCACGGCCGACAGGGAGCGCTGCGCCCGGGGTGTGCCGGGTACCGCGGCGGCGACCGCGGCGCCGAAGCGGCCTTCCGCGATCGCAGCCTTGTCCGCGTTGCAAACAACCGCGTCGCAGGCGATGCGCTCGCCCCGCGCCGTCCGCACCCCGGCCACCCGATCCCGCTCGATGATGATCTCGGCTACAGGTTCGCCGTAGCGGACGGCGGCACCGACCTCGGCTGCGGTCCGGGCGAGCGCCTGGGCGAGCTGGTGCATTCCGCCGTCGACCATCCATACACCCTCGCGCTCCACGTGCGCCACCAGGAGCAGCGTCGCCGGCGTCTGGAACGGTGAGGAACCGCAGTAGGTCGCGTAGCGCCCGAAGAGCTGCTGCAGTCGCTCGTCGTGAAAGGTCCGCCGGAGGCGATGCCACATCGACTCGAAGCTGCCGAGCGCGAGCAGCGTGCCGAGCCGGTGCAGACCCACGCGCAGAACGAGATCGACCATCGACGGTCGGGAGGCGGCGATGTAGGTGTCCCGGAGCGCGTTGAAGATCCGCGCCGTTCGGGCGCAGAACTCGCGGTAGCTCGCGGCATCCGCCGCCCCGGAGAATCGTCCGATCTCGTCGACGGTGCGCTCGAGGTCGTGAAACAGATCCATCGGTCCGCCAGACCGCCACGCGTGGCGGGCCAGGACCTCACACGGCGTGAGGCTGACAAGCGCCTCCAGGCTGCGACCGACACAGTCCAGAAGCCCATCGAAGACCCAGCGCATAGTGAAGACCGTCGGCCCGCTGTCGATGCCCTGCCCCTCCACCACCACCTCGCGCATCTTGCCGCCTGGCGCGTCCGCCTGCTCGAGCAGCGTCACCTCAAGGCCCGCGCCGGCAAGCTCGATGGCCGCGGCGAGGCCGCCCATTCCGGCCCCGATCACCACTCCGTGTTGTCCCATCGAACCGGATTCCCGGGTTTCCGTGTTGACTTGATTATAGCCGAGTGTCTATTGTTCCTTACACACACTGTTGACAGTTTTGTATTACACTTCGCAGCAACGCAACCGGTGGACGCCATGGAATTGACAGATCGCATCGAGCAGCCGCTGATCGACGCTCTCAATCGTGTGCAGGTTTCCGGCTGCCCCCCGAGGCTGGCCGAAGCGATGCGCTATTCAGTCTTTCCGGGGGGGGCTCGGATTCGACCGCGGCTCTGCCTGGCCGTCGCCCAGGCCTGCGGCAAGGTGGACGCCACGTGCGCGGATGCCGCCGCCGCGAGCGTCGAACTGATGCACTGCGCGTCCCTCATCCACGACGACCTGCCCTGCTTCGATGACGCGGAAATGCGCCGGGGCAAGGCGGCCGTTCACGTCGCCTACGGTCAGCGGATCGCCGTCTTGGCCGGCGACGCGCTCATTGTGCTTGCGTTTCAGACCCTCGCGCGCGGCATGGCCCACGCACCCGAGCGGCTCGCCACGGTATCGCGGGTTCTCGGTCGCTCCGTTGGCATGCCCTTCGGCATCGTCGCCGGCCAGGCATGGGAGTGCGAGCCCGAGATCTCTCTCGAGGACTATCAGCGAGCCAAGACCGGCGCGCTGTTCGCGGCCGCCACGGTCACCGGCGCCGCCAGCGCGGGCATGGATCCCGAGCCGTGGCGCACGCTGGGGGAGAAGCTCGGCGAGGCCTACCAGGTCGCCGACGATCTGCGCGACGTGGTCGGTGACCCGAGCGATATGGGCAAGCCGGCGAACCAGGACGCCCTGCATGGTCGACCGAGCGCGGCACTGTCCTACGGCGTCGAGGGGGCGACCGAGCGGCTCGAAAAGCTGGTTGAAGCCGCCATCGACTCGATTCCGGACTGCCCCGGCCAGGAGGCCCTCCGCAAGAATATTTCCGTGGAAGCCTGGCGCTTCCTGTCCCGCGCGCTGACGAGGAGAGCGGCTTGACGGTACGGGGGTGGCATGGCTAGAACGGCCCACACAGTGACGGAAGGCGATGCTGCCGTGACGGCGCCGACCGAGCGTCCGCGGCTGTCAATCCGCGACCGAATCCTCGCCTGGCGTGATCGACTGATCATGAACCCGGCCTTCCAGGCCTGGGCCGCCGATTTCCCCTTCACCCGCCGGACGGCTCGCCGCAGCGCCGAGCAGCTCTTCGACGTTTGCGCCGGTTTCGTCTACTCCCAGATTCTCCTGGCCTGTGTGCGCCTCAACCTCTTCGAGATCCTGAAGGACGGGCCCCAGAGCCTGGTCGAAATCTCGCGCCGGCTCGGCCTGCAAACCGATCAGACGCGCCGCCTGCTCACCGCCGCTGTTTCGCTGAATCTCGTCCAGCGTCGCAGCGCCGGGCGATTCGGCCTGGGCCAGCTCGGCGCCGCCATGCTCGGCAATCCCGCCGTGGCCAACATGGTCCGGCATCACCCGATGTTCTACGAGGACATGTCCGATCCGGTCGCGCTCCTGCGGGGCGATCCGGACCAGATGAGTCTGTCTCGGTTCTGGCTCTATTCCAGCACGGAGCAGCCGGCCGACGCCACGTCGACGGACGTCACCGAGTACACGTCGCTCATGGGCGATACCCAGGCGATGATCGCCACGGACGTTCTCGACGCCTACGACCTTTCCGGCCACCACAAGCTGCTCGACGTCGGTGGAGGAAACGGCGCATTTCTGGCGGCCGCGGCCGCGAAATCAGCGGCGCTGCAGCTGATGCTCTTCGACCTGCCCGCGGTGGCGAAGCAGGCCGAGGCCAATCTTGCGCGCATGGACCTCGCAGGCCGTTCGCGCACCTTCGGCGGTGACGCCTTCGCGGACG
>JBCCZC010000210.1:0-9713 GCA_039188505.1 Pseudomonadota bacterium | reverse complement strand
CAGCGGACGTGCAAGTCGCTGTCGACGGTCTCGGCGTTGTCACGGGCAGCGTCGCCTGGGGCGGCAACTGGTTCTTTCTCGTCGACGACGCACCTGTCTCGCTGGTCCGCGAGAACATCCCGGCCCTGACCGACGCAGGCTGGCGCATCCGGCGGGCGCTCGCGGCGGCCGGCATCATGGGCACCGACGGCGCGGAGATCGATCACATCGAGTTCTTCGAAGCCGTCGAGGACGGTCGGGCCGACAGCCGCAACTTCGTCCTCTGCCCGGGCGGAGCCTACGACCGGTCACCGTGCGGAACAGGGACGAGCGCGAAGCTGGCGTGCCTCGCCGCCGACGGCCGGCTCGCGCCGGGCGAACGCTGGGTTCAGGAGAGCATCATCGGCAGCCGCTTCGAGGGCCGCTTCGAGCCCGCCATGACGCCGGGCCGCATTGCGCCGAGCATCACCGGCGAGGCCCACGTCTACGCGGACTCGACCCTCGTTTTCCAGGCGACGGATCCGTTCTGGCGAGGCGTGGCGTGACGCGCGCGGCACAGGATTCCGTCCTGGTCATCGGCGCGGGCGTTGTCGGCCTGGCTTGTTCCCACTATCTCGCCGACGCGGGCTTCGAGGTGACGGTGATCGACAGCGGCGAGATCGCCGGCGGGTGCTCCCGGGGCAACTGCGGACACATCCTGCCGAGCCACGTCCTGCCGCTGAACTCGCCGGGCGCGCTCCGGACGGCGATCGCGTCCTTCTTCGACCGGTCCTCCCCGTTCCGCGTTCGCCTGCGGGCCGACCTCGACCTGCTGCGCTGGCTGTTCCAGTTCGTCCGCCACTGCGGGCCGAGGCGAGTGGCGCACGCCGCCGCGAACCTCAAGGCGCTGCTGGACTCCTCCTTCGACGAGTTCGAGCGCCTCGCGCCAGCGTTCGACTGCGGCTGGAGCCCGCACGGTCTCCTCTATCTCTTCGCCGAGCCTCGAAACCTCGATGCCTTCGCTCGCATGAACGAGCGCCTCGCCGGCGAGTTCGGCGTCGCGGCCGAAGCCGTCGACGCTGCGCACCTCGAGGGCGTCGATCGCTCCCTCCGGCCTGACCTCGCCGGCGGCTTCTTCTATCCCCGGGACGCGAGCCTGGATCCCCAGCGCCTCGGCCGGAGCTGGTCGGCGGCGCTCGAAGCGCGCGGCGTCCGCTTCATCGAATACTGCGCTTTCGAAGGTCTCGAGATGGATCGGGGGCGCGTCGTCGCGGTGCGCACCCGGCGCGACATCTTCCGCCCGGGCCACGTGGTCCTCGCGGCCGGCGCGTTCAGCCGAGCGCTGTCCCGGCATTTCGGACGTGCCCTGCCGGTCGAACCCGGCAAGGGCTACGCCGTGACGACCGACCGACCGGATCCCTGCCCGACGACGTCGATCCTCCTGCCCGAGAAGGGTGTGGCGATCACGCCGTTCGAGGACGGTTTGCGTATCGGGTCCATGATGGAGTTCGTCGGCTTCGACGAGACGATTCCCGAGGGACGGGTCGCGCAGCTGCGGGCCGGGGCGGCGGCCTTTCTGCGGTCACCACCGCCGCCGACGCGGCACCGTTGGTTCGGCTGGCGGCCGATGACCTGGGACAGCCTGCCGATCATCGGACGCCTGCCGGGCCTGGAGAACGCATTCGCGGCGACTGGGCACCAGATGCTTGGCATGATGATGGCGCCCGGCACCGGCAAGCTGCTGGCCGAACTCGTGGCCGGGCAGCCCACGCACATCCCGGCGGATGCCTATGCGCCCGCCCGGTTCCACTGACACAGGATTAAGAGAGAGAGCGACGATGGCTGAGTACAAGCACCTCATCGGCGGCGAGTGGGTTTCCTCCTTCGAAGCGATGGAGAACATCAACCCGTCGAACACCGACGACGTCGTCGGCGTGTACGCCTCGGCTGACGAAGCCCAGGCCCGGGACGCGGTGGCGGCCGCGTCGGACGCGTTCGCCAGCTGGTCGCGGAGCGGCGTGCAGCAGCGCTTCGGCTGCCTCGACGCGATCGGCACCGAGATCCTGGCGCGCAAGGACGAGCTGGGTCGCCTGCTCGCGCGGGAGGAGGGTAAGACGCTGCCCGAAGCCATCGGCGAGGCGGCCCGCGCCGGCCAGATCTTCAAGTTCTTCGCCGGCGAAGCGCTCCGCCTCGAGGGCGACAGCCTGCCCTCGGTGCGGCCGGGCGTGGAGGTCGAGGTCCGTCGCGAACCGCTCGGCGTCGTCGGGGCCATCACGCCCTGGAACTTCCCGATCGCGATTCCCGCGTGGAAGATCGCGCCGGCGCTGGCTTACGGCAACACGGTGGTCTGCAAGCCCGCCGAGCTGACGCCCGGCTGCGCCTGGGCGCTCGCCGAGATCATCTCGCGCTCGGGCCTCCCCGCCGGCGCCTTCAACCTGGTCATGGGATCCGGCGCCGTCGTGGGACAGGCGCTGCTCGACGATCCCCGAGTCAAGGGCATTTCCTTCACGGGATCCGTTGCGACGGGCCAGCGCGTGGCGGCGGCCTGCGCCGGCCGCGGCGCCCGGTACCAGCTCGAGATGGGCGGGAAGAACCCGCTGGTGGTGCTCGCCGATGCCGACCTCGAGCAGGCCGTCGAGGTCGCCGTCAACGGCGCCTACTTCTCGACGGGGCAGCGGTGCACGGCGTCCTCGCGGCTCATCGTCGACGACGCGATCCACGACCGCTTCGTGGATGCGCTGAGCGATCGGATCGCAGCGCTCCGCGTCGACGACGCGCTGAAAGCCGGGACCGACATCGGCCCGGTCGTCGACCAGCGCCAGCTGGACCAGGATCTCGACTATCTCGAGATCGGCCGGTCGGAAGGGGCCCGCCTGGTGACGGGTGGCGAGCGACTGACCCGAGATACTCCGGGCTTCTATCTTGCGCCCGCCTTGTTCGCCGATACCGACAACGCCATGCGCATCAACCGGGAAGAGATTTTCGGCCCGGTGGCGACCACGATCCGCGTTGCGGATCTCGACGAGGCCCTGACCGTTGCCAACGACACCGCCTTCGGCCTTTCGGCGGGCATCTGCACGCGTTCGCTGGCGGCCGCGACGCGATTCAAGCGCGAAAGCGCGGCTGGCATGGTCATGGTCAACCTGCCTACGGCGGGCGTCGATTATCACGTACCCTTCGGTGGCACCAAGGGCTCGAGCTACGGTCAGCGTGAGCAGGGCCGCTACGCGAACGAGTTCTACACCACGGTGAAGACGACCTACGTGGGCTGCTGATGACGGAAAAGACCGCGCCGAGGATCGGCAACGAAGAACGCGCAGGGCGGCTCGAGGCGCTGCGCGGACGCATGGCCGAGGCCGGCGTCGACGCCGTGGTGCTCACGCCCGGCGCCAACCTGCGCTACGTGACGGGATTGGCCTGGGGTGCGACCGAGCGCCTGGTCTGCGCGATCGTGCGTCCCGAACGGCTGGTATTCGTCGCACCTCGCTTCGAGGCCTCGTCCCTCGTCGCGTCGGTCCCGGTCCCGTTCGACGACGCGCGCTACTGGGAAGAGCACGAGAATCCGCATGCGCTCGTCGCGACGCTGCTCGCGGACCTCGGGACCGGAACCGTGGCGCTCGATCCCAACTGCGCGTTCGGCCACGCCGATGCATTGGTTGCGGCGGCGACCGCCGCACGTTGGCGATCCGCCCACGACCTGATTGCCCCGCTGCGCGCGCAGAAGTCGGCCGCCGAGCTGGCGCTCATGCGTGCTGCGAAGCAGATCACGCTCGAGGTGCACCGGACCGTTTTCGAACAGCTCGAGCCCGGGACCCGGTCGAGCGAGGTGCGGACCGAGATCGATCGCCTCCACCGGGCCGCGGGGGCGGACGATGGCAGCACCTTCTGCGCGGTGCAGTTCGGCCCCGCGACCGCGCATCCCCACGGCATTCCCGGCGACCCGGCGCTGCAGCCCGGGGAGCTCGTCCTCATCGACACGGGCTGCGCCCTCGAGGGCTACAACTCGGACATCACCCGCACCTATGCACTCGACGAAGTCGACGCGCGCATCGAGCGGCTCTGGGATCTAGAAAAGCAGGCCCAGGCGGCCGCCTTCGCGGCGGCCCGGCCCGGCGTGCCCTGCGAGGCGCTGGATGCCGTCGCCCGCAGCGTGCTCGAGGAGCACGGGCTCGGGCCGGATTACGCGCTGCCGGGTCTGCCGCATCGGCTCGGTCACGGCATCGGCCTCGAGATCCACGAGGGGCCCTATCTCGTGCGCGGTGATGAGACGCCGCTCGCCCCGGGCATGTGCTTCTCGAACGAGCCGATGATCGTCGTGCCCGACAAGTTCGGAGTCCGGCTCGAGGACCACTTCCACATCACCGACAACGGCGCGGCCTGGTTCACCGAGCCGCAGCACAGCCTTTACGCACCCTTCGGCTGAGCCGTCAGTCCGCCAGGCCCCAGGGCACCAGCAGGGGCACGGTGGCGCAGGCCGGCCCGTCGTCCTTTGCGCAGCCGTGGATGCGAGTCACGAGCACGCCGCCCTCGGCGCTCGCCTGCGCGAGCAGTTCGGCGGTCAGCGAGTCGAGATGGATCTTGGCTCGCCGCTGCCAGGGTGAGTGGGGCTGCCCGGCGCGGTGTCCCGTGCACAGGTAGACGAAGCGCTTCTTCGGCGGCCCCTGGGCGAAGGCGCCCGTGAGCCGCGGCGGCGCGGCTTCCGCGTCTGCAACCGTCAGCTCGAATTCGAAGGTCAGGCTGTTGCCGTCGTTCCCGACCGGCGGCTCGGCCTCGTCGCGGCGGCGCTGAAGGACCCAGGCCACACCGGGCGGCGGAGCCTCGACGATGATGCGAAACGAAGCTTGTCTGCTCATGGGACGGTACTCCTCTTCTGCCGGAACTCCCGATTCACGCGGTGCATGAATGCAAAGGCCAGGGGAACCGTGATCGGTGCGGCCAGCACCATGCAGGCGAGGCCGGTCCAGTAGGCGATGCGGCCACCGATCGCTGCGGTTTCCGGCGCCGGCCGGCGGGGTTCGAACCAGGGGCCGGAATAGAGGAAGGGGTAGTCCTCGAAGCGCTCGTGCATCCGGCCGATCCACGAGCGCAGCTGCTCCAGGCGGGCGTCCTCGCGCAGCGCGTGCAGCGGGGCGACGGGGATGCTCGCATGGCACTGGATCACGCCGAACAGGAGGAAGTCGGCCGTGTCGGGTGCCTCGCCGCCGAAGTAGGCCGTGCCCTGGTCGACGAGCGCGTTTTCCCAGAACAGGAACTGCTCGCCGAAGTCGTCGGGATCGCGGTATCCGAGGGCCCAGATGACGGAGCGCAGGCGCAGGAAGAAATAGAGCGCGCCGAAGCTACGCCAGAAGTTACGCCAGGTGCAGACGGCCCAGCGGCGGTGCGGATCGCCGGTCCGGCTGAAGCCGCCGAAGAAGCGCCCGATGTGATCGGCGCGATGGAAAACGCCGCGCCAGGCGTCCATGGCGGCCCGCGCTGCCTCCGGCGTCACCGCGCCGAGGCCCGCCCGCTCGAGGATCGCCGCGGATTCCGGCATCCACGGCGAGCCATCGAAGCGGGCCAGCGGCATGCTGTTACCGAACCGCCACAGGATCGCCAGCGTCGGCGCTGTCCTCAGGGCATGCGGGACCCGGCGATCGTGCAGCCCGAGCAGTACCGCCTGAACCCATGGGCTGTGGGGGTGGCCGAAGACGTCGATCGGTGCCGCTTCTTCCTGCGAGGGCACGCGCGCCTCAGCCGACATCCGCGAGCGCGGCCTCGGCTTCCCGAATGCCTGTCAGGTGGGCGCCGTGCACGGTCCCCGGATAAGACGTCGTGGTGTGCTCGCCGGCGAAGCGGACGCGTCCCGCTCCCAGCGGTTCGGTCAGGGCCTCCCGATCAGAGGGGCTCGATCCCGGGCGAAGATGCGAATAGGAACCACCGGCGAAGGGATCGGTCCACCAGCGACTGATCACAAAGGCTTCGGGATCCGGAATGCCCGCCCCATAGCACTCTCGCAGCGCCTTCATCACCGTCGCCACGATCGTTCGGTCGTCCCGGGTCTCGTTCTCGCGCGCGAAGTCGCCGGCGCAGAGCGCAACGATGATCGGCGCGTCCACGTGCGCGTCGAGATGGAGGAACATGGCAAATTCGCCAACGACGTCCGGCACGCGTGCCGTGAACTCGACCCGCGTCTCCCAGAAAGACTCCGGGAAGCGCAAGGCCACCTTGTCCAGCACGCCCATGCCCAAGCGATCGATGGCCGCCGCATGCGCCTTGGGCAGTCCAGGGCTGAAGCGAACGGCACCTGCCTTCATCACCCCCAGCGGCAGCGTGCTGATCACCCCGTCCGCCTCGAAACGGCCCGTTGCCGTGGTGACCCGGACGCCCTCGAGGCCGTACTCGACCTGCTGTACCGGCTGGCCAAGTCGCAGATCGAGACCGGTCGCCAGGCCATCGACGAGCTGGCGGTAGCCACCGGGGAACAGGACATCGCCGCCACCGAAACCGTCTCCCGCGTCGGCGTGCACCAGGGAGAGTTCCGACAGATTCGCGCCCGCTTCGGTGACCAGCGGCGAGAGTGCGAAACGCAGCGCATGGCGTTCCTCCGCGGTCGCGCCTTCGGCAGCCAGCACCCGATCGACGGCCGCCTGCAGGGAGATGTCGCCGTCGACGTCCAGCCGATCGATGTAGTACTCGAGCTCACCGGCCAGCTCGGCGATGTCCGCGAGCTCGCGTTCGCTCATCCGGCGACCCCGATCGAAGGCGACGAGGTCGTCATAGTCCGTTCGGGAGGTCTCGATCTTCTGCCTGCGGGCCATCCGCGTCAGCGGATTGAATCGGGTGCCGTGGATCCAGGCGCCGCCCATGTCGACCGTGGCACCCAGGGAATCATCACTCCAGATGCGACCGCCGATTCGCTCCCGTGCCTCGATGATCGTGGCGCCAACGCCGGCGTCCTCGAGCGTACGCGCCGCGGAGATGCCCGCCATGCCCGCCCCGATGACGAGCGCCCGGACCTCCGACTCAGCTCGGGCCAGGCGGACGCCTCCGGCCAAGGGCGCCAGGAGAAGCCCCTTCGCCAGCGCTCGCCGGCGAAGATCGGGATGCAGCTTGCGAGTCGTCATGGGATTCCTCCGCGCACCTCACAGTTCGTTCTCGATCGGCAGCAGACCGATGAAGCCGGCGCTGAACCGTTTCCAGAAGGTCGATTCCGGTTCCTTGGTCCAGGTCTGGGTGCAACCTTCGCAATCGAGGCGCCAGGTCACCTTGCCGCGGTCGTCGAGGTCGAGGCGATAGGCATTGTCCGAGTCGAACTCCTCGTCCATCACGTCGAGTACCTTGCGGCCAAACTCCTCGCTGTAGATGACCAGGGCGATCTCGGAGTTCCAGACCCGCGAGCGGGGATCCATGTTGTAGGAGCCGATGATCGAGACATCGTCATCGATGACGAACGCCTTGGTGTGCATGCCCGCGTGCGAGTGGGACAGCTTCTTGTCCTGCTCTTTGTAGTGGTCGAGCAGGGCGGCGTCGGCCCGCAGCTCGTAGAGCTCAACGCCGGCCTCCAGCAGCCGCTTGCGGTATTTCCGATAGTGCCCATGCACCGAGACGTGGTTGTTGGACATCAGCGAGTTGGTCATCACTCGGACCCGAACGCCCCGATCAACGAGCGCCGCCATGCCCTCGATCGTCGCATCGGTCGGAATCAGGTAGGCGGTCTGGATGGTGAGCAGGTCGCCGGCATCGGCGATCACCTCGCGACCGAGCGCGGCGAAGGCCGTCTCGGCACCCTCGAAGCGGTCGAGCGGGTCGACCACGACCCGGGCCCGGGCCCAGGTCAGCTCCCGGCCGAAGCGGTCGAGCTCTTCGTCAAGGGTGGCGGGGTCATAGGGCACGTCGTAGGGGATGTCGCCCAGCGCACCGTCGAGGAACTCGCGCAGGTCCGCCATGCCCCGCTCCAGCGCGTCGTCATCGACCTTATCCGGATCGATCGCGCTGATGGGCACCGCCGCCGGGCTGTTCCAGTAAAGATCGAAGGCAGCGCCGGCCTCGGCCGCGACGGGGCCCACGGCGAGGACGTCCAGGTCGTGGAAATTGAGATCCTCGTCGACGCCGAAGTAGTCGTCGCCGATGTTGCGTCCACCCATCACCGTGGCGGCGTTGTCAGCGAGGAAGATCTTATTGTGCATCCGGTGGTTCAGCTTGCGCCGGTGGAGGACGTAGTTGAGGTTCTTTCCGATGTTGCGGTTCTTCATGGGGTTGAAGATCCGCACCTCGAAGTTAGGGTGCGAGTCGATGACGGCGTAGGCGTTGTCGCGGCCCGAGTGGTAGATGTCGTCGATGAGCAGGCGGACTTTCACGCCACGGTCCGCGGCCTCCAGTGCGCTGTAAAGCAGCAGCTGGCCGGTCAGATCTCCCTTCCAGAGGTAGTACTGCATGTCGAGCGTGTGCTTCGCGCGCTTGGCGAGCGAGAAGCGCGCGCGAAAGGCGTCCCGTGGATCCTCGAGGAGGTAGACGCCGGACAGCGATTCGTCATCGCCGGGCTTATGGGAAGCGACGTAGGCGCCGATCGGCGTCTGCTCCGGATGCGCCCAGGCGTAGCTCCGGGTCTCGTGCTCGACGAGGGGGACGGTGCCGCAGCCGACAAGGCCGAGAGCGATGAGCGAGAGGATCAGGCGACGGATGGCGGTCAACTCGGGCTCCAGCTGGGATCGAGGCGCATCGCCTCACGGCGAGGGTTCAACGCTAGCGGCGCGACCGCGCCGCGGCAAGTCAGACCGGAGCGGCCGCCGCACGCTCCTGCGACTCCCGCACCGCGTCGCGAGCCAGCAGTCGCGTCGAATCCAGCGTCGGTACCGCGGCGTTGTCGTCATTCAGGACCAGCGGCAGCTCCGTGCAGCCGAGAATGACGCCATCGCATCCGGCCTGAGCGAAACCGTCGATCAGATGCCGCAGATAGTCGATGGCCGGCTGTTCGAAGCGGCCCTGCACGAACTCCTCCATGATCACGCGGCCCGTCTCCACGCGGTCCGGCTCCGGGGCCCGGACGCAGTCGATCCCGGCCGCCTCGAGGACCGGCGGGTAAACGTCGCTCGCCACCAGCCAGTGCGTGCCGAGGAGGCCGAGACGCCGGAAGCCCCGCCGGCTCGCCTCGGCGGCAACCACTTCGGCGATGTGAAGCCAGGGCAGCGGTGCCTTGGCTGCGAGATACGGCCAGGCGGCGTGGATCGTATTGTCGGGGCATACGAGCAGTCCTGCCCCGGCGCCGGCGAGCTTGTGCGCGGATGTGAGCATGAGGTCTGCCACGCCCTCGAGGTCGCCGTCGTCAAGGCAGGTCACGTAGCGGTCGAAGGGCATGGTGTGCAGCGAGACTTCCGGATGAACGTTCTCGCCGAGCAGGGCCGAGGACTCGTGGATGATCGTGCGGTAGCAGAGGGCGGCGCCTTCGGCGCTGCAGGCGACAATACCGATTGGAACGGCTTCGTTTTGGTTCATGGGTTGATCAAAGTCTAGCGATACGGCTCGCCAGCATAGCTGTCGAGCGTTCGCGGCGGCGCGACGCGGTGCGTCGCAAGCGGCCTTGCTCACCTTCGGCCGAACAGGCGACGATTCCGATAGGAGTGGCTTCGCTTTGGCTCATGGGTTGATCAACGTTCGGCGATACGGCTCGCCAGCATAGCTGTCGAGCGTTCGCGGCGGCGCGACGCGGTGCGTCGCAAGCGGCCTTGCTCACCTTCGGCCGAACAGGCGACGATTCCGATAGGAGTGGCTTCGCTTTG
>JBCCZC010000209.1:0-9777 GCA_039188505.1 Pseudomonadota bacterium | reverse complement strand
GTGGAAATGGACCCGCAGGGGCACGTCCGGACCGACGGCGGCGCCGACCTGCCGGAGGAGGTGGCTGACCTCGTCCGGTACAGCCACGCCAATGGTGTCCGCCAGGGCGATCTCGTCGGGCTTCACCTCGGCCAGGCGGCGAGCGACATCGACGACGCGCTCCGGGGCCACGTCGCCGTCGAAGGGGCAGCCGAAGGCCGCGGAGATGGTGGCCTGGGCGCGCAGCCCCGCCGCGTGGGCCTCCTGGATTAGCAGGCGGCAGACCTCGACGCTCTGGTCGACCGTCTGGTTCTGGTTCGACTTGCCGAAGCCGTCGGCGGCAACCGCCACGCAGCCGATCTCGCTGAGCCCTCCCGTCGCGAGCGCCCGCTGCAGACCGCGTTCGTTGAGGACGAGCCCGACCCAGGTCACGTCGTCGCGCGGCGGCAGACCCGCGACAATGGCCTCGGCGTCCGCCATCTGCGGCACGAGCAGCGGGTGCACGAAGCTGGCGACTTCGATTCGCCGGAGGCCGGTATCGGCGGCTCGTCGGATCAGCTCGAGCTTGTCCGCCGTGGAAACAACGGCCGATTCGTTTTGGAGGCCGTCCCGGGGGCTGACCTCGATGATTTCGATGGGCTCCTGCATCCCCGTATTATACGACCCCATGACCCTCGAACGGACCGATCATGAGTGAATCGAAGCCGGTAGTGGCATCACCCGGAGCGCTCCGCGTCACGCTCGTCCAGACGCGCACCTGGTGGCACGACTGCGACCGTAACCTCGCGCATTTCGCCGGGCTGATGGCGCCGCTGGCCGGCACGACTGACGTGATCGTGCTAACAGAGACCTTCACCAGCGGTTTCACCCAGGAGCCGCAGGAAGTGGCGCAGCGCATGGACGGGCCGGCCGTGCGCTGGATGCAGGCGCAGGCGTCGAGACTCGGTGCCGCTGTGACGGGTTCCCTGGCCATCGAGGACGCGGGCGGGTTTCGCAATCGGCTGGTCTGGGCGTCTCCGGACGGTGAGGGCCCGCACTGGTACGACAAGCGCCATCTTTTCGGGCTCGGTGGTGAGGATCGACGCTACGCTGGCGGTGCCACGCGGGTCACGTTCTCCTATCGCGGTTGGCGCATCTGCCCGATGATCTGCTATGACCTGCGGTTCCCGGTCTGGACGCGGAACCAGGATGATTACGACCTGCTGCTCTTCGTCGCCAACTGGCCGCGCCCGCGAGTGCACGCGTGGCGCACGCTTCTGCGCGCCCGCGCGATCGAAAATCAGGCCTACGTGGTCGGCGTCAATCGGATCGGCGAGGACGGCAACGGTATCGTCTATCCCGGAGCGTCGGCCGCCATCGACTTTCTGGGTGAAGACCTCGTCGACCTCGGGGATCGGGAGGCCGTCGAAACGGTCATGCTGTCCTGGGAGGCGCAGGAGAGATTTCGCCGCAAGCTCCCGTTCCAGGCGGATCGCGACGCATTCGACATCCACGGTGCCGATCTTCGCACCGGCTGAACCTCGATCGACCGAGAATCGCCCATCCCCACTCGGAGCCAGCTCATGTCCAAGGTGTTGTTCATCACCGGTGCCTCCTCGGGCATCGGCCTCGAAACCGCGCGCCACGCGCGCGCGGCGGGCTACGAGCTCGCGCTGGCCGCCCGGCGGACCGAATTGCTCGCGGAGATCGCGGCCGAGCTCGGCGCGGACCACGTTCTGCCCCTGACCGTCGATGTCACGGAGGAAACTTCCCTGGCTGCGGGGGTTGCCGCGACGCTGGAGCGCTTTGGCCGTATCGACGCGGTCTTCGCCAACGCCGGGATTGGCGGCGCCCCGGGTGGCTACCGGGAGGCGCCGCCCCAGGCCTGGAAGGACCTGCTGATGGTGAATGTCTACGGCCTCGCGCTGACGGTGCAGGCCACGGCCAAGGCGCTGGCGGAGAGCCGCGGTCATCTCGTCATCACCAGCTCGATGGCGGGCCGGCGGTCACTCGCGGGTTCGATGTATTCGGCGACGAAGTGGGCAGCGAACTGCATCGGCCACGGCTATCGCAAGGAGATCGCGGGCACCGGCGTCCGCGTGACGCTCATCGAGCCCGGCATGACCGATACGCCGTTCTTCGACGAACGCAAGCAGGGCTTCCTCGAGGCCGAGGATGTCGCGCGCGCGGTGCTGTTCGCGCTCGACCAGCCCGAGCGGGCCGAGATCCACGAGATCTCGCTGGTCCCGACGAATATGACCGGCGACAACCTTGTTCCCTAGAGTCGCTTGCGAGAGCCACGCAACCTGCTCGGCCTTCGGGAATCGTCGCGAGCCGTCGAGGGGTACGCGCTGATCGCGACGGACCTGGCGCTTCCTTCGCTCCGCGAGAAGCGCCATCCGTCGCTTGGGCGGCGCTGCAGCAGGCTCAGCTGGGCCCAATGGGCCGTTGGGACTCGCCCCTTCGGGAAGAATGGGAAGCCACAGGAATGAAGCAGATCTCATGAAGCGCTACCAGGATCTCATCGCCCGCTGCGACGTGCGCCTGACGGGTCACCCGCGGCTCACCATGAGCGAGCAGCTTGCGGAGATTGATCGCTGGGCCGGGCGCTTTGACGCGCAGGACGTCTACGGCCGCGGCGAGCTGATCGAATCCTTCGAGGCCGAGGTGGCCGGGATGCTGGGTAAGCCTGCTGCGCTGTTCCTGCCCAGCGGCACCATGGCCCAGTGCATTGCCCTGCGCGTATGGTCGGACCGGGCCGGGAACCGCAGCGTCGGCTTTCACCCGACGAGCCACCTTGAGCTGCATGAGCAGCACGCCTATCGCGAGCTCTACGGGCTGGACGGCGTCCTGCTGGGCGAGCCCGATCGACCAATCGCCCTCGAAGATCTCGACGCTGCGGCGCGGCCCCTGGCGGCGGTGCTGCTCGAGCTGCCCATGCGCGAGATCGGGGGGCAGCTGCCGTCCTGGGACGCGCTGGTCGCTCAGAGCGCCTGGGCGCGCGGCAACGGCGTGGCGCTCCACATGGACGGTGCCCGACTCTGGCAGTGCACCAGCCACTTCGAACGGGACCTGGCGACCATCGCCGGGCTCTTCGATTCGGTCTACGTGAGCTTTTACAAGGACATCGGTGGCATCGCGGGTGCCATGCTTGCCGGTGCCGAGGATTTCATCGAGGACGCCCGCACCTGGCTCCGCCGGACCGGTGGCAATCTGTACGCCCTGTTTCCCTACGTGCTGGCTGCGCGCGCCGGCATCGAGCGTAACCTGGTGGGAATCTCCGATGACGTCCAGGCCGCCTCCTGGTTGGTCGAGGAGTTGCGAAAGCTCGGACTGACCACGACACCTGCGCGCCCCCCGACCAATCTCTTCCATCTGACCCTGGCCGTCGAACGCGAATCGCTCCTCGAGTATGCGATTGCCTGGACCGAAGCCCACGAGGTCTTTCTCATGCCGTTCCCACAGCGCGGTACGGCCGAGCGGCCGGTGCTCGAGTTCAGCATGGGCAGCGCGTTCCGCCAGCATTCGCCAGCGAGCTGGCAACACTGGATCCAGGATTTCTACGGGAATCTACCCGGCGCGACCTGAGGCCCGACAGGCTGCGGGTCGGCGAAAGCCCGGGCTTCGGAGGCGATCAGGACTTTGCGTCGGGCTGGCGATCGGGCGAGGCGTCGTGAAAGGCCTCGACGGCCATGCAGTTGGCGTAGATCCGACGAATGGTCGGGTAAGGCCGCAACGGGCATTCGAAGCGGATCGCATTGTAGACCTGTGGAGCAAGGCAGGCGTCCGCCAGCGTCGGGTCGTCGCCCTCGCAGAATTCGCCGGTGGTCGGGCAATCCGCGAGCAGCTGTTCGAGCGCGTCGAAGCCTTCCTGGATCCAGCGTCGCTGCCAGGCGGCCTTCTGCTCGGCGCCAAGCCCGTACTCGCCTTCGAGATACTTCATCACCCGAAGGTTGGCGACCGGGTGGATGTCGCACGCAACCAGCTGCGCAAGCGCCCGAACACGGTGGCGCGAACGAAGCTCGGACGGCATCAAGGGGATGTCCGGATAGGCTTCATCGAGGTACTCGATGATCGCCATGGATTGGCGCAGGACGCGTTCACCGTCGATCAGCACGGGAACCAGGCGCTGGGGATTGAGTCGGGCGAAGTCCTCGGTCAGGTGTTCACCACCCTCGCGGAGGAGGTGGACCGGAGTGAGTTCGTGGGGCAGGCCCTTGAGGTTGAGCGCAATGCGCACACGGTACGCGGCGCTGCTGCGCCAGTAGGTGTAGAGCTTCAACTTCATTCTCGGCCCCTTCTCTGCGTTCCCACCCTGCTTCCGATTGTACGGAACGGTCCCGCAATCGCGAAATTATGTGGCCGAGCACGGCGACCCGGTCCGCGCCAGTGGTCCAGGGATATGCTGCCATTCCCGACGGCCATCGGCCCACGGGAATGCGAAAGAGTCTGCAATCGCCCAAGCTGACTTCAGGTCCGTTGGCTTCAGCGAAACCGATGAAATACTCGCGCTGGCCACTCAACTCTGGACGAACTGGCAGGATTTTCGAGGTCTGGTGCTCGATGATGAAGCGCCGTTCGTGGTGGTGTTCGGGAACGTTGAGCGGTTGCTGGGCCGAGAGCAGGCGTTCAAGCCGGCGATAACCGTCGTCGGTGATCTCCGCACGCGGGTCCGTGGTGATCGCGTTTTCGAGGTCGCGTCGGCTGTGTTCGTCGTTCGTCACGGCTGCTCGCGCCTGAAGTCATTGCCCATGATCGCGAAGGCTCGCGGCACGACGGGCGTCCGAATCGTCGGAGTTGCAAAGCTTCAGACCCGCAACTATGGTCACGGAACTGCGGACATGGGCAGATCTGTTCGCCTGACAAGAACCGAAAGTAATGGACTGATGTGGGGAGGTTTCGCGATGCGCGGAATTGCAATGCTGTTTCTGGCCCTGGTGACCACTGGCGCGTGGGCCCAGGACTACACCAAACTCTACCCCGACGGACCGGCCCTGCAAAAGGGCAAGGCGGCCGCGGCCCGCGGCAAGTACGACACCGCGCACAAGTTCTACCTTGATGCCGCCGCGTACGGCAGCAAGGAAGCGCAGAAGCTGATCGGCCTGCAGTACCTCGACGGCCAGGGCGTTGACGCCGACGCGGCGCTGGCCTACGCGTGGGTGAAGCTGGCCAACAGTGCCGGCGACGACATGCGGATCAAGAAGGCGTATGTGGAGCTCGCCGATGCGCTTGACGATGGCGTCAAGACGGAGGCAGAGAAGCACTACTCCAAGCTTGCCAAGGACTACAGCGATGAGAAGGCGCTCAAGAAGCGCAAGAGCTGGGTCCGGCGCGAACTGCGGGGTTCGGGATCATCGCGTATGAGCCCCATGGAGCAGATCCAGATCCAGATCGACGGCATGTATTACCGCGTGAGCGTGCGCGAGTACAAGGAAGCCGTGGAATCGTATGCGGATGACTTCGAAGAGGCCATCAAGGGCTGACTCGCGCACCCATCCGGCGGCGGGCGCCGCCGGATGGTCATCGATGCTCAGGCGCGCGATACGAAGGTCGCGTTTTCCGTATTGACCTTGATCTTCTCGCCCGTCGAGAGGTACTCCGGCACCTGGATCTCCAGCCCGCCCGCGAGCATCGCGGGCTTCGTGCGCTTGGTCACCGTCGCGCCCTTGATCGCCGGTGAGGTCTCCTCGATCTCCATGACCATCGTGTTCGGCAGCTGGATGCCGACGGCCTGGTCCTCGATGATCATGACCTGGAGATCCGTGGCGTCCTCGGAGAGGAACGGCAGCTCGTCGGCAAGGTCGTCGGCCGAGAGCAGGTACTGGCTGTAGTCCTCGTCGTCGAGGAAGACGTGCATCTCGCCATCGAAATAGGAATAGCTGACCGGTCGGCGCAGGAACTCGACGGATTCGAGCTGGTCGTCTCCCTTGAACGTGTGGTCGATGTTCTGGCCCGTCTGCACATCCTGGAGCCGCAGCTTGTACAGCGTGTTGCTGCCGCGGGACGAGGGCAGCTGCACCTCGCGCTTGCGGACGGCGCAGACCTGGTCGCGGAAACGCACCACGGCGCCCTTCTGGATGTCGCTCGCCTTCGGCATGGTCGTGACCTTACTTCGGCTGCAGTCGAACCGCGCCGTCGACGCGGATCGTCGTGCCGTTCAGGTAGCTGTTCTCGACGATCGAACCGACCGTCTGCGCGAACTCCTCGGGCTTGCCGAGGCGCTGCGGGAACGGGATGTTCGAGGCGAGGGCCTCCTGGAGCTCCGGCGTCATGCCGTCGACCATCGGGGTGTGAAAGATGCCGGGGGCGATCGTCATGACCCGCACGCCGATGCGGTTGAACTCACGCGCCAGCGGCAGGGTCATGCCGACGACGCCGCCCTTCGACGCCGAGTACGCCACCTGGCCAATCTGGCCCTCGTAGGCGGCGACGGATGCCGTGTTGACGATGACGCCGCGCTCGCCGTCCGCACCGGCTTCCTGCTCGGCCATGACGGCTGCGGCCGCCTTGGCGAGATTGAAGGTGCCGACGAGGTTGATGTTGATGACGTTGGAGAAGAAATCGAGGGGCATGGGCGCCTCGCGGCCCAGGGCACGGCCGGCACCGAGGATGCCCGCGCACGCCACCGCCACATTGAGGCCGCCCATGAAGGCCGCGGCCGAGTCGACCGCCTGGCTCACGGCGGCTTCGTCCGCCACGTTGGTGTTGACGTAGGTCGCGACGTCGCCAAGCGACGCAACCGCTTCTGCCCCGCGGTCATCGTTGATGTCGAGCAGGGTCACCTGGGCGCCGCCGTCGACCAGGTACCTGGCCACCGCGAAGCCCAGTCCGGAAACGCCGCCGCTGATGACGGCCTTTACCTGGTCCAGTCGCATAGTTCTTTCCTCGCTGCTGCTGCGGACCCGGCGCGCCGGGTCGGATTCAAAGGTCTTCGAGCGCCACCAGGGGCGTGTCGGCCTCGACGAACTCGCCCTCGGCGACGTCGACGGACGCGATCACGCCATCGCGCGGCGCGGGGAGCGCAAGCTCCATCTTCATGGCTTCCATGACCAGGACCGTCTGGCCCTCGGTGACGGAGGTCCCGGGCGGTGCCGGAATGCTGATAATCTTGCCGGGCATGGGGGCCATCACAACGCCTTCGGCCGCGGCGTCGGTCTCCTCATGCGCGAAGGGATTCTCCGCGACGAACGCATGCTGTTGACCGTCGACGACCACGTGGAGCGACGCCCCCGAGCTGCTGGCCACGGCGGAGCGCCAGCCGTTGGCCTGGCGCCAGCGCAGGTCCTCGTTGCTGCGCCGAACCGCCTCGATCTCGATGGCCTCGGCCTCTGGAAGCTGGACGCGATAGCGGCCTTCGCTCCCCCAGGCATCGATGCGGTAATGGGCGTCCCGGAAGCGCAGCGACACGACGCGTCTGCCGGCGTGGCCGGGCCGCCAGCCGTCCGTCAGCGCCCAGGGCGACCACGGATCGTTCGTGTGGGCCTGGGCACTGGTGCTGGCCGCTTCCTCGTCGAGCAGGTGGAGCAGGGCGCCCGCGAGCAGCGCGTCCGCACGGGGCTCGGTCAGGGGCACGAGGACATCGTCGAGCGCACGGTCGAGGAGCCCCGTTTCCATGGTGCCATCGATCAGCCGGTCGAAGTCGCAGAGCTGGCGCAGGAATTGAACATTGGTGACGGGGCCGCGGACGATCGTCCGATCGAGCGCCGCGCGCATCGCCGCCAGGGCCGAGGCGCGGTCCCGGCCGTACACGATGAGCTTCGCGATCATCGGGTCGTAGTGGACCGTGACCGTGTCACCCTCGACGAGGCCCGTGTCCGCGCGCGCATTGGCGGGGAAGGAGAGCCAGGTCGTGTGACCGGAGGAGGGCAGGAAGCCGGTCTCCGGGTCCTCGGCGTAGATCCGGGCCTCGATCGCGTGACCGCTCGTGGTCAGCGCTCGGGCCTCGGGGGGCAGCGGTTCGCCGCCGGCGATCCGCAGCTGCCACTCGACGAGATCGACGCCCGTGATGGCCTCGGTCACCGGGTGCTCCACCTGGAGCCGCGTATTCATCTCGAGGAAGTAGAAGCTGCCATCGGCTGAAACGATGAACTCGACGGTGCCGGCGTTGACGTAGCCGACCGCCTGGGCCGCTCGAACCGCCGCCTCGCAAAGGGCCGCGCGGGTCTCCGCGCTGATGCCGGGCGCCGGCGCCTCCTCGATGACCTTCTGGTAGCGCCGCTGGCTGGAGCAATCGCGCTCGAAGAGATGGACCACGGTGCCGTGGTGATCGCCGAAGACCTGGACTTCGACGTGGCGCGGTTCCTGGACGTAGCGCTCGAGCAGCACGCGGTCGTCGCCAAAGGCGCCCGCGGCTTCGCGGCGTGCGGCGGCGAGCGCTTCGCCGAAGGCCTCTGCGGCATGAACGATCCGCATGCCCTTGCCGCCGCCACCGGCCGTGGCCTTGATCATCAGCGGAAAGCCGACGCGCTCCGCCTCGGTCGCCAGCGTGGCGTCATCCTGGTCCTCGCCGTGGTAGCCGGGAACCGTGGGGACCTCCGCGGCTTCGACGGTGCGCTTGGCCTCCGCCTTTGAACCCATGCGATCGATCGTGTCGGGCGAGGGGCCGATGAAGACGATGCCTGCGGCCTCGCAGGCCCGGGCGAAGCCGGCGTTCTCCGAGAGGAAACCGTAGCCCGGATGGATGGCCTGGGCGCCGGTTTTCGTCGCGGCAGCGATGATGCGTTCGCCCTGGAGATAGGATTCGCCCGGCGCGGGCGGGCCGATGTGGACCGCCTCATTCGCCATCAGCACGTGCTGGGCGTCCGCGTCCGCGTCCGAGTAGACCGCCACGGTCTCGATGCCCAGGCGGTGGCAGGTCCGCTGGATTCGGCAGGCGATCTCCCCGCGATTGGCGATCAGCACTCGGTCGAACATGGTTCTGCTCAGCTCCGCCAGCTGGGGTGGCGCTTCTCGAGGAACGCGGTCAGACCTTCCTGGCCTTCCTCGGACACCCGCAGCCGGGCGATGAGGCTGGCCGTGGCCTGGTCGATCTGCTGCTGCCCGGCTTCGCTCTTGCCGCCCTGGACGGCGAAGATCAGGGCCTTGGCGGCAGCGACGGCGCGCGGGCCACCGCGCAGGAGCCAGTCGATCTGCTGTTCGAGGGCGGCGTCGAGGCCGTCCGCGTCGCTCAGCACGTGGACGAAGCCGGCGGCCTTCGAGGCTTCGGCGTCGAGGATCTCGCCCGTCAGGAAAAGGTGGCGTGCGCGTCGCGCGCCGATGGCGTCGATCACGTAGGGCGAGATCACCGCCGGCACGAGGCCGAGCCGTACTTCGGTCAGGCCGAAGCGGGCGGCGTCCGAGGCCACAACGATATCGCAGCAGCACGCCAGCCCAACGCCGCCACCGAGGGCGGCGCCCTGCACGCGCGCGACGGTCGGCTTCGGGTGGAAATTGAGCCGGCGCAGCGTGGCGGCCAGGGCCAGCGCGTCGTCCCGGTTCTCCGCCTCATCGGTCTGGCCCATGCGGCGCATCCAGTTGAGGTCACCGCCGGCCGAGAAGGACGGGCCTTCGCCAGCGAGCACGACGACGCGGACGTCCTCGTCGGCGGCAAGGGCGGCGAGCGCCTTGTCCAGTTCCGCGACCAGCTGGTCATTGAAGGCGTTGTGGACCTCGGGGCGTGTCAGGGTGATCGTGGCGACCCCGCGAGCGTCGGTCTCGAGATGGATATGGCTGTCGGCCATGCTGCAGCTCCTCGTTACATGCGGAAGACGCCGAAGCGCTCCCGCTCGATCGGTGCGTTGAAGGACGCGGACAGGGCCATGCCCAGGACCCGACGCGTGT
>JBCCZC010000208.1:0-9796 GCA_039188505.1 Pseudomonadota bacterium | reverse complement strand
CGCGAGCGGGAGTCCGTTCCCCCCGTACGAGTTCGGCGGGCGGCGTTTCGTGCCGGGGCAAGGCAACAATGCCTATGTCTTCCCAGGCGTCGGGTTGGGGCTGGTGGTTGCTGGCGCCAGCGAATGCACGGACGCCATGTTATTGGAGGCCCCGAGAACGCTGGCGTCGCTGGTATCTCAGGACGATCTCGAGCTCGGGCGACTCTACCCGTCGTGCCGGCGCATCCGCGAGGTGTCGCACGCGATCGCAACGCGCGTGGCAACGATGGCCTTCGACGAGGGTCTGGCCCGGGTCGAGCGTCCGAAGGACATCGTGGTGGCGGTGCGGGAGTTCGTGTTCGCGCCCGGCTACGTGCCCTACGTCTAGAATTGGAAGAAAAGGCGGCACAGGAACGAAAAAGGCCCGCCGCGAGTGCGGCGGGCCCGGTGATGTTGCGGCTGTCGCTCAGGACTGCGGCAGGATCACCGTATCGATGACGTGGATGACGCCGTTGCTAGCAACGATGTCAGCCTGCACGACCTGCGCGCCGTCCACGAACACCTTGCCCATGTCGGTCCTGATCGCAACGTCCTGACCGTTGACGGTCGTGGCGCTGTCGATCGTGACCACGGTGTCGGCCTTCACCGCGCCCGGAACGACGTGGTAGGTCAGGATGGCAATCAGCTGGTCCTTGTTCTCAGGCTTCAGCAGATTCTCGACCGTGCCGGCCGGCAGCTTGGCGAAGGCCTCATCGGTCGGGGCGAAAACGGTGAACGGACCGTCGCCCTGGAGCGTGCCGACGAGGTCGGCCGCCTGCAGCGCAGCGGCAAGCGTCTGGAAGGAGCCGGCCGAAACCGCGGTCTCGACGATGTCCTTCTGCGCCTTGCTACCGTAGTCGCCAGCAGCGGCCGGGTTCAGGACGACGGCCAGGCCCGCCAGCAGGGCGGCAATGACAATACGCTTCATGATCAGATGTCTCCATTGAATTAGCGGCGCCACATGGCGCGGGATCGGAGACTAAGGTCTGCGTGTGCAGAGTTTGTTCAGCCCGCGCGATTTCGGCGTCAATTCACTGAAAAAGAACGGGAAAATCAGGAAATGTCGACGACTTTCTTCAGCCACGACCGGGCGGAGTCGAGAATCGCCTCGCCCAATGGCGACAGTCGACCATGGCGGTGCACGACGGCGTCGCCGCGCGCGAATGCCGCCCGACTTTCCGCGGCCAAGGCCCGCGCCTGTTCGCGATCTTGGGCGGGCAGCGCCGTGGCTTCCGCGTTCGCGAGCGCCTCGAGCGCCAGCGCCATTCGGCCGCTCACGAAGGTGGCGTGGTAGATCCCATCCATCGGGCGGTCGTCGGGTCGCAGTGGCGAATCGTAGCGCTCGTCGGGGGCGTTCAGGACCAGGCGGCCGTCGGTAGACAGCCCGAACAGGAGGTTGTGTGCGGTCTCGTGGACGAGCGCCGAAACCATCTCCGGTCGCGATTCATGGCTCTCGACATTGAGCAGAATGGCGCCCCAGAGCGAGAACGCGCTGGCGCCGTCGAACACGAATTCCTGATCCTCGGGGGCAGGGCACGCGGCGAGGACGATCGTGCGCACGAGCGCCCGCGTTTCAGCCGCCAGTTCCGGGGACACCTGGTCGAGCAGCGTCAATGCCTCGTGCACCCGGGTCGCCATGGCGCTCGCGAGCGCTTCGGGCGCGGGGGCAATCTGGAACGGTGCGTCCGCATCGCTGTTGAAGAGCTGCTCGAAGCGCCTACCGTCGCGGCTGGTGGCGGGGTCGGGTAGCGGGAGTACGCAGAAGGGCGGTGCGGCGTCGGTTGCCCGATCGAGGATCTCGTCGAAGAACTCCTGTGCCCGGTCGAGCTCGTCCAGCTCGATGGCAACAACGAGTTCGTAGTAGGCGCCGACGACCAGTGGATCCTGTGGGGTCGCGCTAATGCGTTGCAGCGCCCGCTCGAGACGCACGGCGTTCAGATCGAGATGCTCGCCAGCCTGCCGGGCGACATAGGCGAGGCTCGCGACCAGTCGCTGGCGCATGCGGTGATCGAGGGCGGTCGCCCGCTCGGCGTCCGGCAGGAAGCCGGTGGCCGGGGCCACCGGCGGCGTCTCAGGCACGAACGTGGATCAGGGCGTGCGCTTGGCCTTCGCGAGGCCCGGTTTGCTGCTGAGCTTGGCCATGAGTGCTGTGCGGTTGCGCTGGTCCTTCAGGTCGGCAGGCGTGATCTCGGCCTGATCGAAGCCAAGCAGTCGCTGCCAGTCGAGGCGGATCGTTCTTTGATCGGTCATGGGGTATCTCCTTGGATTCGTGGATCGCGTGTCGGTGCGAGCGTCAGTTCCTTGACGTCATGAGTGGGGTGCATGGGCCAAGCCCTGGCGAGGCCACCCTTGCCGCCGGCCCTGGGCTTTAGCGCTGCCCGGGTCAGCGGTGCCTCGCTCCCCGACGCCCAGTGTACCCGCGGAATCGTCCCGCTCAAGTCTGTTCCGCGTCGATGGCGACGAGCGCCGACAGATAGTTCTCCCAGACGATGGCCTCGGAGCGGCGCCGGAGGGGTATCGGGTGCTCGCCCGGCGGGTGGACCTCCGGATTGGTGTTGATCTCGAAGAGCTGGATCCGACCTCCAGCGAACGCGAAATCCGCCCGGCCGTAGTCGATGCCGGCGAGCTCGAAGCGCCGCATGAGCTCCTCGGCGTACGGATTCGCCGTGACCGTTTCGAACTCTTCTTCGTAGAGTGCCGTTGTGGCGCCGCCAGGCGTGCCGTACTTCACGCACCAGTGGCGCTCGTGGACGTGCTCCGCCGCGACGATCTGGTCCCCGACCCGATAAGCTCCGATGCGCCGATACAGGCCGCCGTCGACGGGTTCGCCGCGAAACTCGATGAGCAGGAGGCGGCTCTCCGGATGGCCGGCCTCCAGGGCGGCGTCGAGGGCCGCGGCGACGTCCTGGGGGTCGTTTAGCAGGTCGCTGAGCGGACGCTCATGGCCGACCTCGCTCCGCAGAAAAACGGGGAAGCGAAGCTCGTCCGGGCAGGCTTCGACGCGGTGGGCATCGAAGTCGTTGAGGCCCGCGCGGTGGAGGCGGCGGAGCAGCCCGAAGCGCGTTGGCATGCGGACCGGGTCGTTGAGGACGCGACACCCGTGTTCCGTACGCAGCCTGCTGGCGCGTTCGCACGCGGCTCGGTGCTGTTCCGGGGAGAGTCGATCGAAATCGGTGAGGACGTAGGTGCCTTGGAGCACGCGGCGCGCCTGCAGCAGGTCTTCCCAGCAGGTACTGCGTGCGCGCTGGCGTCCGAGCGCGGCGACGACGTCACGATGGGTGTAGGCGTGTCGTCGGGTGCTGACGAAGACCAGCATGGGGCTCAGAGGCTGGCGGGATCGCAGTCCGTATGCACGGCACCGCCCGCACCGACACGCTCCAGCCGCAGCCGCGCCTCGGGCATGGCGTGGCGATAGAAATAGCGACAGGCAGCGATCATGCCCGCGAGGAACCGGTGCTCGTTGTCTCCCGCCTCCGGCACCAGGGCCTCGGCGCGAGCCGCCAGGCGCAACCACAGCCAGCCGACCACCAGATGGCCGGTGCCCTCGAGGAAATCGGTGCTGTCGGCGAGGGCCTCCTCGAGGCGGCCCGCGGCGGCGTGCTGCCCGACGTCCCCGACCGTCGCCATCACGACCTCGAGCAGCGTGGTCAGCTGGCGCGCAGCGTTTGCGAGCTCGCTCCCGGGGCCAATCGCGTCGGCGTCAGCGCGCATCTCGGCGAGGAATTCACGGAGCGCCGCGGCCGCATCGCCCAGGACCTTGCGGCCCATCAGGTCGATGCCCTGGATGCCGTTGGTGCCTTCGTGGATCGGGTTGAGACGGTTGTCCCGATAGATCCGCTCGACCGGGTAATCGCGCGTGTAGCCATAGCCGCCGAGGATCTGGATGGCTTCCTTGTTCGCCTCCAGGCAGAACTCGGCGGGCCAGGCCTTGACGATGGGAGTGAGCAGATCGAGTCGTCGCTCCAGGCCCTGCCGCGTGACCTCGTCGTCCGCGAGCAGCATGCGGTCGACGAGGTCGGCCGCGTAGAGGCACAACGCCAGGCCGCCTTCCGCGTAGGCCTTCTGCTTGAGCAGCATCCGCTTGACGTCGGCGTGCTCGCTGATCGGCACCGGCGGCGAGTCGGGGTCGCGATCACCCAGGGGGCGTCCCTGGGGCCGCTCGATGGCGTAGGCGAGCGAATGCCGGAAGGCCGCGCTGCCCATGGCGGCCGCGCCGAGGCCGACTCCGATACGCGCTTCGTTCATCATGTGGAACATGCACCGCAGGCCCTCGTTGGGCGGGCCCACGAGCTCGCCCAGGCAGGCATCGGCGTCGCCGAAGTTGAGCACGCAGTTCACCGTGCCCCGGTAGCCCATCTTGTGGTTCAGGCCCGCAAGGGTCACGTCGTTCGGGGCGCCGGGCTCGCCGCTCTCGTCGACACGATAGCGCGGTACCAGGAACAGCGAGAGCCCCCGCACGCCGCTCGGTGCGCCGTCGATCCGGGCCAGAACGAGGTGGATGATGTTCTCGGACAGCTCGTGTTCGCCGCCCGAGATCCACATCTTCGTGCCCCGTAGCCGATAGCTGCCGCCCCCGGCGGGCGTTGCCGTGGTGCGCACGTCGGCGAGCGACGACCCCGCCTGCGGCTCGGACAGGCACATGGTCCCCGTGAAACGCCCGGCCTCGAGCGACGCGAGATACCGGCGCCGCTGGTCGTCAGTCCCGAAGGTGCGCAGGAGGTTGGCGTTGGCGACGCTCAGGAACGGGTACGCCATAAGCCCCGCATTGGCGGCCGTCAGCAGGGCCATGGCGGCCTGGTGAACCGTGGTCGGTAGTCCCAGCCCGCCGGCTTCTGCGGGAACTCCCGCGACGAGGAAGCCGCTCTCGACGAAGGCCTGCAGCGCCTCCCGCGACCCCTCAGGCAGCACGACTCGTCCATCCTCCCCGATCCTCGGCTCGTGGTCATCCATGGGCGCGGCCAGCGGTTCGAAGCATTCGTCCGCAAGCTGGCCGGCGAGGTCGAGGACCCCTGCGAAGGTGTCGAGGTCGTGCTCTGCGAAGGCGCCGCCCGGTTCGCAGCGTTCCTGCACGGCAAGCGCCTCGAAGAGCAGGAAGTCGAGGAAACGGCGGGAGATCAGTTCGGTCATGCCACTCGTCCGGTTGCGTTGACGGCGCAGTCTAACCGCAGTGCTGCATCCGTGTCGGAATTCTCGACATCGCTGGCGAGGGGGCAGGATTGATCGGCCAGCTATTCCGGGTGCTGCCGGGGCGGCTGCCCGAACCTCCTCGAGTCGGAGGCCGCGAGAGGCCCGTTGCGTCCCGTCGCGTGACCTGCCGCCGATCAGCCGGAGATGCGGTCTAGCTTCAAGCCATGGTGGCCATCGGGAATCCGGTGCGATACTGCGGCCAACCCAAGTCCCCGGTGCCTGCGGCAGTTGATCCGGAACAGGTCGGCCGGCCGCCGGTGGGACTAGGGTGATGACATCCGGTCTGAGGGGACGGTAGCTATGGATGAACCCGTGAAGGACGTCGATGAACGCCCGTTCGTCGCTTCCTGCAGAACCCTGGAGGCGTCCGCGCCGCTGGGCTGGGTCAAGGCCGGCTGGTCGGACTACCGGCAGAGCGTCCGCGTTAGCCTCGTTTACGGCGCAGCAATTGCGCTGATCAGCATCGCCGTGACCGCGCTGGCCTGGTTCGTCGGGCGCTATGTGCTGGTGCTTGCGATGCTGTCCGGCTTCATCTTCATCGCGCCGCTCCTCGCAACGGGCCTGTACTCCGTCGCGCGGCAGGTCGGACGCGGCGAACGCCCGTCGGTAGCCCGCTCCTTCGGACGTATGCGCCACGCGCTTGGAAACGCGATGATCTACGCGCTCGTCCTCATGGTGATCTTCCTCGTGTGGGCACGCGCGGCGTCGATGGTGCACATCTTCTTCCCGGCCAATGAGGACGCCGGCATCTGGGGCCTGCTGCGCTTCCTATCGATCGGTTCGGCAGTCGGGTCGATCTTCGCACTGGTGACGTTTTCCAGCGCGGCGTTCTCGCTCCCCATGATCGTCGATCGGGACGTGGACATGATCACCGCGTGCGTCACGAGCGTGAACGCGGTCCTGCGGAACAAGCCGGCCATGGCCGTTTGGATTTCATTGATCGTAGGGTTGACGGCCATCGGTTTCCTCACGGCAGGGGTCGGGCTGGCAGTCGTGATTCCCGTGCTGGGCTACGCGACCTACCACGGGTACGAGGCGACGATCGAAGCCGACGAGTGGTCGGTCAACCCGACTCGCTGAATCCGTGCTGGCATAATGCGCGCCTTTCCCCGAAGTTGATGCCACCATGGACCTGTCCAGCCTGCGGTCGCTGCTCCCGGGCGCGCTGACTGCCGTCGTCATCGCGCTGGCTGCCGGATTCGTCTCGGACCACTACGGCGGACCGACGCTGCTCTACGCGCTGCTCCTCGGCATGGCCCTCCACCATCTGTCGAAGGACGAGCGCTGTGCCCCGGGCATCGACTTCGCGGCGCGGACCGTCCTGCGCCTGGGCGTGGCGCTGCTCGGGATTCGGATCACCGCTGGCCAGCTGGTGGATCTCGGGCCGCGCCCGCTGCTGCTCGTCCTCCTGGGGGTGCCGTTGACGGTGGGAGTCGGGGTGCTTCTGGCCCGGCAACTGGGCCTCGAGCGGCGCTTCGGGGTGCTGACCGGCGGCTCCGTTGCAATCTGCGGCGCCTCGGCGGCAATGGCCATTGCCTGCGTTCTTCCTGCGCACGAACGCTCGGAACGGGAGCTGGTCTTCACGGTGGTCGGCGTGACGACGCTCAGCACCATCGCGATGATCCTCTATCCCATCGTCGTCTCGGCCGCGGGCTTCGACGCCGGCACCGCCGGGATCTTCCTCGGCGCGACGATCCACGACGTCGCCCAGGTCGTCGGCGCGGGCTACCTCCTCGGCGAGGAAGCCGGCGATGCGGCGACCTTCACCAAGCTCCTGCGGGTGGCCATGCTGGTGCCGACGGTGCTGCTCATCTCGCTGCTCGTCGCCCGCCGTACCGGAGAGACGGCGGGGCGGCGGCCGCCGGTACTGCCCGGTTTCCTCGTCGCCTTTCTTGCCCTGGTGGTCGTCAATAGCCTCGGCTGGGTGCCGGCGACCCTCCAGGGAGGCCTCACCGACCTCTCCCGGGGCTGCCTGGTCACCGCCATCGCCGCGATCGGCATCAAGGCCTCGGTCGTCGAGCTGCTTGAACTGGGTTGGATGCCAGTGCTCGCGCTTGTCGCCGAAACCCTGTTCCTCGCGATTCTCGGATTCGCCCTGCTGGCCGTTCTCTAGAAATCGTAGCGGACCCCGAAGAGCAAGGCCTGGTTGGCGTAGTCGACGTTCACGGTCCCCAGGGCATCGCCCTCGGCATCCAGGTCAGGATCGCCGGCGTCGAACCAGCGGTATTCGGCGAAGCCCGACCAGCGTGCCCCGAAGTCGTATTCTGCGCCCAGGATCAGCTGGTAGCCGAACTCATCCCCCGAGAACGAGTTCTCCTCTGGGGTCTCGAAGTCGATGTCGATCTCCTGGAGGAAGACGAGGCCGCCGCCGACGTAGCTGGTCGCCCTGTCGGTGCCGAAGAGGTTGAAGCTATAAAGGACGTTGGCGCCGAAGCCCAGGGAGGCGTAGTTGCCCTCGGTGATCGGACCCGTTGCCGCTTCGAGGCGGTCGAGGTCGGCGCTGCGGTAGAGGATCTCACCCTCGAAGCGCCATGGACCCGTGTCGTAGCCCACGGCCCCGCCGCCGGCAAAGCCACTGCCGAAGGAGGCTTCGCCGGCGAACTCGCCGGTCGAGTGACGCACGGTCTCGTCGGAGAGCGTGTTGTAGCCGGCGATCGCACGGACGTACCAGCCGCTGTCTTCGGCCTCGGCGGCGGGGGTCGAGGCGAGTACGAGGGCGAGCAAGGCGGGGCTTCGTAGTTTCATCTAGGGCAGTCTCCTGGGGTTGCGGAGGCTCCGATTTTTCCGCCGAACAATTGATTGTTCGTGAATTTATTCAGACACTTGGATCAACGGTCGGCCTGAGGGATGAGTGGCTGGCGGAGTTTCGCTCACGTTTCCGGGACGGCCGCTGCCGGACCGTTTATTCCCCATGGTCCTGAACGAAAGAACGACCCTGCTTGCCTGGTGGCTGGGGCTTGCCGCTGTGCTGACCGAGCTCGCTCCGGCAAGCTCGGCCGCGCTGACACTGCTGCCACGCTTCGCGTTCTGGGGCGTACACGTCGGTCTCGCGCTGCTGCTGCTCACAGGCGTCACCTTGCTGCTGAATCGTCTTCCGGGCGTCCAGGCGCTGGCAGGACCGGTGCGGGTCGTGCTCGCGGCGCTCGTGGCGTCGCTGTTCTTCGCGCCTGTTGCGGTGCTGCTCGAAGGTCTCTTTCCAGGCGCCGAGGTGGTCGAGGACGACCCGGCCTGGCTCATGGCGCTGGAGTCGTCGGGGCTCTGGGGTTCGCTGCTCGTAGAATGGTTGGAGCTGGTTCCGGAATTCGTCCTGATCTGGCTGCTGGTCAACCTGACCGTACCGGCATTTGGTGGTTCCGGCAGGGCGGTCGCCGCGCCTCCCGCGCCCCCGGGCGAGAGCCCGGAGGTCGAGCCGGAATTACCGCCGGCGGCGATCTTCGCGCTGGTGCCCGAGCGCCTCGGTACGGATCTGATCTCGCTGCAGGCCGAGCTGAACTATGTCCACGTGCGGACGACCCTGGGCGAGGTCATGGTGCTCTCGAGCCTGACGCGGGCGATGAATGGGCTCGGCGATCGCGGCATCCAGGTGCACCGATCCTGGTGGGTGGCCGACCGGCACGTGCGTCGGGTGCGGCGCGGCTCGAAGGGCTACCTGTGCGAGCTTCATGACGGGACCGTCGTACCGGTCAGTCGACGGCGCCAGCGCGTGGTCGTCGAACGCTTCGGCCGCGATACGCGCTACGACGCGCCGGAGGCCTAGGCGGCTGCGCGTCCTGGCGGCTCCGCGGCGTCGCGACCTGCCAGCAGGTCGTCGATCAGCGCATCCTTCTCGGCGAAGAGGCCTGCGGTCCAGGATTCCAGCGCCTCACGCCGCTCCGAATCCTCGCGGAAATTCACCCCGAGGAGGTCCGTGGGCAGCTCGACGACGCGTGCTCGGACGATGATTTCGGGGATCCGGCCGGTGGCCATCTCCCAGAAGGTCGGTCGCCCGCCGGGGTAGACGATCGTGACGTCCAGCATGCCTCGCAGCTGATCGTTGAGCGAGTACAGGACCTGACCCAGACCACCAATGCGTGGCTTGAGCAGGTTTCGGTACGGCGATTTCTGTTTCGCATGCTTTGCCGGTGTGAACCGCGTGCCCTCCATGAAGTTCATCATCGAAACGGGCATGTCGCGAAACTTCTCGCAGGCGACCCGAGCCGACTCGAGGTCGCGGCCGCGCAATTCGGGGTTCTTCACGAGCTGCTGCTTGCTGTAGCGCCGCATGAACGGGAAATCGAGGGCCCACCAGGCCAAGCCGAGGAAGGGGACCCAGATCAGCTGCTGCTTGATGAAGAAACGCATGAACGGCGCCCGCCGGTTGAAGATCTTCTGCAGCACGAGGATGTCGACCCAGGACTGGTGGTTGCAGCAGATGACGTAGCTGTTTGCCGGTGACACGTCCTCCGGAAGCGCCACGTCCCAGCGGATCCGTGCCAGCGCCCCGATGACGACGCTGTTCACGCCGATCCAGCTCTCGGCCAGTGCTGCCAGCCAGCGCCGGATCACCCGCTTGAAGCCCTCGAACGGCACCAGCACCCGCAGGAGCGTGAGG
>JBCCZC010000207.1:0-9816 GCA_039188505.1 Pseudomonadota bacterium | reverse complement strand
TCGCTGGTGAATTTTCTCTTCACACAAGAGGTCCTCGTTCCCCCGGCGCTCACGGAGCAATCGGGGGAATGTAAGGAATACTTGATCCGCTTCTTCGCCGATGCTTCCGATACTTTCATAGTCGAGAAACCAGAGGTGCAGCTGGCGATGATCATGTTGCGAGTCAAGGTTCAGCCGCAGAAGAAGGGCCGAATCGCAATGGTCAAGGAGGACCACGAGGCACTCAGGACTGGCCTGATGGACAACACGTCATACCCCCGGCTAGCCACTCGTTACCTTCTGGCCATGGGCGGCGCGATCAGGAAACGGTCGGAGAGAAAGGTGCGACGAACACCTGGCACGACTTTCCTTTCATACACTAAAGATAATGCGAAGAAGGCTCGGAACATTGTTGATACCTTGGGCGAGAAGGGGCTAAACGTGGTGTACGACGCGCAGTTCGATCCGGGCGAGCCCATTGCACGGCAGGTTGAGGTTGCCATGATCAACGCAAGCACTGCGATTCTTCTCCTCACGAAGGAGTACTTGAATTCCAGCTGGGCATCGGATGAGCGCGACTTCCTCATGGACAAGCGGCGTCGGAAAGAACTGAGGTTGTTCGTCCTGAACGACGGTGTTACCCAGAGGCAGTTGGCGAGAAAAGCGCCGCTTCTTTCGGGGCTTTTGCATTTGTCTGGCACAGATGCTGATCTGGAGGAGTCGCTGCAGAGACTTGTTGAAGAAATAGGTCAGTTGAACCCCGATCGATCTTAGACTGGCCGGCTGGGGGGATCCGATATTGGTATCGGCAAGGTAGTAGAGAACGGTCCGGCCGCGATGTCGCCGCGGCCGGCATTGCATGGAGAGAGAAACGTCGGAGTTCGAGCCAGTACTGGGTCAATCGGACTGAATCTGAGCTGTCTCCGCGCCGTGAGATTAGCTCTGGGCCTGCTCACCCAACTCCGTCAGTTCTTCGGACGATCCTCGGCGGCGAGTTCGTAGAAATCGAAGCGCGGGCTGGTGACGAACTCCTCGATCTTCGCGATCTCGCGGGCAAGCTCTTCCTGACCGGTCGGGTCGCCCTCTTCCCGGAGCTTCACGAGTTGCGCTCGCGCGTTGTCCAGGTTCTGGCGGGTGCCGCGGAGCTCGGGATCGATCTTCTCCCAGTCGACGCTCGCCATGATCCGGGCGAGCGTGTCGGTGCGCTCGGCGAGCTTCTGGAGCTCATCGCGCGTTTCCTTCAGGCCCGTGAGTTCCTCCATCTTCCGCCGTTCCCAGTCGTGGCCCGTCCAGAATACCAGGCCGGCATGGATAGCGATGCCGATACCCCAGCCGAGCACCGGGAACAGGAACCAGAAGAAACCGGGGCTGGTCAGCATGTTGATGGCGAAGAGGAAGACACTGACGGCGACGTACGACACCAGGTGCGCGTAGAAAACCTTCAATTCGTTGATCCGCTTCTTCGCCTGCTTCTTGTTCATCGATCTTCTCCACCAGATACTGTCCAGACATACTGAAGCAAGAAACGTTCCAGCTGCCTTATCGCCGCATAAAACGCGGATCCGGCGTTCGAGGGCTGCCTCGGCGGCGTCGTCCTCGCCAGTATCTGGTGCGATCCGCCAGCCTAAGGGTCCAGAGGCGTGTAGAAACGGGCCTCGAGATAGCGATCGTGGCGCTTGCGTTGACCCTCCTCGAAGACCTTGACCACGCCGCCGAACCGCGTCGGGACTACTTCCAGCGACCGCTTGCCCTTCGGTGCGGTTACCAGCAGAGCGCCCGCGACCTCCGGGTCACTGACCTCGTAGACATCGTACTGCTCGAAGATCGGGACCATCATCATGGTGGTCACGTTGCCGGTCGTCATCGGCACGGTGATGAAGCCCGACAGCCCCGCCTTCTCGTCCACGTGCCGGGGCACGCCCACGACGATGATGGCCCGACCCGGTTCGATCGATCGTCCCTCGGCGGGGGTCGCCTGCCGCGGTCCCTTGCGCTTGTAAGCAGCCTTCAGCTTATCGCTGAGCATGGAGCGGACTTCGCGGACGCGGGCATCGTCGAGCGGCGCGAGCGCCATGTCCAGGTGCAGGAACATGGACTGGCGATCACCGATGATGCCGGCGGCCTTGCCCAGCTCCGCGGCCGAGATCCGGCCGTCGTCGGCGTGGGTCAGTAGATTGAACAGCCGCCCGCCGTTGTCCAGCGCCTTCACCGCGTTGCGCTTGGTCCGATAGGGCGTGATCTTCCGCACGGTCGTGGCCTCCTGAATGACTCCCTTCAGCTTACCGTCTTCGCGGTGCGCCATGGCTCGCCTTCATGATCTGCCGCGGCGGCGGAGCTGGCTTCGAGGCTTCACCGCTTGCGTCGGGCCGTTGCCGACCGCTGGGCCAGGCCCGCGCGAAACGCCGCCGGGGTCATACCGGTCCAGCGCTTGAAGGACCGGCGGAAGCTGGACGTGTCGCTGAAGCCCATCAGGGCGCCGATCTCGGCGACGCTCAGACCGGGTTCGCGCAGATAGTCGCGGGCGAGGCGCTCGAACTGCCGGTCGCGAAGTTCGACGAAGCGCGTGCCCTCCCGCCGGAGCTTCCGAATCAGAGATCGCGAGCTCATGTGGAGGTGCGAGGCGACCTCGTCGAGCCCCCAGATACGTCCCGGATTCTCCTCGAACAGCCGCTCGACCCTGGAAGCGATCGTCGGTAGCGGTTCGCTCAAGGCCTCGAGCGCCCGCTCGCACTGGGCCAGCGCCTCCCGATGGAGCCGCGGGTCGGCGACGGGTGAGGGGAGGTCGAGTAACGGACGGGCGAGGACAATCTCGGTCCGCGGTGCGCCAAATTGCACGGCCACCCCGAAATGCCGCCGGTAGTCCTCCGCATGGGAGGGTGCCCGGTAGGCGAGGCGGATGGTTCCGTCGAAGGGCGTCTGACCCGCGAAGAAGGCGATCGCCGAGACCATCGCCGAGACCACGGACTCCGTGAGGAACTCAGTCAAAGCCCCCAGCGGGATGCGTTCGGCGAACACGATTCGCAGGCTATCGGGACGGTCCTCGAGCCGGATCTCGACAAACCGGGCCCGCGTGGTGGCGAAGCGCTCGAAGACCCGCAGCGCGGAACCGAGATCGGCGCTGGCCATCGCGGCCACGCCGAGCGGACCGTGAGAGGCGATCTGCAGCGCGGTCCCGACCGAGAGCCCGAGCCCAGGCCTGCCGTGGATCTCGAGCGCGTTGCCGAAGAGCTGTTGCTGCTCCGCCCAGGAGACGTGGCGATCGAGCTGCATCAGTGCTGCGTAGGTCAGTCCGGTATTCCGGAAGAATGGCTCGCCCGAGCGCTCATCGAGTTGCAGGTGCCGGAACAGGATTCGAGCGTAGGTAGTCGAAAGGAAGCCTTGGCTCACGGTGTCGTTGGCAGTAAATGTCCCCCCACTTTGGCAGCGTCCGCGCTCGTGGGTCAAGGGGACGCCGGCTAACCTTGCCTGCGTATTGCCGGAGGAATTCCCCATGAGTCAGGCGTTTCCGCAAGACGACCCTGATCGCTTCAAAGCCCTGACCACTCGACCGAAGATCGCGTGGCCGACGTTGCTGCTGATGGTGGCCTCAGGGACGCTCTTTCTGGCTGCTTCCGCGGCGTTTCTCACCGGCGCGATCGGTGTGGCACTCATGGTCGGTGCGAACACCGTGGCCTTCTATCTTGCATTCACCGTGGCGCACGACGCATCCCACAACGCGGTGAGCAGCATCCGACCGGTGAACGACGGGATCGGCCGGCTCGCGACCCTGTTCCTGTTTCCCCTGCCGGTCTTTCGCATGTTCCGCTTCGTGCACATGCAGCATCACCGCTTCACCAACGACCCCGACCGCGATCCCGACCTGTACTGCGGTCGCGGGCATCCGCTCACGCTGCCGCTTCGCTGGGCGACGCTGGATCTGCGCTACTTCGTGCTCTATCTGCGCCCGGACGTGTTCGGGAGCCGGCCCGTTGGCGAACGACGAGAGTTCCTGGCCGCGGTGTTGCTCGGTGTTGCCCTGATCACCCTCGTCATCAGCCAGGGCTGGCTGGTCGAGTATCTGCTGCTGTTCCTGCTGCCATCGCGCCTGAACGTGTTCCTGCTCGCGCTGGCGTTCGACTTCCTGCCGCACTATCCGCACGAGAAACGCGCCGGCGACGCGCCATTTGAAGCGACTTCGAATCGGGTTGGCCTCGAGCGTCTATTGACTCCGCTGCTGCTCTCGCAGAACTACCACCTCGTGCATCACCTCTATCCAACCGTACCGTTCTACCGCTATCTGCGGGTCTGGAAGGCGCGCGCGGCGTACCATCGCGCACAGCGACCCGCCGAGGTAGCCGCCTTCTCGCTCACCCACCGAACGAGCAGCGCTTGCCCAGCCGAGGCCGGTCGGACTCAGCAGCTGTAGCCACCGCCGGACCCGCTCAGCCGACGAACGCGTTACCGTCGGCGACGGGTTCAAGGTCAAGGTAGATCGGCGAATTCTCGCCGCCGTCCGCGACGATGGATGTCGGGGGCGTGAGGGAACAGGGAGGCGCTCAAGTCGTCACCTGCGTTCGTCACCCGGCTCCGCCATTCGTCCCTCGACGGCGGCAGTCCGGCCCTCTGCCGGTGCATCGGGGGTCTCCAGAGCCAAGACTGGAGCCGTCGACCGCAACCGATGGCCCTCGATGACGCACCGACGTTACGACCTGGATTGGCTTCGCATCCTCGCCTTCACGCTTCTGATTCTCTACCACATCGGGATGCTCTACGTGGCCGACTGGGGTTTCCACTTCAAGAGCGTCCACACGAGCTCGTTGCTCCAGAACCTCATGCTGCTGGTCAACCCCTGGCGGATGGCCTTGCTGTGGATGATCTCGGGCATCGCGACGGCCTACATCTTCCGCAAGGCCGGCTGGCTGGAGACCCTGAGGTCGCGCACGGTGCGGCTTCTCCTGCCGCTGGCCTTCGGCGTCTGGGTGATCGTGCCGCCGCAGCTCTGGGTCGAGATGAGCGCCGCCGGCGACTTCAGCGGCAGCTACTGGCACTTCTATCGCCAGTTCCTCGACCTCGACAGCGCGATCTTCGATGGCTACACCGCCGGCATCTGGCCGCACGTCGACGTCAATCACCTCTGGTACCTGCGCGAGCTGTGGACCTTCACCCTGGTGCTGCTGCTGGCCATGCCGCTGGTCGGCTGGCTTGCCCGCCAGCCCTGGCTCCACCGCCTGTGGCTGCCGGCGGGTGGTGCAACCGTTCTGGTTGCCATCCCCACCTGCCTCGCGGCGCTGGATCTTGCCGCCTTTCCCCGGCTCGGCGAGGACGGGCACCGGGACGCGCTCGGCCTGGCGTTCTTCCTGCTCGGCTACCTCATGACGTTCCAGGACCGCGTCTGGGACGCCCTGCGGCGCTGGCGACACTGGGCCCTGGGACTTGCGTGCATCACCTACGCCCTCTTCCTCGTCGGCTTTCATATCCTCTGGGTGGGATCCGGTGGACAACTGTCGACGATCGGGGGGATCGGGGTGACCGTGCTCGATCAATTCAACCGCTGGTTCTGGCTGGCCGCACTGTTCGGCTACGCCTACGAGCATCTGAACCGCCCGCACCCGTGGCTCCCCTACCTGTCACCGGGCATCTATCCGTTCTACCTCGTCCATCAGACGCTGATCATCGTCCTCGCCTTCAGCGTGGCCGCTGTCGAGCTGGGCCCGGTGCTCGAGCCCCTGGTTGTGGTCCTCGGCACCTTCGCGGGTTGCGTGCTGACCTACGAGGTCGCGCGACGCGTCATGCCGCTCCGGCCGCTGCTCGGCCTGAAGCTTCATCCCGACGGACCGGCATCGCCACCCCGGTCCGGGGTCCGGATCGCCGCGGCCGCGATCGCTACCCTCATCATCGTTCCGATCGGCCTCGAGATCCTGCTGTAGCGGCGTTGGCTGCGTCCGGTCGTACCCCTGCGCACCGGGGACAGTGCGCTGAAGCACGCAGCTTGCCGCAACGCGGTGGGACGATCATCGCTGTTTTTCCGACCAACGCTGCGGCCTCGGGACGGACGGATCGCTGCCTCGATGACCGCAGGCGATCACGATGCGGTTTGCCGCTCCAGCCCACGGCCGGCCAGCTGAATCGAGGCGCTAGCCGCCCTCGACGGCGCGGACGCTGCCCCGGGTATTGATCCGGCTGATAACGTCTGCGAGTAGCGGCTCCAGCGAAAAGGTGTGGAACCACGGCGGCGGGTTCTCGTGCTGGACCGAACACGTGCCCGCCATCGCGAAGCGCAGACCGCGGTCACGGGCCTCGGCTTCGAGCCCCGCCATGCGCTCCCAGGACGGGTCGGACATGATGGCGTGTGCCGCTGCGACAACCACGTTCCCGGCGCCGCGTTCCCACAGCGCATGGACGGCGGAGACCACGCTACCCCCGGTATCCACGATGTCGTCGACGAGCAGGATATCCTTACCCCGGACATCGCCCAGCACGGTGGTCTTCAGCACGGTGCTGGTCCGGCTGTAGTCGCGTTCCTTGGACAGGGCGGCAAGATCGCGCTTCAGGATCTGTGCGTACTCCCGAGCGTTCTCGAGGCCGCCGACATCCGGTGACGCCACAACGTCTCCGACCAGGCCCTTTTCATCCAGAAACGTGGCGAAGGCGCGCGAAATGCTCACGCTTTCCATCACGCACAGACGGGGGTCGTAGGCCGCGACCATTTCCTCGGAGTGCGGCTCGGCCGTGATCACCATCGACACGCCCGATGCCTCGATCATGCGCGCGAACAGCCCGGTGCTGACGCCCTCACGCACGGAGGCCTTGCGCTTGTCCTGGCGGGTTCCCGGCAGATAGGGGAGCACGAGCGTGATCCGCTGGGCGTCGGCGAGACGGGCCGCGTCGGCGGCATGCAGGGCCATGAGAAACCCTTCGCTGATCGACCGCTCGGAACCGGGCGCGAGCGCGCGCTGGAGAATGTAGACGTCACCGCCCCGGATGTTGGTGCCGATCACGAACTTGCCCTCGCCGGCGGGAAACCAGACGTCCTCACCGGGGATGGGCTCGACACCGAGTCGCCGCCCGATTCCTTTGACGAGGTCTCGGGCGTTAGCGCAGGCGATCAGGCAGAGGGGTGCGCGAGATGACATGGGCGGATGCTGCCACGACTGCAGGCTCGTTCGCCAGCCGATCTCGATCCGATCCGCAGTTTCAGAATTCCCACTTGATTCCGAGCGACGGCGTGAACGGCAGCCACTGCTCGGAGACCTCGAAGGAACGCTGCTGCTGATTCGACCGGAACTGGAAGACCTCGCGACAGCATTCGTTCTTGCGGTTGTAGAGGTTCAGAACCTCAACATAGAGCTGAAGGGTGCTGTTGGGCAGCGGGATCGTCCGGCTCGCACGCACGTCGAGGCGATGGTAGCCCCCCAGACGATCGACGTTACGTTCGCCGACCGTCGGCGGTTCACCCGGCGTGCGCTGCACGGCTGTGACCGGCCAGCCCGTGTGGTACTGCCAGGCGAAGGTGAAGGTCCAGGCTGCCGCATCCAGTGACACCCCGACGTTCACCGCGTGGGGCTGGTCCCAGTTCCGCGGCACCCATGCGTCGCCGATGCGCTCCTCGGCCTCCGAGTAGGTGTAGCTGGCCCACCAGCGGAAGTTCTCGCGCTGGAAATCACGCAGGCTGACCTCGATGCCGCGCGCCCGCGCGGCGTCGGGCTCGACGAACACCCGGTCGCTGCTCAGATCCCCCAGGACCTCGTGATCGTCGAAGAGGCGATCGACGTAGGGAATCGGGTCCGAGTAATCCTTGTCATACGCCTCCGTGCGGAACTCGAGTCCGTTCTCCCAGCGGTGCTCCAGCGAGAGGACCGCCTGTTCCACGCGCTGGGCAGGGAAGAAGGTGTCCAGGCCCACCTCGACCTGAAGTTCCTCGATGCCCTGCGCCTGGTGAAGCTGGCCCCAGCCGGCCCGGATACGCGTGCGCTCGGCGACGCGCCAGAGCAGGTTCGCGCGGGGGCTGACCTGGTCGTCCGACGGTTCGAGATATTCCTGCCGGTCGTAGCGGGCGCCAAGCTCGGCGCGCCAGGCATCGGAGAGATCGAACTGGGCCGTGGCGTAGGCCCCATAGACGTTGCCGGAGGGAGAGGCGAGCACCTCGATGTTCTGCGGCGGTGTCGGCTCGACCGCCACCGGGCCGGGCTCGTAGGCCGAGCGGTACTCGTAGTCCACGGTCTGATGCTGCAGCTCGACACCGCCGGTCACCCGCCAGCTCGGCGCCTCCCAGGTGAACGACTGCTCCACGCCGTAGAAGTCGAAGGTTCGATCGTCGAACTCGAAGCCGACGGTGAGCGGCTCGTTGATGATGCCGATGCTCTCGCGGTCCAGGGTGCCGACGAAGAGCATCGTTCGGGACGTGAGAACGTCGGTCCATCGGTGGTCGAGGTTCGCCCACAGATAGGCATCGAGGAACTCTCCGTCAACCTCGTCCAGCGTGAACTCGAACAGGTCCTCCTCGCGGAAGACCGAGTCGTCCACGGCGATGAGCGTGCTGATCTCGAACTGCGTGTCGTAGCCGAGGTCCCAACCCACCTTGCCGAGGATGTCGACGTAGCTCGGGTCGAGCCCGCTGGTGCTGTCGATGTAGCTGAGCACGACGTCGAGGTAGCCCGTCCGGGCGGAAGCCAGCCACCAGCCGTTGTCGCCCAGGGTGCCGTTGCCCTGGGCGAAGGCATTGATGAAGCTCACGCCCAGGCGGCCCCGGTTCTCGCCGGGCGTGATCGAATCCACGGCCAGCACGGCGCTGTTGGCGTCGCCGAACTGGGCCGGGAAGACGCCCGAGTAGAACTCGACCCCGTCGATCGCGTTCGAGTCGATCACGCTGAAGATCGTGAGCAGGTCCTTCAGGTGATAGGGCTGGTGCAGGGTCAGCCCGTCCAGCTCGACGCTCAGCTCGTTGGCGGCGCCGCCGCGCACGTGGTTGGCCGCGCTGAAATCCCCGCTGGCCACGCCCGGAAGCAGCCGTACGGCGCGGAACACGTCGTCCGCAAGGTGCGGGAGCCGATCGACTTGTTGCCGGGTCAGGTACTGGGATCGGGTCGGGTCGTCATAGCGCAGGCTGTAGTGGCTGGCCGTCACGGTGATGGGATTGAGGCTCGATACGAGCGGCTGGAGGCGAAGCTCCAGCGTCTCATCGATCGCGGCAGTCTCGACGTCGACGTGCTGCTCGATGTGGGCAGGACCGGAGCCGAAGACGGTCAAGCGGGTCGGGGCGACCGGGATCTCGAAGCGTCCGTCCTTCCCGGTGCGGACGACTCGGGCCCCAGGATAGACGGCGACGCGGACGCCGGCGACCGGCAGCGCGCTCACCGCATCCAGCGCCATGCCGCGCAGTGGTACGAGGGTCGCCTCGACCTCGGGGAGCCGGACCACCAGGAGCCGGTCTCGGGGACCGGGTTCGATCGTCAGGCCGAACGGCTCCAGGAGCGCAAAGAGGCGGGCCCGCGCATCGTCGCCTTCGGGGTCGGCGCCCACGATCAACCCGGGGGCGACGAGTTCGGAGTTGTAGATGACCCGAAGGTCGCCGGCGTCCGCAAGCCGATCGAGCGCCTCGGCGAGGGGAACGCCGACCAGCGGCCGCCCGTGGGCGGCAAAACACGCGATGGCCGCGAGCAGCAGCCAGCCCCCGGTTTTCATCCCAATTCGTCTGCAGCTTCCACGATCAGTCGTTCCCCGTCGATCCGATGCCTGAGCCCGAAGGTTCGGAGTACGGCCTCCAGAGCCTGGTCCGCTGGCATGCCCTCGATCGTGCCGCTGAGGGTGTGGCGCCGGGGCCGGCGCGCCCGCGCAGGCGATTCGGAGATCAGCTCCCCC